>CAZRPK010000011.1:0-39627 GCA_964601915.1 uncultured Kangiella sp. | reverse complement strand
TATTTTTTTGAGCATTGGAAATGGCATCCATTGCTGCTGGCTCATCTAAAAAGCCTTCTTGGATTAATTTTCGTGCTAACCCACTTAAAATAACGTTTGCTTGTGATGACGCCATGTATTTATCTCAATTCAAATGAAAGCCGTTTTGATTAAAACAGTATAGTGTAAACACGCAGCTAATTCTAATAAATTAACTTAAAAAACAGGGAGATATAAAATAAGCCTAAAAAATAAGTTAAGAATTTTTAAGTTTATTATACGTGTTTAGGTTGGTTGCTACAGAGAGAAAAACACATTGATTTGTAGATCAAGTATCAATATCAAAGAGATGGGAATTCACTCTAATCTCTATTTATACAAAAATTATGAGTTTTGTGATAATGCCTTTAAATTAGGTGATAAATCTTGATACATACTTTAATAAATAAGTGTACATAAAATGTGAATAGAAAATATTTGATTATTTTTTTTAAAACGGATAAATCTATTTAGACATTACAATAAAACCAATAGTCTCAAACTGTTTACTACTAATTAAAGTTTTACCAAGGCTAATTAAGCTAAAAAGCCCAGCTATTACTGGGCTTTTTGAAGCAGTTTGACAACTATATGTTGTTTCTAATAAGGTAATCCTTACCAGCTGATTGTGTAACGGTTGTTGAAGTAACCCAAGTTACACTAGTAGTTCCAACAGTTGGAACAAAAGTAACTGTCAAACCATCCACACCATCACCAATTCCTGTAGCTAAAGTTAAAACGATGCTTCCATCCGTCACAGTAGCTGAAGCTACTTCTTTTGTTGCATTAAATATGGGAATACCGTTCGAGCTAGTATCACAATTAGTCAAAACACCACCTTCTTCTTGAGCACAGAGACCTACAGCTGTTTTCAAACTACTTGCAGACGACATTGCTGAGCTTAATTTCGCTTTAATCGTATAATCCTGATAAGCAGGCAACGCAATCGCAGCCAAAATACCAATAATCGCAACAACGATCATTAGTTCAATTAATGTAAAACCTGATTGTACTTTTTTCATGGGTAAATCCTCTGTTAATGTAAAATAGATAATTTTAGTAAAACATTCCGTGAAACTAATTTCCTAATGATTCCATAATCTCTTAAGTTAGTATAAGTAGACAGCCTTATATTGACGGCTTTCAATTAAACTTAGAGTATTTATCGAAATAATCAAGAAATTAATCTTACGGTCTCTAGAAATATCTTATCTGTTGTTACAAGTCAGTTTTTACAAGCACAACGATAATCTAGATAGTTTTGTATAAAGCAAAGGTGATGCCAATTCTACTTATTAATAGTCTTGTTACAAAAATCCATTTCAACCTTTGACAGTGTTTTCAAGTCTAACCTATGTCATAAACTGTCTGCAATTCAATCGGTTAGCAACTATTCAATTAAGTGAGTATTGATATGGTTGTTTGGTTGAAATGAGATGTTCATCACGTTTTTAAATATAATTGTATTGGGAATTATTATTAAAAGGGTCTTTCAAATAGTCATTTGTGACAATTTGTGTCATAGAGATGAGCGTTGAGTGTCATGGAGTAAATAAGATTAAAGTTTTTCGGATAGGCTATAATATGGCTTATCTTCATTCCTATTGTACTGATTTGTACTGATGCAATTAAAATGCCTCAAATAGACTTCAATATTAAAATATCGCCATCTGAACTAGAAAAATATTACGCTGGAACAGCTAAAATTATTTCTGTTGTTGCAAATAATGGTCAGAGACTGCAATTTCCTGCCAATTTAATACTTCCTTACGTAAGCCACTCAGGTGTTTTTGGTCATTTTGTTTTGGATTACTCGTCCAGTGGAAAAGCAAATAGTTTAATTAGGGTTGATGAAACGCCAAATACCTCTCAATTTAGCCAGTTTATTTAATTAACAGGTCTCAGCATTTGTTGATAGATATTATTTTCTTATTTCTATTTGAAATAAAAAAATTTAAAATAGAAATAATTAATAGTGTTAAATCTAAAACTTTCCCCTACAATTACAGTTAGTTAAAGAAGTATAAAATCAAATTACAAATTTAAACTTAAAAACCATTATCTTAAAGAAATAAAGCAGGGGATCCCCATGCCACATACAAAAAACCATCAAGATAGCGTTCTATTTAAAAGTGTTCTTACGTTAATAGAGTCTAAATTCAATAAAAAAGACAGTGCTTTAGTTTCAGAGTTTGCACGATATTTTTGTATGAATATCAGTGATGGTGATATTGAACAAAAAACAGCGAATGATCTCTATTCCCTTATAGTGAGTTTATGGCGTTTTATATCGAAAAATAATGATCCTGATAAAACGGCGATTAAGGTTTCCTCTCCTGAGTTAGAAAATGATGGGTGGCAGTCTAGTCACAGTATTATTGAACTTGTGCATCCCAACATGCCGTTTATGGTTGATTCTGTAAGAATGGAATTAAATAGAATGGGGGTCGGAGTCCATTTGCATATTCATTTGCCAATGACGGTTAAAGTTGAAAAATCGAATAAGTTGGTCAAGATTGAACACCCTCATTCGAGTGATATAAAGCCAAAAATCACACCTATGCTGATCGAAATCGACCGTCAATTAGATGAATCATCTTTAAAAGAAATTGAGAAAAATTTAGCGGTTGTTTTATCGGAAATTAAAGTGGTGGTTAATGACTGGAAAATGGTGAGAGCCAAACTTTATAATGCCGTCGATCATATGAGCAATCTACCTAAAAAGTTACAAAGTGACAAAAATACCGAAAGTCGTGACTTCCTAAAATGGATCAGTGGCAATCATTTCACTCTATTAGGTTATGCCTATTTTGATTTGCAAAATGGTAAAAAAGGGAAAGTACTTAGCCCTCAACTTGATACATGTCTTGGTCTTTATACTAAGAGCACTTGGGAGCCTAAGGCGGTTGCATTAGATGATTTACCAAAAGGTGCTAGAGATCTTATTTTAAAAACAGATAACTTAATGGTTTTAACTAAATTGAGTTCTGTTTCCCGTGTTCATCGTCCAGCACATATAGATTATGTGGGTGTTAAACGAATCGATGAGAAAGGTAATATTATTGGCGAAGACAGATTCATTGGTCTTTATACCTCGGCTGCTTATAACCTCAATCCCATGCATATTCCTGTATTGCGTCAAAAGATTACTACGGTTCATGATGAATCAGGATTATCTGATTTTGAACATGACGGCAAGGCTTTAAAAAATATTTTGGAAACTTATCCTAGAGATGAACTTTTTCAAACGGGTTACGCTAATTTATTGGAAACATCGATTGGTATTTTGCAAATGCAAGAACGCCCAATCATTAGATTATTTGTAAGACAAGACCCTTACGGACGATTTTTTTCCTGCCTCGTTTATGTTCCTCGTGAACAGTACAATACAGTTAACAGACTAAAAATTACCGATGTATTATCTGAGGCATTTGACTCTAGCGGTAATATTCAATTTACCACTACATTCTCTGAATCTGTTTTATCTCGTATACATTTTTTAGTACCGGTACATAATGCAGAGCGAGTGAAGTTTGATATCAACTCGGTAGAAAATGATTTACAGCAATGTACGAGAACTTGGGAAGATAATTTAAAAGAATCGCTCAACGCAACCTATGGTGAAGCCGAAGGACAAAGGTTAAGTAAACGCTATGGAAGTTCATTTCAAGCGGGTTATCAAGATGATTCAACTATTCCAACAGCTTTGTTAGATATTAAACATATGGAATTATTATCTGATTCCAATGCAATGAGTATGCTACTTTATCGTGCGCAAGAGGATGACGAGTCTCATATTAAATTCAAATTATTTTACCGAAATCAGCCAAAACCATTATCTGAAATTATGCCTATGCTAGAAAATATGGGTTTAAAGGTCATAGGCGAAACACCTTTTAAGGTAAAGCCTCTTGGCGGTGTGAATCGTTGGATCAGCGATTTCGAGATGACTCATGCTGGTTCTGAAATGCTTAATTTGGAAGCATTAAAAGATAAATTTCAAGATGCTTTTAGAGAGATCTGGTTAGGTGACGCTGAAAATGATGGCTTTAACCGGTTAATATTAAGTGCTTCATTAGATTGGCGAGAAACGGCATTGTTGAGAGCTTATGCTAAATATAAATGGCAAATTGGATCGAGCTTTTCTCAACAATATGTAGAAGAAACGTTGGCAAGTTATCCAAAAATTGTGCGATTCATTGTGGATTATTTCTACCAAAAATTTGATCCAAGTATCGATCGAGATAAGAAGAAAGAGTTGGTACTTTTCAAAAGAATTAATAAAGAATTAGAAAATGTATCAAACCTTGATCAAGATAGAATTTTGAATCGTTATCTTGAATTAATCAATAACAGTATTCGAACCAATTTTTTTCAGAAGGATGAAAACGGTAAAGCAAAAAATTATATTTCAATCAAGCTAACACCATCTAAGATCGCTGATATTCCTTTACCTGCACCAATGTTTGAAATATTTGTTTATTCACCATTATTAGAAGGTGTTCATTTAAGAGGCGGAAAAGTAGCTCGAGGCGGTTTGCGTTGGTCTGATCGTCGCGAAGATTTTAGAACCGAAATTTTGGGTTTGGTAAAAGCTCAACAAGTTAAAAACTCTGTCATTGTACCGGTTGGAGCAAAAGGTGGATTTGTTTGTAAACGAAATTTACAAGGGTTAAGCCGTGATGAATTTATGGCTGAAGGAATTAAATGTTATCGAATTTTTATCAGCGCCTTATTAGATGTGACAGACAACTTGGTTAAAGGTGAGCTTGTACCACCTGTTGATGTAGTTCGATTGGACGAAGATGACCCTTATTTAGTGGTTGCTGCAGATAAAGGAACGGCCACTTTTTCTGATATTGCCAATGGTCTTTCAGATGATTACAACTTCTGGTTAGGAGATGCCTTTGCGTCTGGTGGCAGCGTTGGTTATGATCACAAAAAAATGGGTATTACCGCAAAAGGTGCTTGGGAATCCGTTAAACGACATTTCATGGAAATGGGTATTGATTGCCAAAAAACAGATTTTACTGTCGTTGGTGTAGGCGATATGGCGGGTGATGTATTTGGTAATGGTATGCTTTGCTCTGAGCATATTCGATTGATATCAGCGTTTAATCATTTACATATTTTCATTGATCCCAACCCAGACTCAAAGAAAAGTTTTGTAGAAAGGCAACGTCTTTTTGATCTTCCACGCTCTAGTTGGGAAGACTATGATAAAAAATTAATTTCTAAGGGGGGTGGGATATTCTCTCGCTTAGCAAAGTCAATTCCTCTAAGTACGGAAATTAAAAAATGGCTTAATATTAAAGTGGATAGTCTTCCACCTAACAAATTAATTAACGCAATCATCAAATCTGAAGTTGATCTTTTATGGAACGGTGGGATCGGAACTTATATTAAAGCAACTAGTGAGTCACATACCGATGTTGGCGACCGAGCGAATGATAATTTGCGCGTAAATGGTTGTGATTTAAAGTGCAAAATTATTGGAGAAGGCGGTAATTTGGGTGTGACTCAGTTAGGACGTATTGAGTATATGAAGAACGGCGGACGAGGAAATTCTGACTTTATTGATAATGCCGGTGGCGTTAATTGTTCTGATAATGAAGTCAATATCAAAATACTTTTAAACCAAACCGTTGCCGATGGCGATATGACAGAAAAACAACGCAATAAAGTTTTGTTAAGTATGACTGATGAGGTTGGTAAAATTGTTTTAAGAGAAAATTTCTTACAAGCTCAAACTATCAGTATTAGTGAAAGCCGTAGCGTGAAAATGGTGAAGGAATTAATGAGGTTTATTCACTGGATGGAAAAAGAAGGAAAGATAGATAGAGAGCTAGAGTTTTTACCGAGTGATGAAGAATTACTTGAAAGGCTAGCAAAGGGTGAAGGATTAACTCGCGCAGAATTGGCTGTACTTGCAGCTTACGGAAAAATGATTTTAAAAGAAGATCTATGTTGTCCGGAAGTTTCTAATGAAGCTTATTATGAAAATGAGCTGGTAAATTATTTTCCAACGGCGCTTCGTAAAAAATACCAAGCTCAAATGCAAAATCACCCTTTGAAAAATGAAATTATTGCAATGAGACTAGCTAATGAAATGGTTGATTATTTGGGAAGTAACTTTGCATTCCGAACCATTGATGAAACCGGGGCTTTGCCTTCGGACGTAGCTATTTGTTTTAGTTTGGCAAAAGAAATATTTGATATGCCTGCTATTTGGAAAGAAATAGAAGCGCTCGATCATTCGGTACCAGCGAATGTCAGAAATGCGATGTTCTATCAAACACAACGAATGGTTCGACGATGTACTCGCTGGTTCTTGAGGCACCGCAGAAAGAACCTTGCAATAAGTGAAGGTGTTGAGTTCTTTAAATCAGGTGTTTTGGAGTTACATAAGAATATTAAAAGTGCTTTAGATACTGAGGAGGTTGTTAATATAAGTTCTGGGATTACTAAATGGGTTAAAAAAGGTGTTTCTGAAGAGTTAGCAACTAAAGTGAGTTATTTAAGTACTATATTTTCCGCTCTCGATATTGTTGAAGTTGCGACAATGACGTCATTAAAGGTATCTTTGGTTGCTGAGGTTTATTATAAATTGGGTTCAAAATTAGAGCTTCATTGGTTCTTAGAGCAAATTACTAAACAGCCAGTTGATAACCATTGGCAAGCTTTTGCAAGAGCGACATTCCGAGAGGATTTAGATTGGCAGCAGCGAAGTTTAACCGTTGCCGTATTACATATGTCATCTGAAGAGACTAATGCTGAAAAACGCATTAATTCGTGGCTTGATGATAACAGTAATTTATTGGCTCGTTGGCAGCAAATGGTGGCGGACTTTAGAGCCAGTAGCCGCCATGAATTTGCTAAATTTTCAGTGGCTTTACGAGAGCTATTAATATTAGTTCAAAGTAGTATTCGAGCGGCAGCTATTGCTAAGGAAGATGAACTGTAATCTAAAAAGGTATGTAAACGAGCATTGTAAATTTTGTTTATCATGCTTTATCACCTTAAATAACAAAGTCTATTTTATTGATAGGTTTGAATCCGTTAATGATTATGCCTAATTGATCAGGGCAAACGGGTTATAAATAACCAATTTTAACAATATTATTACAATGGCAATCTGTGCGGTCATTTGTGGTGCTGATAATTTTGTCACCATGGCTGAATTTGCACGCTCAAAAAAACAATGGTTTGAAAGTTTTTTAGACATGCCAAAACGAAGTCTGCGAGTCTCGCTCGCAAGAAAAAAATGGCTACATTGGATGATAAATTTCGCTCAAGCCTTATGGAGCAAGGGGTTAAAATGCGCTAGCCGTGTTAAAAGAAGCTTTAGTTGTACGGAAGAACTAATTCAGACTGATGATAATATGATAGCGTTGATCAAAATTTCAGGGCGTGAACTTCAGAAAGAGTTAGTTGAAACACTTTTTGCCGAAGGTTCAATTCTTAACAAATAGATCCAATGAATTGTGAACGGTTGGTTGCTCTAGATGAATGAAGTTTGGTTTGGTTGGCGAACCCAACAAATTGTCAGAATGAAAATCAGTGTTATGTTGATATCAGGTTGCATGTTTCAAAATATTTGTTGGGGGTTCTTTCATCACCGCCAACCTACAAATTGAATTGGAACTACAATAAAGTTATCGATTTTTTTGATAATAATCAATCAAATTTTGAGTAGAGGAATCATGGTGCTCAGTATTTGAACCTTCAACTAATTCTTTTTGAATTTTAACGGCCAAACCTTTTCCTAACTCAACACCCCATTGATCGAATGAACAAATCTGCAACAAAATACCCTGTACAAATATTTTATGTTCATACATCGAAATCAACGATCCTAATGTCCAAGTATCTAACTTTTTAAGTAGAATAGTATTAGACGGCCGATTACCTTCATGGACTTTATGAGGCGCTAAACGATCAATAAAATCTGGTTGTCTGCCTTTTGCTTTTAAGTCACTTCTAACTTGTTTTTCATTAACGCCTGTCATCAATGCTTGCGATTGTGCGAAAAAGTTAGCCATAAGAGGCGTGTGGTGTCCTTTAACTGATGTCGCGTTTGTAACGCTTCCAATAAAATCTGCAGGAATTACATTTTTACTTTGGTGTAAATATTGATAAAAAGCATGTTGTCCATTTATTCCAAGCCCACCCCAGATCGCTGGAACAGTAGGGTAGTTAACTTCTACACCATGCCATGTAACGGATTTACCATTACTCTCCATTTCTGCCTGTTGTAAATAGGATGCCAACATATGCAGTGTTTGGTCATAGGGTAAAATTGCTTGGGATTGGCAGCCTAAAAAAGTGGTATTCCAAACGGAAATTAGTGCAAGAAGCATCGGTGCATTTTCTTCTAAAGGCGCGGTTTGAAAATGTTGATCCATTTCATGCGCTCCTTCTAATAATTCTATAAATTTTTCAAAACCTAAATCAAGCGCAATGGGTAATCCGATTGCAGACCAAAGAGAGAAACGACCACCCACCCAATCCCACATTTTAAAAATTCTATCTTCACTGTAGCCTGATTCAGTTGCTTTTTCGGGTAAAGCTGTAACCGCGACAAATTGACTTTTTACCACTTGATCATCAAAAGCTGCAGAGACTAACCAGCGCATGGCTGTTTTTGCATTGGTCATTGTTTCTATGGTTGAAAATGATTTAGACGAGACTATAAATAAAACGGTTTCAGGATTTAATGGTCTTAATACTTCCGCAATTTGAGTTCCATCAACATTAGAAACGTAATGGGTATTAATATTTTTATCACTGACATTTTTAAGTGCTTCAGTCACCAGTTGCGGTCCCAAGTTTGAACCGCCAACGCCGATATTAACAACATCTTTAATTGGTTTTCCGGTAAAACCTAACAAGTCACCTCGTCTAACTTTATTAACAAATTCTTTCATTCGTTTAAGTTCATCTTCAACTTGCTCTGTCACGTTTACGCCATCAACTTCTATTTTTGTTTTGCTGCGATTCCTTAGTGCAGTATGTAATACCGCTCGATTTTCGGTTTTGTTGATTTTTTTTCCGGCGAACATTTCATCTCGCCATTTTTCAACGTGAGTTTCTTTTGCTAGAGCAATTAATTTATCTACGGTTTCTTGAGTGATTAGATTTTTTGAATAGTCGAATAAAAAGCGATTTAATTCAATTGAGAAATTTTTGAAACGATGTTCATCTTTTTCAAAAAAGTCACGCATAAACTCCGATTTCATTATTAATGAATGATCTTCTAGAGCTTTCCAACTTGCAAGATTTGTACGCAACTTCATAATTTTACCGACTGGTTAAACAGCTTTTTTTAATTGGTGTTGGTTAGTGCAAGCCATTAACACAAGGCTAGTATCTAACATTCTGTTTGAAAACCCCCATTCGTTATCATACCAAGACATCACTTTTACCATTCGACCGTTCACTTTAGTTTGAGATGAATCAAAACTAGATGAGGCAGGGTCGTGATTAAAGTCAATTGATACTAAAGGTTCATCAACATAGGTGAGTATGCCTTTCATTTGATTCTTAGCGGCACCTTCAATTAATTTGTTCACTTCTTCTATAGTAGTATCGCGAGAGGCAACAAAGGTTAAATCAACTACTGAAACGTTAATTATTGGAACTCGGACAGCCATGCCATCTAATTTTCCATCGAGTTCGGGTAGTACAATACCAACTGCTTTTGCCGCCCCTGTTTTAGTCGGAATCATTGAGTGAGTTGCTGCACGAGCACGATAAACATCTGAATGTGCTGCATCAATGAGTTTTTGATCGTTGGTAAATGCATGGATGGTTGTCATCAATCCGGATTCAATACCAATATTATCATTAAATATCTTTGCTATAGGTGCTAAGCAATTAGTTGTGCATGACGCATTGGATATTATTTGACAATCGCTAGTTAGTACATCGTGATTTACACCGTAGACAATGGTTGCATCAACATCAGTACCCGGTGCAGAAATAATGACTTTTTTTGCACCGGCATTTATATGCTTATTGGCATCTTCTCTTTTGGTAAAGAAACCTGTGCATTCATAAACAATATCGATCTCTAGATCTTTCCACGGTAAATTTTCAGGATCGCGTTCGCTGAATATTTGAATGACATCGCCATTAACAATTAGTTTGTTATCGAGTAACTGAACGTCAGCCGAAAATCGACCATGAACGGTATCATACTTAGTTAAATGAGTATTATTTTTTGCATTACCTAAATCGTTAATGGCGACTATTTTTATTTCATCACGATAGTCACCTTCATAAAGCGCTCGTAATATATTACGTCCGATACGTCCATAGCCATTAATTGCAACGTTAATCATTTTTAGTTCCTCTTTGTTAAGTAATTAAATGTGAAATATTTTTACAAGTTACTCGCGTGCTGAGCTAAACGGGAAATTTCAGTCCATTTTTTGTCCGCTATGAGTTGTTTATCAAGCATCCAAGTTCCGCCGACACAGGTTACATTTTTTAGACTTAAATAAGCTTTTGCATTATTTAAATTAATGCCACCAGTTGGGCAGAAGGTAACTTGTGGAATGGGACCACCGATTGATTTAATCATATTGACTCCTCCAGCAGCTTCTGCGGGAAAAAATTTCATTGCATCATAACCCAAATTCATTAATTTCATAACTTCGGAAGCGGTACTTACGCCTGGAAGTATTGGAATCGGTTGACTAGCAAATGCTTTGAGTAATTCATCAGTTGTGCCCGGGCTAACAATAAAATCAACGCCTACTTCAACGGATGCTTTAAAAGTTTTAAGATCAACGACTGTTCCTGAACCAACAATGGCACCTTTTACTTGATTTTTTATCAGTTTAATCGAGTCAATCGCAACAGGTGTTCTTAACGTTACTTCGAGCACTTTCAATCCGCCTTTTACTAATGCTTGGGCTAATGGAACTGCATCGTCTAAATCTTCTATCACTACAACTGGGATAACTCTGGATTTAGACATTATTTCTTTCATTTTCATTTCACTCACTCCAGAATATTTCTACAGGTGTTTCAGTTTGATGTAAAATATAACTGACCGGTAAATTACGGGTTGGTTTTTTTTCTAATGCAGTTTGTATTACGGCCATTTTTTCTTTACCCGTAATTAATAAAATAATAGTAGTACTATTTAAAATTGCAGATAAGGTTAAACTGATTCTATCAGGGTAATCACCTGCAACCGGGCAACCTTGAGCATTTATTGCTATACATAAATTCTCATTGGTGAGTGACAAGGCTTCTATAATATTTTTTGCACCGGGAAATAATGAAGCAACATGGCCATCTAAACCCATACCTAACATAGTTATAGTAAAAGGTGAGGATAGATTCTGATAGTGTTGGTTCGTTTTTTGTTCACCTTCAAATGGTGTAGCTTGATCGTTTTTCATAGAAATATAATTTGCTTTTTTAGCTTGATTGATTAACAAGCTTGTACGTGTTAATTTTTCATTACTTTGAGAATGATTTGCATCAACCCAACGCTCATCAGATTGAGCAATGGTAATTTTATCCCACGGCAAATCAGTGTTTGATAATAGTTTAAATGCAGGGGAGGGTGTGGTTCCACCGGGAATAATAAAACTGGCTTCGCCTAAGTGTTTTATTTGTTGAGACAACTTGTTTGCACAGTTTTCAGCGATACTTTTAAATAATAATTGCTTGTTTTTAAAATTGTGTAAAGTTATATTATTATTCATTTTTTATATCTATCCATTCTCTTTGCTCTTGAGCAAGCATTTCATCTGACTCGTTTGGCCCCCAAGTTCCCGCTCGGTATAAGTTAGGCTTTATATCGTTATCTTTCCAATATTTTATAATTGGATCAACCCAACCCCATGCGGCTTTACCTTCTTCTCGATGAATAAATAGTGTTGGATTTCCAGCAATAGCATCGAGTAACAAACGTTTGTATCCAAAGCTTTTAAAACCATTAGTTGAATCGGTAAAATTTAAATCTAATTTGACTGGTTTTAAAATGGTTTGAAGTTGCGTCATATCTTTAGCCATAAGGTGTAATTGCATTCTTTCCTCTGGCTGTAGTTGAATGACTAAGCGGTTTGGAACAAGTCCGCCGGAAGATGGTTCAAATACGTTATGGGAAATCTCTTTAAATTGAATAACTATTTCTGCGCTACGACGAGTCAATCGTTTCCCTGTTCTTAAATAAAAAGGAACATTAGCCCACCGCCAGTTATCAATTTTTGCGCTGATAGCTACATAAGTTTCTGTTTGGCTATTAGTCTTCTCGGAGGAGTTAAAAAGCTCTTCCAGATATCCAGATTGTAATTCTCCATCCACATTCCCTGCTACGTATTGTCCTCTAACGGTATATTTTTTGACTTCCTCATTGGTTATTGGTCTTAGAGCTTGTAATACTTTTATTTTTTCAGTACGAATATTGTTGGCATTCATATTATTAGGTGATTCCATAGTCACCAAACTTAATAATTGCAATAAATGATTTTGCACCATATCTCTCATTGCACCAGCACCGTCATAAAAGCCCGCTCTTCCTTCCAAACCAACTTGTTCATTGATGCTTATTTGCACATGATCAATTGATTTTGCATCCCAAAAATTTTCAAATAATGAATTGCTAAATCTAAGAGCTAATAGATTCTGTACTGTTTCTTTGCCAAGGTAATGATCAATACGGTATATTTGTTCTTCGGCAAAATGGCTCGCAATTGTGTCATTAATTGCTTCTGCAGACTCTTGATCATAACCAATCGGTTTTTCTACTACGACTCTAGAATTTTTTGAAACAAGTTGTGCTTTTGCAATGTTTTTACAGCAATCGCCATAAATGTTTGGAATGATGGCGAGGTAAAAAATTCGAGCCACGTCTGAACGGTTTTTAAATTGTTTTTTTAAATTATCCCATCCTTTGTCATAGTTAACGACATCTACCAAAGTTGGTACAATTAATTGAATAAATTTTTTGAATTGATTTTTATCAAAATCACCATCAGTGATGAATTTTTTAAATGCCGTTTCAATAATAGTAGGCAAATCATTGAAATCTTTTTGTTTTCTAGAACAAACCAAAATTCTTGACTTTTCTGGGAGCTCATTTTCAATAAAGGCGCGGTACATTGATGGTAATAATTTGCGTAGAGATAAATCCCCTGTACCTCCAAATAAAATTAAGTCGAATGGTTCTTTTAATAACTTACTCAAAACTAGATGCTCCTTGTTCTGCATTTGAAACGGAGTTTCTGAATACGTTAAATAACTCCCTACCCATTCCAAATTGATCATCAAAATTAGTTTTGCTTGCAGTAGGACGGGCTTCTAGTGTTTGCTGATCAATCAAAAGAGAGAGGGTTCCATCAATTGCGTTTAAACGGATTAGATCACCTGTAATGATTTTTGATATTGTGCCACCATCAAGTGCTTCAGGAACAAGGTGAATCGCTGCTGGGACTTTTCCTGAAGCGCCAGACATTCGACCATCCGTGACAATTGCTACTGAAAAACCTGAGTCTTGTAATGAGCCTAAAATGGGCGTTAGTTTGTGCAACTCAGGCATTCCATTAGCTTTTGGCCCTTGGAAACGAATTACTGCAACAAAGTCTCTATTAAGCTTTCCTTGGTCAAATAAATTTACCAGAACATTTTGATCATCAACTACAACAGCCTGCGCCTCAACGATTAATTTATCATCTGAAATTGCGGAAGTTTTTATAACAGAACGACCAAGGTTTCCTTGTAATAATTGTAGCCCTCCATGATGGCTAAAAGGTTTGCTAACGGGACGTAAAACATCTGTATCAAGAGTTTCTTTTGGACCTTTTGACCATTCAATTTTTTGATCTGAAGTGTCTATTTCATTTGATTCTCGGTAAATTTCAGCTTGAATGTTTTTTACTAATATAGGCTCATTAAAGTAATGGGATAATCCACTACCCATAATGGTTTTAACATCTTGGTGAAGATATCCCCCAAGGCTTAATTCTTTCATTAAAAATGACATTCCACCTGCTGCTTGAAAATGGTTAATATCAGCGCTTCCATTTGGGTAAATTCTACAGAGTAGGGGAACACATTTTGATAAATCAGCCATGTCTTGCCAATCAATAATAATTCCTGCTGCCTTTGCGATTGCGATTAAATGAATGGCATGATTAGTTGATCCGCCTGTAGCGAGTAGGCCTACTAATCCATTGATGATAGTTTTTTCAGAAATGATATCGCAAAGCCTAGTGACGTTTTTTTCATCGTTAATATTGCTTATCAATTGGGATACTGCCGCCGCCGTTAATTGTTTACGTAATTCAGTATTTGGAGGAATAAAAGAGCTTCCTGGTAAATGTAACCCCATTATTTCCATTAACATTTGGTTGCTATTGGCTGTTCCATAAAAAGTACAAGTTCCAACTCCGTGATAAGAACGACTTTCTGATTCTAATAACTCTTTTCTGTTAACTTTTCCCTGCGCATATGCTTGCCTTACTTTTGCTTTTTCATCATTACTTTGACCGGTAAGCATGGGGCCTGCGGGTAGAAATATGGTCGGTAGTTGACCAAAACTCAATGCACCGATCAGCAATCCGGGAACAATTTTGTCACAAACACCTAAACAAAGCACACCATCAAACATGTCATGAGAAAGGGATATTGCTGTTGCCATTGCGATAACATCGCGACTAAAAAGTGATAACTCCATACCTGATTGACCCTGTGTTACTCCGTCACACATAGCGGGAACACCACCAGCAACTTGAGTTGTAACGCCTGATCTTGCAGCAGTTTGTTTGATTAGTTCTGGGTAGGATTGGTAAGGATGATGAGCTGATAACATATCATTATATGCATTGATAATTCCAAGATTTGCTGCTTGTTCATTAGCTATGACTATTTTATCAGCTGGGTTGCATGTGGCCATACCATGAGCTAAATTTCCACAACTTAATTGAGAGCGAGTACGACCTTTAGACGACGCAGATTCCATTCTGGAAAGATATAGACTACGATGTTTTTTACTACGATTAATGATTCTTTCAGTAATAGTTTCAAGTGTTTTATTTAACATGAAGTTGTTTCGATGTATGCATAATCAATTTAGATAAGGCATTAACTCACAAATTGACACCGGTGTCAATAATAAAGCAAAAATGTCATTAAATGGACATGCATCAGATGATGAGATATTTTAGCGCTAATTTGGAAGTTAAAATAAAGAGGATATTGATTATTAAATTTTTAAAGCTTAACTTTAACTAATAAATTTTAGCCGGAGCGCTAGATTCTCGAACGATGAGTTCATCTTTTATAGAGACATTGATATTTTCTAAAGGCTTTTTACGAATAATTCGGATTAACATCCGAGTTGCTTCTGCTGCCATTTCCGTAATTGGTTGTTTGATGGTGGTTAGCGATGGCCATATATACCGTGAAGCTGGGGCATTGTCGAATCCGGTAACGGTGAGATCGTGTGGAATCGAAATACCTTTTTGATTAGCTACCTTAACAATTCCTGCTGCCATATAATCGTTGGAAGCAAAAATGGCCGATGGTGGATTATCAAGGGATAACAGACGACGAGCACAATCTTCACCTGATTCAAAACTGAAATTACCTTGTTGGATATAATTATCCAAAATTGGGATAGATGCTTCATTTAATGCTTTAGCATATCCTTTTAGGCGTTGTTCTGAGGAGCTGTGATCAGAATGACCTTTAATAAATGCAATTTTACTGTGACCTATTGAAATTAAATATCGGCACATTTCATAGGATGCTTCTAGATCATTACTGATCACACTAGGGATTTTATCTAAAGAGGACAATGCACCAATTCTCACAACTGGAATGTCTCGAAATTTTAGGAAATCGAGAAGAGGAACCATATCGGCAAAAGGAGAGGTTAAAATAATGCCATCAAGATTTGCACTATCTAAATTTGATTCTAAATGTTCAATTAGACTTTCGTTCTCATGATCTTCAGGATAAATAACTAGGTGAAAGCCTTCTGCACGACACCTTTCTAGGGCACCTTTTTGGATACTAGAAACATAGCTATTGCTTTGGCTAGGGTAAACTAAACCAATTAAATAAGAATTGCTACTAGCTAACCCCCTTGCTTGAGGGTTTGGTCGATATCCAAGTAGTTTAAATGATTCTTCTATGCGCTTGCGGGTGTCGGGACTGACATTTGGTTCATTATTTAAGACTCTAGAAATTGTTTTTTTAGAGACATTCGCATGTTTTGCGACATCATTAATGGTGATTTTTTTCAATAGAGCAACCCTATTTTGGGACGTATCAATAATTTTTTGAATTGTAAGTATACAAGATAAATGATAGCGGTGTCATTTGTTGATTTATAAATACGTTTATCCATAAAAAAACCCACTAAAAAGTGGGCTATTTAACATCTTAAATTGGATCTATATTATTAGTGTATTTCACAAAAACAATTAGCATAAGCGTTATTAGGATCATTCCAGTTGGTAAGGGTAAGCAAACCTTTAAACTGATTCAATAGCTGGGATTTAATATTAGGTTTGATTTTTGTTTGCTGCCTTTCTTGCATTAATGACTCAACTTTAGATTGGTTAAACAATTCTTTTAAGAATAGTTCATTTTCGGTCAGCTTACGTTTAACGTTCATCACATCATAACTCTCCAAACCGGCAAGTTTTGCTGCTGATTCGATTGCGTCATTTAAATTCCCCAATTGATCAACTAAACCCAAGTCTTTTGCTCTTTTACCCGACCAAACTCGACCTTGGGCAATTTTATCGACTTCTTCTAATGTCATATTTCTAGAGCTGGCGACGAGACCTATAAATTTTTGATAACCAGAATTGATCCCCGTTTGAATCATAGTGGCTACATCATCAGATAGAGGCATTCCGATATCTACAGGGTTTGAATATTTCGTTGTTCCAACGCCATCTCGATAGATACCAAGATCATTCAGTGGCTTTTCGAAAGTAGGGAGCATTCCAAAAATACCTATCGAACCAGTGATTGTTGTTGGCATAGCCCAAATTTCATCTGAGCTAGCGCTGATCCAATAGCCACCAGATGCGGCTACATCACCCATTGATGCGATGACCTTAATGCCATCAGCTTGCGCTTGCGCTAATTCTTTTCTGATCACTTCAGAAGCAAATGCGCTACCTCCGCCACTATCTACTCTCAGTACTATTGCTTTTACATTTTTGTTGTTTCTGGTCTTACGTATTTGCCGAGCGATTGTATCTCCTCCAATAGTTCCTTCTTTTGCCTCTCCATCAACAATTGTTCCTTTAGTTGTAATGACCGCAACTTTAGGCGTATTTGGATTAGCGGGGAAAGAAATAGGAGAGCGTATTGCTTTAATATATTTCTGGTGAGATATATGTCTGAACGACTTTGTTTTATGATCTAAACCTGTTTTAGCAATCATTTCATTTCTAAACTCTATGCGAGAGGCTAAGCGATCAACTAGGCCAGCATTTAAAGCCATGACTGCAGAGTCGCCTTTGTTTTCAATTAATGATTCTTTATAATTTCCTATATAACTATCTAAATCATTTGGTGTTAACCCTCTATTTTTTGCTAAATCAATTTTGAAATCTTCCCACAAGTCTCCCATCCATAGTAGATTAGCTTCTTTGGCTTCATCTGACATATCGTTACGCAAAAATGGTTCAACTGCAGATTTGAATTTACCCACTTTGAATACGTGAACGTTAACACCTAGTTTATCTAACATACCTTTGAAATAAGTACCAACTCTTGAAAAGCCAGTTAAAAAGATACCACCTTGAGGATTCATAACTACTTCGTCGGCTTGTGAAGCTAGGAAATACTGACCTTGAGAATAGTAATCGCTATATGCAATTACGGGTTTACCACTGGTTTTAAAGTCTTCTATCGCTACGGCTAAATCTTGCATTTTTGTCATACCAACGCCCCACAAATAGCTAGTGGAAATAACAAGGTGGGTAATGCGATCATCGTCTTTGGCTTGGTCTAAAGCAAAAATCAAATCGTAAAGCAATGTTTCAGGAGTATCTTCATTTCCGGTTACTTCTTGCATCGCCTTATCAATGGGATCTTGGTAGGTTAGTTGTTCAACAATATTGCCATTTGGTGCTAAAACTAACGCAATACCTTTTTCAACAGTAGGTTTACCATCAGAGTTTGAAATGGCGATGACTATAAAAATTAACAAACCGAGAAATAGTACGTTTAGAAATATTTTCCGAGTGAGATCCAATCCATACCACATACTTTTGATGAGCTTTGTCATTTTGATCCTTAGTAAGTTTGATAAAACATAATATGCTAGATTATAGATTAAACTATAAGCTAGAAAAAGTGTTAATAATTATCAACTAGACTTTAAGTGAATTCGATATTAATTAACTAATTGATATAAAACAAATAAACTGAAATATAATAAAGTGTTAGTAAATCTTACAACCTTTATTTCTAGCAAGATTAAGTCATTTAGTATTTGATAAGCTAGTTTTTAATCAATGACGCTATCGTCAAATGGTGATATTTGTTATAAATGCAAATTGGTTTATAAATGACAGATAGTCATTAACCTATTTTATCTTACATTTTCAGCAAGAGAGCATAAAATGTCCACATTTAATCCTCACTATCCCAAATTATTTGAATCTTTAATTGTGCATAACCACACGATTAAAAACCGAGTCATTATGGGCTCAATGCACACAGGATTAGAAGAGGAAAAAGGTGGTTTTATACGGTTAGCTCAATATTTTAAAGAGCGAGCGCAAGGAGGTGTTGGTTTAATTGTTACGGGTGGTATTGCGCCTAATTTTGCTGGTAGAGTTTCACCGTTTGGTAGTCAGTTAAGTTTTTTTTGGCAAGTTAAAAAGCATCAAATTGTGACTGATGCGGTACACGAGGTTGGTGGGAAAATTGCGATGCAAATATTGCATACTGGGCGTTATGCTTATCACCCATTTTCGGTTTCGGCCTCTGCAATTAAATCACCGATAACGCCTTTTAAGCCAAAAGCTTTATCAATAAGAGGTATCAAGAAAACAATTAAGGATTTTGCTAACTGTGCCAAATTAGCTAAAAAAGCAGGATATGATGGTGTTGAGGTGATGGGATCTGAAGGGTATTTAATCAACCAATTTATCGTTTCAAAAACTAATAAAAGAACGGATGAGTGGGGCGGTGAATTTAAGAACAGAATTAAGTTACCCATTGAAATTGTAAAAGCGGTGAGAGAGGCTACGGATGAAAATTTTATTATTATCTACCGATTATCTATGCTTGATTTAGTCGAAAATGGTAGTAGCTGGGACGAGGTCGTTGAGTTAGGAATAGAAATAGAAAAAGCGGGTGCATCAATCATTAATACTGGCATCGGATGGCATGAGGCGCGTATTCCAACGATCGTGACATCTGTACCAAGAGCTAACTTTACTTGGGTTAGTAAAAAGATGAAACCTCACTTATCAATACCTTTAATCACTACTAATCGAATCAATACACCAGAAGTTGCAGAAGAAATTTTATCTAATGGTGATGCGGATATGGTATCTATGGCAAGACCATTTTTAGCCGATTCTGATTTTATGAATAAGGCAGAAGCTGGTAAAGCAGAGACTATTAATACTTGTATTGCATGTAATCAAGCCTGTTTAGATCACGCGTTTAAAAATCAAATTGTAAGTTGTTTGGTTAATCCCAGAGCTTGTTTTGAAACAGAGCTAAATTATACGAAAACCGATACACCTCAAAAGATTGCAGTCATAGGTGCTGGGCCTGCAGGTATTTCATTTGCAATTACCGCATCAGAAATTGGACATAATGTCACATTATTTGATGCTTCAAATGAAATCGGTGGACAATTAAATGTGGCAAAACAAATCCCAGGCAAAGAAGAATTTCATGAAATGTTGCGTTACTTTAAAGTCATGCTCAGAGAGAATAAAGTTGAGGTGGTTTTAAGTACATTTGTCAATACAGAGTTTCTGAAAGGTGCAGGGTTTGATCATGTTATTGTAGCAACTGGAATCACCCCCCGAGTACCAGAAATAGAGGGCGTCGATCACCCTAAAGTATTATCTTACTTACAGGTTTTAAAAGAGAAAAAGCCTGTTGGTAAATCCGTTGCTATCATAGGTGCCGGTGGAATTGGTTTTGATGTTGCTGAGTATTTAACCCATGAAGGTGAATCATTAACGACTAGACCAGATGCTTGGAATGATGAATGGGCAGTTGATCCAAGTTATGAAAATCGAGGTGGTTTAAAGGATCAAGCGATTTTAGAGGGATCTCCTAGGAAGGTTTTTTTGTTACAGCGCAAACACGGCAAAGTTGGTGCTGGGTTAGGAAAAACATCAGGTTGGATTCATCGGCTGGCATTAAAGCATAAAAAAGTAGAAATGCTTAACGGTGCCAAATATCTTAAAATTGATGATCAAGGTTTACATATTAGGATTGGTGAGAGCGAATCTTGTTTGCCAGTTGATAACGTTGTCTTATGTTCAGGTCAATTACCAAATAATCAATTATATCAAGAGCTTAAAGCTATTATCTCGAATGTGCATATTATTGGTGGAGCCGATATAGCGACAGAATTAGACGCTAAACGCGCTATTAAGCAAGGTGCAGAGTTAGCGACTTCAATTTGATAAAGCTCGACGTAATAAAATTTTATAACACCTCTAATTTATACTGCTATATTTATAGGAGTCCATATTAGTTATGTAAGTTAGAGGCGTGTATTAATGTTGTTGCACAAAGGGTTTATTGGAAAAGTTGATTACGATGACCGAACAGAACGACTAATCGGTGAAGTAGTGAATGCACCAGATTTACTAGAATTTGATGGTAATACAGCTAAGGAGATTCAACAAAATTTTATAAAAAGCGTAGAGGACTACCTCACGATTAATCAAGAATCTGGCGAGAAGGGAGCAACGTCATTTGTCGGGCAGTACTCTCTTAGTTTATCTAATAACACTTTAAACAAAGTGATGCGTAAAGCAAAAAGAGAAGGTTCAAGTATTGAAACTTGGCTTAATCGTTGGGTGAACTCTTCTTTAACTGATTATTTTAAGAAAGAATAAATTAGCTTTCATTTATAAATTCACGGATAATCTGCGACACTTTCTATCACTATTTAGAGTCAAATATTTGTGAGCTCTTTTGATAAAGTTCAACTTTGGACAATCGATGCTGAATATCACGATCAACGGATTGATAATTTTCTCTTTAAGCACTTAAAAGGGGTACCTAAAAGTCGTATTTACCGTATTTTACGTAAAGGTGAGTTACGGGTAAATAAGGGACGTATTAAGGCGGTTTATAAACTACAAACCGGCGATATATTAAGAATACCTCCTATCCGAGTTTCAGACCGTGATTCATCAGATCAATCATCTAGAATAGCTAATTTAAATCAAGTTAAGTCCTTAGAATCAAATATATTGGTCGAAACAAAACAGTATTTAGTACTCAATAAACCCTCTGGAATAGCAGTTCATGGTGGCAGCGGTCAATCTTTTGGAGTGATCGAAGCGCTACGTGCGTTAAAACCTAAAGAAAAATTTTTAGAGTTGGTTCATCGTATTGATAAAGATACCTCTGGCTGTCTTCTCATTGCTAAAAAACGATCGTATTTAGTATTTTTTCAAAATCAGCTACGTCATCGAAAAATGAACAAAGAATACTTGGCTTTGGTGTGTGGAGAATGGTCTTCGAAAAACAAACTAGTCTCAGCTCCATTATTGAGAAAAGAACTACCTTCTGGTGACAGAATGGTGGTGGTTGATCAAAAAGGAAAACCATCTGAAACGCGTTTTGAAATTGTGCAAAAGCTGAATGGTTTTACTTTAATTAAAGCGAAGCCACTCACTGGAAGAACTCATCAAATAAGAGTGCATACTCAACATTCAGGTAATCCATTATTAGCTGATAATAAATATAGTAATACTGAGCAATTTCAAAAGGTTATAAAGGAGTGTAAATTATCTACTTTCGTACTACATGCTCAATCTTTGAGTTTTTGGTTACCGATTGTTGATGAAAGTTCTGGGCTGATTGAAAAAGGGAAACAAGGTGAGCGAATGACCATTGAAGCTCCTTTGCCTGCGATCGCTCAAGGTGTTATTAATAACTTAAATTAAAGCGATTAATTTTATTAAAATATCACAACTAAAACCGATCATCTACTAGACTTAACCTAATCTTTCACTAAATTGAATTAATCGTAGTCTTGAATTTAAAAAATAGGTTATTTTTGAGTTTTATTAGCCTTTCCGGAGTCGCATTGCTGAAATTCGCAACGATTGCTATCAATAATTCATCAAAAATTTTACAAGATGAAATTGAAATGACACTTAATTCAATTGTAGAACAAAAAATCTCGTTGGTTATTAGCTATCTTAAAAAAAAAGAATCAGCTATTAAATTATACAGTGTACTTCCTATCGTCAATAATGCTCTAAACGACATTGAAGCAGCGTTTACAAAGGGAGTAGAAAGTTCAGAATATAAAAAAGTTGAACAAAAATACCGATCGTTTTTATCAAAACTTAGCAAAGAAAGTAATAGTTACGATTTATTTCTAATAACTCACTTTCCGCACCAAATTCTACCCACTCAATAATTAATTTTGCCTTTTATGGACAGAAATTCCCACATATTTCAAAAAACATAGCCTTTTAGTAAAAAAAACTCCACTTTCAAAATAAGTACATGCTCAAAGCCCCAAAATTAGGCAATTAAATACTCAGGTTGCGAGAGCTTTGCTTTAGAAAGTGGCTAAGACCGCCAAAAAGCAGGAAATTTAATTGTTGAGAAAACTAATTTTGGTGCGGAATGTGAGATATTTGCTATCTGGGTCACTAATTGATAACGCGAGTAAAAACATAAAGCTTAATAGCCAACCCGTTTGCCCTGCCCTGTTTCTAATGCTGATTGGAATGAATTAGCTAATAATTTGACTTTTAGTTGTGTTAAAATGAATCTAATGACTAGACGCTCTTAGTGTTTGACTACTTAAATTTGAGAAAATACGATGAAAAGACAATTAAACAATCAAAACGGTGCAACCATGTGGGGATGGTTATCTTTGATTATTATGGTTGGTTTTTTAGTTATGCTTGCCTTTAAAGTGGTTCCTATTTATTTTGAACACAGGATTCTGAAATCAATTGCGCAGGAATTGGTTAATAGTCGGGAATTTGAAAATATGAGTAATCGACAATTAATGAAAACGCTAGGGAACCGTTTAATTATTAATAATATCAGAGAAATTAGTAGAGATGCCTTTAAACCATCTAGAGATCGAACTGGTGAAAAATTCATCAAAATTGAATATTCACAAAAAGTTAATATTATGGGTTCTCTTTCAGCGATCGCGGATTTTAAGGAAGAGATTAGAGAGACTAATTAAAGTCTACATAATAGCTCCTACCTCTAATTTAGTCGGTTATATAAATTAATATTTCTAAAATCATTTTCATAAATATGTTTATTAATCAATATTCGAAGAATACACTAGTCAAATCATGTCAATAAAGCAATGTCAGTAAAGCCAAACCTAACAGCCCTTCAAAAAAATTTAGGCTATCAATTTTCAAATCAAGACTTATTAAAACAAGCGCTAACTCATAGAAGCGCCCATTATTTACATAATGAAAGGTTAGAGTTTTTAGGCGATGCTATTTTAGGCAGTGTTATTGCTAACACTCTGTACAATAAATTCCCTAAAGCAGATGAGGGGCAATTAAGTCGTCTAAGAGCTTTTTTAGTAAAAGAAAAAGCATTAGCAGAGCTTGCACAAGTTTTGAATTTAGGTACTTATTTGACGCTAGGTAGTGGTGAATTAAAAAGTGGCGGTTTTAGAAGAGCTTCAATTTTATCAGATGCTTTTGAGGCGATTATTGGGGCAGTGATGTTAGATAGTGGCTATCTGCAAACAGAAATTTATATTCTCAATCTTTATCAAGAAAAGTTGCAGTCGATGTCAATTGATATGGCATCAAAAGATCCTAAAACAACATTACAGGAATGGTTGCAATCAAGAGGGCATAAAACGCCAGAGTATGAAGTGAGCAATTCCATGGGAAAAGATCATGCAAAACGGTATTGGGTAGAATGTCAAGTTGAGTTCCAATCAATTAGTTTAACTGGACAAGGTGCTAGTCGAAAAAAAGCAGAACAAGATGCAGCCAGTAAAGTATTGGATAAAGTTCTAGTTTTAAACAAGGTACAATTGGAGAAAAAGTAAGTATGTCGAAGACTAGTTCGAAAAATGATTCGAATAATCGCTGTGGATTTATCGCCTTTGTTGGGCGCCCTAATGTTGGCAAGTCAACGTTACTCAATCACTTGCTTGGTCAAAAGCTAAGTATTACTTCGCGTAAACCACAAACAACTCGCCATAGAGTTATGGGGATCGATACTCTTACCGCTAATTTTGACGGTAAGAGTACTGAAATTCAAATGATTTATATTGATACTCCCGGTATTCATAAAGAGGAGCCTCGCGCGATAAATCGATTTATGAATCGGGCTGCTTCGAGTACGATTACAGATGTTGATGTCGTTGTATTTATTGTGGAACCAGAGCGCTGGACAGAAGATGATGAACTCGTTTTACAACACATAAAAAAAACAGATAAACCAATTATTTTGTTTGTAAATAAAATAGATCAAATAAAAAGCAAAGAAAAATTATTACCTTTTTTACAGATATTATCTGATAAACATGACTTCCAACATTTAATTCCTGGTGCCGCACTTCAAGGTGATCAAGTACAACCGCTAAGGGATTTATTAGTAACGTATATGCCTAAAGGCGATTTTGTATATCCTGAAGATTACTATACTGACCGAAGTGAGCGATTTTTAGCGGCAGAAATTATTCGTGAAAAACTAATCAGACAATTAGGTGATGAGTTGCCTTATTCGATCACCGTTGAAATTGAGCAATTTAAATTAGATGAAAAAGGAACAATCCATATTAATGGACTCATTTGGGTTGAGCGTAACGGACAAAAATCAATCGTTATCGGCAAAGGAGGTAGTCGACTAAAAAAAGTGGGCACTGATGCAAGAAAAGATATGAGTGAACTGTTTGAAAGAAAAATATTTTTAGAATTATGGGTTAAAGTGAAAGATGGCTGGGCTGATGATGAACGCGCTTTACGCTCACTTGGTTTTGAAGAGCATTTAAAATAGATTAGAATAATACTTGGATAAAATAATGCAACAACAGACAACTAAAGCTTATGTTTTGCATTCAAGACCATTTAAGGAAACGAGTTTAATTTTACATTGTTTTACCCAGGATTTTGGTTCTATATCGGTCATTGCAAAAGGAATTAAGCGAAAAAATGCTCAGGCGAAACGAGCTATTCTTCAGCCATTTATTCTTCTACAAATTTATATTACCGGTAAAGGGGAGTTGAAAACTCTCTGTGATTCCGAATTTATTCAGCTTAAAATACAACCGCAAACACAATTGAAAGGAAATGCTCTGGCATGTTGCTATTATTTAAATGAATTAATATTACGCTCTCTAAAAGAGTGGCAGGAATACCCTGAACTATTTGATGTGTATGCAGATTTAATTCAACATTTTGAGGTTTGCAAAAAAGAAGAAATGCCTATCATGTTAAGAAATTTTGAAATTTCACTGATTACACTTCTTGGTTTAAGCCCTGATTGGCAATATGATATTGAAGATGTAGAGATAGATAAGAGTAGTCATTATGAATATATTATTGAAAATGGTTTTCGAAAAATCAAACAATTAAGTCATTATCCTTCTAAAAATATATTTTCTGGTAATACATTAACGTCTATAGGGAAGCGAGATTTTTTAAATATTGATTTAAAAGAATGTCAGCGCATTACGCAGCAATTGATTAGGCCACTGATTGGAAACCGGCCGCTTGAAAGTCGAAAAATATGGATACAATAACTTCAGAATATGAACGGAATAGTTAGGATGTAAGTAATGAGTATAAAACAAAGTTCACAAATAGATAATTGTTCACCTATTTTCTTAGGTGTTAATATTGATCACGTTGCAACCTTAAGGCAAGCTCGTGGAACTGATTATCCCCAAGTTTTTCACGCAGCGTTACTTGCTGAGCAAGCTGGAGCTGATGGGATCACTATTCATCTCAGAGAAGATCGACGTCACATTCAAGATAGGGATGTTGAACTCGTTAGAGAAGTTATTAATAGTCGTCTTAATTTAGAAATGGCAGTTACTGATGAAATGGTTGCTATTGCAAAGAAAATCAATCCAGAATATGTCTGTTTAGTCCCAGAGAAAAGGGAAGAGGTCACTACGGAAGGAGGATTAGATATTATTGGCAATTATGACAAGGTGAAAAGAACTTGCGATGAGTTGGGTGAAAAAGGGATTAAAGTTTCGTTGTTTATAGATGCAGAAGAAGAACAGATCAAAGCATCTAAAGCGGTTGGTGCTCCATTCATTGAATTACATACTGGGAAATATGCAGATGCAAAAACGTCATTGCTTGTTGATAATGAGTTTGAAAAGATTATGCGTGGCGTTTCTTACGCTAAGTCTATCGGTTTAACCGTCAATGCAGGACATGGACTTCATTACCATAATACTGCACGAATAGCTGCTATACAGGATATCTATGAACTCAATATTGGACATTCGATTATTTCTCGTGCTGTTTTTACAGGATTAGAAAAAGCGGTAAGTGATATGAAAAAAATACTGATTGAGGCTCGTAAATGAGCTTGTATGGGATCGGTATTGATATTGTGCAAATTGATCGAATGGAAAAAATGATCGAGAAACATGGCGATATATTTGCAAAAAAAATATTCCATGAAAATGAGCTAAATATCTATCAAGGCTTAAAACAAAAAGCTAGATTCTTAGCAAAACGTTTTGCAGCTAAAGAAGCTTTTTCCAAGGCTTTTGGAACAGGTATTGTGGATGGTATTACTTTACCTAATATAGAAATTTCGAATGATGAGCAAGGAAAACCTACCATTATTTTACATGAAAAAACGAAAGAAAAGTTTAATGCTGTTAGTGCCTGTTCCATTTTTTTGAGTATTAGTGATGAAAAAATGTATGCAGTTGCTCAGGTTATTATTGAGTAATAAAAGTATAAACACTCAATAAGAAAAACGCGCTAATTAGCGCGTTTATAGATGTATTATTTGAGGACTAGTTATCTAGAGCTTACTTATCTTCTGCGTGGATAATTAGCATTTTAGTTCCCACTTTTATTTCACCTTCATCATCACCAAATTTGATAATTTTAACATTATTACCATTTTCAGATATCCAAGAACCTGCATCCGAGCTATTAAATTGAATATCAAAACTCTGCTTGTCGCCATTACCAAGCTTAATTATCTTCACGTCATCGCCGTCTTTGTTAAGCCATTTTCTCACTTGAGGTAGGTCCGCATCATCACCAGAGAAAAAGAATTTCATTTCATTACCTTTAGTGAAGTTGATTTTTTTTTCGACACCAGCTGCCGCAAATCCATCTTTGATGATTGCAATTTGCTCATCGGTTAAGTCTCCAATGACTTGAATTCCATCATTACTGGCATGATGCAATGGCATACCACCTTTCATAAAATGTGCTGACATTTCAGCACCAACGCTTGGTAGATCAATTTCTTCGCCGTCAATTAAAAGAGACATACCAGATTCTGTTTTAGTCACTGAAATAGTATTTCCTGATTCTGTGACGATATCACGAGTTTCCCCAACTTCTAATGATGGAAGAGAAAAAACTTCAGCATTACCATTGACGTTAATATCTACTTTTGCATTGTCATCGTTATTTTTATGTATTTCAATTCTAACTTCTCTTTCATCACTCGTGTCTGCACTGATAGAAATCGATGCAAAACCGATCACACCCATAGTTACCGCGATTAATGTTGATTTAATATTCTTCATTAGTTGTTCCTCTAAAGTGGCTAAATTATTGTTTATGAAATTAATAGAAATTTATAAATTCAATTTAACTATATCAATAGTCATGCCAATTATTTATTTTGTCTATAGGTCTAGTTTTTAAGGGACTATTACTTAATATGAGAGTAAATTTAATTGTTTACGGTTAATTTTACGTTAAAAACTCCTCATATAGGGAGACAGTTCTCTAAAGCAGGAGTTGAATAGCCTCTTTAAAAAGACGTTAATGAGTTTAAATATTTCACTAAATATTATACTTATCTAGCCGGTATAAAAATGCTTTGTATCCTAATCCCAATAATTTTGCTGCTTGGGTTCTATTGTTATTACTGTGACTTAAAGCTTGTAATAAGCATTCTTTTTCGTGAGACTCCCAGTTTAAACCTTGTTCAGGAAGTAAGTAATTAGCTTGACCATTCTTACTTGTTAGCTCTAACTCATCTATATCGTCACAACTAATTTGATCATTTAATGATAAGAGAATCAACCTCTCTATCGTGTTTCTTAATTGCCTTACATTTCCAGGCCAGCTATAGACCAATAACTGTTTAAATGCAGATTTTGAAATTTTTTTATTAGCGATTTTGTGTTGTTCACTAAAGTGTTTAATGAAATGATTGATCAATATTGGAATATCTTCTTGCCGATGACGGAGTGGGGGAATGACAACAGGGATGACATTCAATCGATAATAAAGATCTTCTCTAAATAAACCTTTTTCTATTTCTTCTAATAAATTACGGTTGGTGGCTGCAATCACTCGCACATTTAGTTTTAATTCCTGATGAGAGCCTACTCGTGTAATCGTTCCTTCTTGTAAAAAACGCAATAATTTACTTTGCAATAAAAGAGGGAGTTCACCAATTTCATCCAAAAATAGCGTGCCATTATTTGATGCTTCAAACTTCCCTAATCTCATTTTAACTGCGCCAGTATAAGAACCTTTTTCAGCTCCAAATAATTCAGCTTCAGCAATGCTCTCTGGAATAGAGGCACAATTAACAGCTAAAAATATATTGTCTTCGCGATTAGATAGTTTATGAATAGCTCTGGCTGCTAATTCTTTTCCTGTTCCACTTTCTCCAGATATTAATAATGTTGCAGTAGTTGGCGCTGCTTTTTCTATGCGAGTAAATAATCTGTTCATCGCAGCTGAACTACCAATCATATCAACCAGAGCTGTGCGATGGTTAGATTGAACTTTTAGTAATATATTTTCTTTTTCTAAGGACTTAGTATAAATTAGTTTTTTGATCGTGAATAATAAGGTTTGTTTATCAAAAGGTTTAGATAGATAATCATCAGCTCCAGATCGGATAACTTTGATTGCATGAGAAGCTTCTCCATGCGCAGTAATTAAAATAAAACCCGTTTCAGGCGTATTGCTATTAATGTATTCTAATAAGGCTTCTCCATTAATTCCGGGTAGCTGCCAATCAGATACCACTAGATCAAAATTATGATTTTTAAGGGTATCTATTGCTTTTTCTCCAGAACCAACTGCCGTAATTAAATAGCCTGATGAACTTAAAATAGCCTCAATTAATTCTCTCTGATCTAGCTCATCTTCAACTAACAATATTTTTATTGACATCATTTAAACTCTATTTTGTAAGGTTAAAACAATTTTTGAACCTGGGTAGCTTACACAAGTTGACTCAGGATTATCCGTTATATTAATGTCACCATGGTATTTTAGAGTGATCACTCTATGAGCTAAATAAAGCCCCATGCCTGCACCATAAGTTTTGTTTGTATTATGTGGAGAAAATAGTTTTGACGTGATCGCTTTTGAAAATCCTATGCCATGATCTAATATTGTTATTTGAAAGTAGTGATTGATTTTTTCTAGGATGATTTTTACAGCATAGTTAGTTTTCATTTTAATCCCCTTTGTTTGATTAAGGGAACTTGCCTCTATCGCATTGCTTATTAGGCCATTAATTAAACTTTTTAATTCAACATTGTTAGCTTCAATAAAATATTGACTATCATCTGCCTCTAATTTAATGTTGACTGGTTTGCTATCTAACAATGCTCTTTCTTTAATACAAACCTCAAGAAGTTCATTCAAAGATATTGCTTCAGTTAAGCTTTTATCATTTGTCATAATATCCATCATGGAATGAACCCATTTATCAATTCTTTGGATTTGCTTTTTTGATAGTTTGTTAAGTTTTGTTTTTAAACTTTTATCATGTGTTGTTGTTAGTTCATCTACGGCCAAATTTAGAGTGTTTAGAGGGTTTCTAATAGTATGTGCAAGTCCTCTAGTGATTTCTGTTAACTCAGAATGTTGAGTCTGTTTTTGTAAAGTGTCATTCTCTTTTTGTAGGTGTAGAATTTTTTCGGACATCTCATTAAATGCATTGACTGCATTTTTTATTTCAACACTTTGGAATTTTGTGTTGTTTTTTATTTGAAACCCAAACTCGCCTTTCCCTATTTTTTGCGACGCATTCTCAAGTTCTTTTAAAGGGTGAGCTAATTTTTTTACAAAATAATGCGCAACTAATACACCTATAAATATAAAGGCTAAAGAACTAATTAATAATTTTTCTAGCATTGAATCTAATGAGTCTGTAATTCCAGTTCTGGGAATGTCGACGAATGTTTTTATACCACTAGAATTGATGGAAATGAATTTATCTTTTTGCCCGTTATTAAGGCTAATGTTAATGTCATTAGAAATGCTACTAATGGATTGAAGCATAATCTCTCTTTCCACTTTAGATATTCGGCTGGAAAAAGCGAAAGCTTTAAATTGATTGTTCTGTGGGCCAAATAATAGTTTTTCAATCGTCGAGCGACTTACTTGAAAAGCGGCTTCTCCAATTTTACTTGAAACATCTTTAGAGAAGTTTTGAATGAGTGCTAATTGTAAAATGAATAATAGACTAAGGATGAAAGATATAAATAGGAATGTCATTTTTCTAAATGTCATTTTTGTTAATTTCATATAGTAGCTTCTCGTTAACTCGTGAATTTAAGACTAATATTATTTTCCTATAATTTATTCTAATGTAGCATTATTTATGCCAAAGAATTGCAAAGAGCGACTATTGTAAAGAACTACTTTAGAGGTTAATGACTTATGTGGAAATAAGTCATTAGGGCTATGCCTGCGATCATACCCATTATTTCCCATTGATTGGCAAAGCTAGTCAAAATTTTAGTCGTAGAAATTTTAGGGCTATGTGTTGTAGTGGAGGTTGTTTCATGATGGTGCTGATGTGAATGGCTGGTGTGCATACAGCCATCTTCATGTGGTTTGTGTAAAATAACGTGCATCAATGATCCACTAATAAAAGCCTGCAACATAGCCATTGCATTACTGCTATGAATTTCTGTAAGCTGCATGCTGAGTGCATAACCACCAGTCGTTGCTAATGCCATTGCCAATAGTGTTAATAGAGAATACTTTTCTCCTATAAGTGGTCTGAGTAACCACCAGATAGTTAAACCTACAGGAAGTCTATGTAAAATAATGGCTAGTGTAAGTTGTTCTGTGGAATGTTGAATATGACCTTCTATCATTATTTCATTTGAGCTATATAGAGCCGCGCCATCAAAACTAGCATGAATAACTAATCCCAGAATACCGAGCAATATGGTTAAAATATGGGTTCTATTTGCAGAGCGAGAAAACGTTTTTTCAATCAATGTAGGACCAACGAACCCCAATAAAGCTAATACAATTGCAAGATAACTAATGGTTGCAAAGGTTTGCGGTAATACTTCGGTTAATAACGTACTGGTTATAACAACCAATATAAAACCACTAACAATACTATCGGTTCTGCGCATCGGGCCAAAGGTTTGATATACCAATGGTCCTATACCTAATGCAAAAATACTTGCAAATAATGCAATCATTAGAAAAGCTTACCAGGATTCAATATGTTATTAGGATCAAATATTGATTTAATTGATTTCATGATCTTTATTTCCTCAGCACTTCTAGAAAAATTTAAATAAGGTTTTTTAAGTAATCCGACACCATGCTCTGCCGAAATACTGCCATTAAACTGCTCAAGAATTTTAAATATTTTGGGGTTTGCTTCGGTACATTGAGTTTTAAAGGTTTCCAAATCTAAGTCAGAAGGTTTTAAAATATTCAGATGCAAGTTACCATCACCGATATGTCCGAACCAAATGTTTTCGAAGTCAGGATAATTGTTTGTGACAAATTGATCAACAAGAGTTAAAAACTCTCCGACTTGAGAGGGTTTAACCGCAATATCATTTTTATAAGGAGGGTAATGGGATATTGATTCAGAAATACCTTCACGATATTGCCATAGCTCGCTTGCTTGTTGTTGGCTTTGGCTGATAATACCATCGGATAACCATTCATTTTCTGCGGCTTTTTCAAAAGCACCTAATGCCTGTTCCATTAATTGTTCCGAAGAGGCTTCAAATTCTATTAAGACATAAAAGTTGTGATTATCTTGAAATGGTTTTTTAAAATCCCGATGAGCTAAAACTTTATCTAATGCTTGTTGAGAGAAAAACTCGAAGGCTAAAAGATCAAGATTGGATTGAAAATGAACGAGTAAATTTGAAATATCATTTAGACTATTAAGCCCCAATAGCATAACCGTTGGTTCAATCGGCGGTTTAGTCAGTTGCATTTCAGCTTCGGTAATGATTCCGAGAGTACCTTCGCTACCGATCATTAAATGTCTTAAATCATACCCCGTTGCATTCTTAATTAAACCATTATTGAGTTTTAGTATCTCGCCTGATGCAGTTACAATAGTTAATCCTAAAACCCAGTCTCTGGTTAATCCATATTTTAAGACTTTAATGCCACCAGCATTTGTTGCAATATTACCACCAATTTGGCTTGAACCAGCTGATGCAAAATCGACGGGATAATATAATCCATTATCTTCTGCAAAGTTTTGTAATTGTTCAGTGATAACGCCAGCACCGCAACTAACGCTTAGGTCGATTTCGTTAAACTTTGATATTTCATTTAAACGCTCCAGCGTAATAACAATTTCTCCGTTAATCGCAACAGCTCCGCCACTCAAACCAGTTCTTCCCCCAGAAGGCACAATGGATAACTTATTGTCATTTGCATATTTAACAATCTCAGCAACCTCGGTTGTGCTACCAGGACGGAGAATTAAGGATGCAGATGCCGTATAAAGGCGGCTCCAATCTTGTCCATAATTTTTGAGATTTTCAAGATCATCTAAGATATATTTAGCACCCACAATTTCTGCCAAATGGTGTTTGTGAGATGGAATTAATTTATTTTGCATGGAAAAGGTACTACTCTGAATGGAGCATTTATGGGAAAGGCGTTATTTTAGCGAGGGATTGGAATAAATCCAACATTTAAAAGTAATATTAATGAATATTACTTTTAAATGTTAATACTTTTAGTAGGGATTCATGGATTATCAATAACTGGCATTTAGAAATAATTCGAATCAGCTGAATTCTAGTCATAAAGTGAATCAACGCCAGTTGCAGGATTTAACTTCTGTGAATAACTGAATGAAGGACTTTATCGTGTTCAAAAAAGACGGTGAATGTTGGATAAATCCAACGAGTGATTGGAGGCTCGCCAACAGCATCCATTCGTTGAATCGGTTCTCCGTATTGAGCTTCGACTTTTTGCATATCGATCCCAAGTTTAGGTGTATCAGCCGATTGATCAACATTATTAGATAAAGGCATAGGTAAAACGTCAGCATAAAGACTTGTTGAAGCCATGAGACAACTTAATAAAATGACTTTAATTGTAAATAATATTTTCATTGTTAGCTTTATATCTTGGTGATTCTTGCGAAAAGTCATGGTAAAAGTACCTTTTGAGTTGATTTTATCGTGTCACTTAAGTTTAATATACACGCCTAAGCTACTGTTTTAAAGAATATAATAGTTTAATCGTCGGTTTTGTTAGCTTCTTCTCATTATATTAGGAGTCATTGTATAATTTATGCTAGTTTAATTCGTCTTTAGTTTGTAACCCTTTAGTGGTTCTTAATTGTTTTGATTGAACTTTAAATATGTGTCGCACAATGACATCTCTATCGCTCTGACTAATTCGAATAAATTTAAACGCGATATCATACCCATCTTTATCTTGTGATTTTTTACAATCTATTACATTTGCATGGGTAATCACACCGTAATATTCAGGGACGATCACTATTTCCATTTTAACCTGCTGGTTTGCTTTAAGGCTCGTTTTAGAATGAAATTTTATACCGCCAGCACTTAAATCGACTTCTAGCAATTCATTATATTCGATATCGAGTGATTGAATAATATGCTGGGTCAGTAAACCGATTTTTTTGTTCATTTTAGTCATATGTTGAGACACATGAGAGAGTTCTGGGCTTAACGAGCTCATAAATTTTATATTATCTTCTTCTAAGTGATGCAGCTCATTTAATAATTGAATACGCGGCGAAGGTTGAGCATCCGTATTACTTAATGACTTGTTGTCATCAGGGTTGTTGACACGTTCAAAACTCAAAAATAGCCAATTTTTAATACGAAAGTAATGCCTTCTTTCATCAGTCTGTTTAGCTTTAGCTATTGCCACCAAATTATCCTATTTTTTTCTCTTACCATTGGTTATAGCACAAGATCTGAGTTTATAGCACAAGATAAGGAAAATATTTGTCAAAAGTAAGAATTGAGCGTTGAATGACTATATAATGTTTTCGACAGCGCTTCTCAGATAGGATTATCGAAATTTGAGCCACGAAAAAGCTAGAATGTTAGCGAGTTAATTTGTTTTTTATTAACAAGAGTAAACTATGCAAAAATCCATTTCATTAATGATTGGGCTGCGTTATACACGCGCAAAAAAGGATAATCATTTCATTTCATTTATCTCTCTCGTGAGCATGATAGGCATTGCGCTAGGAATAATCGTATTAATTACCGTTATGTCCGTTATGAATGGTTTTGAAAGCGAATTGAAGGAGCGAATTTTAGGTATGGTTCCTCACATAGTGATAGGCGATCGAGGTGATGGTTTTGAAGATTGGCAATCACTAGAAAAGAAAGTTATGCAACATCCGCAAGTTGTTTCTGCTGCGCCTTTTATAGCAGCTCAATCCATGTTTAGAAATCGTGGATATACCAAATACGGGTTATTACAGGGAGTTTTGCCAAAAAAAGAAGCGGAGGTTTCGATAATTGATGACTATATGATAATGGGTAGTTTAGATGATTTAAAACCTAAGGAATTTGGTATTATTTTAGGTATTGGTTTAGCCAGTGGGTTAGGTGTGAGCGTTGGAGATAAAGTTACAAGTTTGATGGCAGATGGCGCTACCATTTCTCCTGCGGGTATTTCTCCAAGGTATAAACGTTTTACCGTTGTTGGTATTTTTGAAGTTAAATCTGAAGTCGATTCTAGTCTTGCTCTAATCCACATGAGTGACGCAGCCAAGTTTACTAGGAAAGGCGATAAAGTCACAAATTTAAGAGTGACTACAAAAGATTTATTAGATGCAGCGTTTATCGCTTGGGAATTGAGAGATTTGGTAGGTGATGAGTTCTATGTATCTGATTGGAATCAAACTCATGGTACACTTTTCAAAGCGGTAAAAATGGAAAAACGTATGATGTTTATCCTTTTAGCATTTATTATCGCGGTGGCCGCTTTTAATATAGTCAGTACTTTAGTTATGGTGGTTACCGATAAACAATCCGATATCGCTATTTTAAGAACGCTAGGTGCTTCACCTGCAACAATCATGAGAATATTTATTATTCAAGGCAGTTTAAACGGGGTAATAGGCACCGTTATTGGTGTGATAGGTGGTGTGGCATTGGCTGCTAACTTACCTGATGTTGTCACCTTTATTGAGGGGGTTTTTGGTGTTCAAGTTTTACCAGGCGATGTTTATTTTATTGGTTTTTTACCGTCATTGTTAGTTTGGGATGATGTTTATCTAATCGCTTTTTCGGCGTTATTAATGTCCACCTTGGCAACTATTTATCCTGCGTGGAAAGCCTCTAAAACTAAACCTGCAGAAGCGCTAAGGTATGAGTAAGTTTATGAAACAAGATCAAAAGAGTGGTTCAAGTAACATTATTCTATCAGCTTCTAATATCCATAAAACATTTATTGATGGAGAGCGACAAGTCTCGGTTTTAAGAGGGGTGAGTTTAGACGTTGAAAAGGGCGATATGCTTGCTATATTAGGAACCTCGGGATCGGGTAAAAGCTCTTTATTACATATTTTAGGTGGTTTGGACACACCGGATGAAAATACCTTGGGAGAATGTCGAGTTTTAGTTGATGGTATTAATATTCATAAAATATCAACAAAAAAACAAGGTGATTTAAGAAATAGTCAATTGGGCTTTGTTTACCAGTTTCACCATTTATTAATTGAATTTAGTGCGTTAGAAAATGTATGTATTCCTTTAATAATCGGTGGAATGTCAGTAAAAAAAGCAAGAGAAAGAGCCACAGAAATTATCACTAAGGTTGGTTTAAAAGATCGTATGACCCACACGCCCGCGGAATTAAGTGGAGGAGAGCGGCAACGCATAGCTATTGCAAGAGCTATGGTAACTCGACCAGCTTGTATTTTAGCCGACGAGCCGACCGGAAATCTTGATACCGAAACAGCGAGTCATGTAAAAGACCTAATGTTTGAACTTAATCGAGATGAAGAAACTAGCTTTTTAATTGTTTCCCATGATTTGTCTCTTGCTCGAAGCATGCATAAACAGTATAAATTAGTGAATGGACAACTTGAAAACCTAATTTAAAATTAGGTTTAGACAGAGCCTAAATTCGATTTAGAAATTTATTTTAAATAAAAGTAAATTAGTTTTTGACAAGCAGTTAAAGCAACTATAGAATAGCGCGCTCTTAATGAGTCAGCCTGTTTTAAACAAGTTTACTTGTTTGGAATTAGCTCTAAACATAGATCTAAAACTAGTCAAGAAAGTCTTAAGTCCCCTTCGTCTAGAGGCCTAGGACACCGCCCTTTCACGGCGGTAACAGGGGTTCGAACCCCCTAGGGGACGCCATATTAAAAAGCTCGATTTATTCGGGCTTTTTTTGTCTGTATGGTTAGTAGCAGTGGTATAATACTCAAATCAAATACACGTCCGGCTTTTCATACGGTTATGCAAAATCTTCAATCGAATACTATCACTCATCAATTAAAAGAAAATGAGTTTCCATTTCCTGTACCACCTAGAAAACTGGACGAGCTTGAAAAAGTAAAACTGATTGAGTCCTGTACTCATAAGCTGAAAGAAAATAATGCTGTTTTGATTGCTCATTATTACACCGATCCTGAAATACAATCCCTAGCAGAAGCAACCGGAGGATTTGTAGGTGACTCCTTAGAAATGGCAAAATTTGGCGCCAATCATTCCAGTGACACATTGGTCATTGCGGGCGTTAAATTTATGGGTGAAACATCAAAAATGTTAAGCCCTCATAAAAAAGTCATTATGCCCACACTTGAAGCAACGTGTTCATTAGATATTGGCTGTCCGGCTAAAGAATTTGGTGAATTTATTGCAAAACATCCTGAACGCACTGTTGTTGTATACGCTAATACTTCTGCGGCGGTAAAAGCTCAGGCTGATTGGGTGATCACTAGTAGCATTGCGGTAGATGTAATAGAGCATTTAATGGCTAAAGGGGAAAAAATATTATGGGCACCAGATAAGCACTTAGGGGGCTATATTCAAAAGAAAACGGGAGCTGATATGCTCTTATGGAATGGTTACTGTGTTGTGCATGATGAGTTTAAACATCAAGCGTTATTAACCACAAAAGCGTTATTTCCTGATGCCGCAGTTCTAGTCCACCCTGAATCACCAGATAATATTATCCAATTAGCCGATCACGTTGGCTCGACTTCTCAATTAATTAAAGCGGCTAAAGATTTACCACATAAACAAATGATTGTAGCCACAGATAAAGGTATTTTTCATAAAATGCAACAAGCGGCTCCGGATAAAGAGTTAATTATTGCACCAACAGCCGGAGAAGGAGCGACATGCAAAAGTTGTGCACAATGCCCTTGGATGAAGATGAATCAATTAGAGAATTTAGATAGTGTTTTTGATCAAAAAAATCTATCACAAAGCAGTCTAGCGCAAAGTAACCTTGCACAAAATAGCAATGAAATATTAGTTGATAAAGAGCTGATTGAAATGGCGTTGCGACCATTGTCGAGAATGATCGCTTTTAATCGTTAAATTTAGCTAGAATTTAGCAGTCTGAAAAATAGCTTTAAAGTTGGGTAGAGAAATGGTTCTTAGGTGAAGGGTTATTATTTCTTTGAAGAGTTTCACCACCTTCCGATAACCTCATCTGCAAATTAAGATCGGTTCTTGATTCCGCAAATTTAAGCGCGTCTTCACGGGTGATTACGTTATCTTTATATAGTTTAAATAAAGATTGGTCAAATGACATCATGCCATCCATATGGTGTTTTTCTATCGCTTTCTTTAGTTCTTCCAAATGATTTTTCTGAATAATTTCCTGAATATCGGGTGCTTTCATCAAAATCTCTAAAGCTGCAACTCGCTTACCATCTTGGCTCATGACTAACCGTTGAGAAACAATTCCTTGTAGAACGCTAGAAAGCTCTTTCATTAAAGAGGAACGCTGCTCTTTTGGGATCATATTTTGAATACGTTCTAACACTTGTTTTGAGTTATTACCGTGAATGGTTGCCAAGCATAAATGACCAGTTTGGGCATAACTCAACGCGTATTTCATTGCTTCTTCATCTCTAATTTCACCAATTAAAATGACATCAGGTGCTTCACGCATCGCATTTTTAAGCGCGTTATGATAATTTTTTGTATCGACACCAATTTCACGCTGGTCAATAATGCATAATTTGTGCTCGTGTAAAAACTCAATGGGATCTTCAATGGTTAATATATGGCTAGTATCACGCCTGTTTCTATAGTCTATCATTGCCGCTAAAGTAGTTGATTTTCCAGAACCCGTTGGACCACAAATTAATACAAGTCCTGAGCGAACCATGACTAGTTTTGCGACAGTTGGCGGAAGTTTTAAAGATTCTAAATTTGGAATGTCAGACTTAATATGGCGCATAACCATACCGACTTCACCACGTTGCATAAATATATTTACGCGAAAACGGCCTATATCATCAACAGAAATTGCAAAATTTTGCTCCCATTCTTCTTCAAATTCATGGATTTGTTTTTGTGTCATCAAATCATAAGCGATTGACTTAATCGCTCCATTTGGTAATGCTCCTTGCCCCATAGGGGTTGAAACACCTTCAATTTTCATATGTGGAGGTGCACCAGTACTAAAAAAGAGATCTGATGCATTTTTTTCGGCCATAAGCCGTAAGAGGAGTTTAATATCCATTATTTTTTTGAGACCTTTTCTATTATGTTAATTAACGCTTCTTATAGAAGGGGTAGTAAAAACCACTCTAATAACAGTCAGTTTTATAACCCTTTTATCCTCCCTTTTATAACAACAGGTTAGTAGCAAAAACCTAACCAGTTAACAGCATTAGCATACTTTAAGTTTACGTCTCAAGTATAGTTGAATTTCACCATCTCTAAGATATTTTTATATTTCCCGAAAAGCTCGGGATTAAGCATTGCCATTTTGTTCATTATTGTATAATCTACGCGCCTTG
>CAZRPK010000010.1:3725-45731 GCA_964601915.1 uncultured Kangiella sp. | reverse complement strand
TTCTTTATTGACTTAGTCGCCGTCTTTTTGGCTCTTTTTATAGCTGATTTTTTTGCTACTTTCTTTTCCGCCACTTTTTTTGATTTCTCTTTATTTAGTTTATTTAAAGATTTCTTTAAACGTTGTTTAGCATCTAGCGCGGCTGTTTCAGCCTCTTTAGCTCGATCCGATCCAACGCCTTTTTTGCAATGCTCGTAGCCTTTTTAGATGCTGCAACGGCTTTTGATACTTCCTTTTTAGTTTTCTTCAATATTTTTTTTAATTTTGAAATGTCTTTCTTCTTCATGATTTACTCTCCTTAAATTGAGGTTTTGTGTAATATTTGTTAATACTTTTCACTAATTTCATAAATAGTTTTTGCTGAACCAGCAATGAGCAGATCAGGCTCTCCAACAATATCGAGGTCTTTTTTGTCGTAATCTAGATTAGATAAAAAGTGCCGCATACAATTTATTCGACCTCGTTTTTTGTCATCCGATCGAATAATCGTCCAAGGTGCATCTTTTGTATCGGTATGAAAATTCATGACTTTCTCGACACCTGCTCGGTTATACCAAGAGCGATCAAAAAAGATGATTTCTCCCTTACTAGGTAACTGCTCAATATAGCGTTGAAAGTACCATTGGTTTTATTAGTGTTTTATTGATATTTTATTAGCCTTTTTAAATCCATATCGGTTGATCTATATCAGTTTATAAAAAACAAATATTGTTATATTAAACTAAAATTATTTAACATTAATCGTATTCAATTAAACGCATTAACAAGGAGAAGGAATGTTTCATTTGAAGAGTGTTTTAGCTATTGTAGACTTTAGACATGTTCAGCATTATGCGCTACCAAGAGCCGTAGAATTAGCACATAAATTTGGTTTAAAAATAACCGTTATTTCAAATATTTATGAAACTTTTTTTGATTTTTTAACTTCTGAAAATCATAACAATGAGATCAAAGCGAATGCGATTAGAGAAAACAGATTAAGATTGAAGGCTTTAGTTGCAGAACAGAATACTAATGGTTTAGAAATTGAGGTTCATTCCATTTGGAGCCCAAATTTAAAAGACGATTTAAGTCGCTTTATTAATGAACAATCTTATGACTTAGTACTAAAGACAACACGAACTCATAATGTTTTGAAAAAGCTAATATTTACTCCAACAGACTGGCATTTACTAAGGGATACAAAGACAAACATATTGTTTGTGCAAAAACCTAGTCATCCTGAGTTTTCTAATATTGTTGGAGCTATAAATATTAATGATGATACTGAGCACAATGAACTAAATGAAAAGATAATTGTTGCAACTACATCACTAGCTCAAGCATTTCACTGTAAATCAAACATCTTAAATGTTTTCCCATGGACAATGGTTCAGTATGAAAAATTTAAACATCTTTTCAAAGAAAAGGATTTTTTCACTATCAAAAAAGAAAGACATGAGCAAAAGGCAAAAATGGTCGTTGATCATATTTTAAAAGCCAACTCTGCGAAATTAAATGGTAAAGTTATTATTGCAGAGGGATTAGAGCCTGAAGATACTATTCCTTCAATAATCAAGTCAACGAAAGCTGATTTATTAGTAATGGGAACCGTTGGACGTTCTGGTCTTGAAGCTGCGGTCATAGGTAATACTGCAGAAAAGATTTTAGATGATATTAATTGTGAAGTATTGGCTATTAAATAGTTTCTGCAAGATTGATGTTAATCTGCAATTAAAATCTAGCTAATAATGCCTTCGACATAATCTCTTAATTCAACAAGCTTGCCATGAAAAAAGTGGGAGGCTCCTTTGACGGTTATCAATTCCAATTTTACTTTTTGTTTGTCTTCTTTTTGTTTGCAAATCCAATTTTCAACGTCATTATAATTCACTAACTCATCTTTATCTCCTTGAATCACATGCCATGGACATATCGGCAATTCTAGAGATGAAAAGTCGAAACGACCAACTGGCGGAGCAACACTAATTATTATTTTTGCATCTAACCTTTTAGCTGCCATAATAGATACAAAGGCGCCAAATGAAAAACCACCTAAAATCAGTTTTCGCCCCGGATACTTCTCTTGCAACCAACTAACGATATTAGCTAAGTCGTCCTGCTCTCCAACACCATCATCATATATTCCATCACTGTTACCAACACCTCTAAAATTAAACCTAAGGCTAGGAATTCCCATTGATGCCATAGCTTTTGATAACGTATAAACAACCTTGTTAGTTAACGTGCCACCATGCAATGAATGAGGATGACAACAAACAGCAATATAATCATTTGACTCTATACTTTGTTTATTCTCATTAGGTTTATCTAAAAGAGCTTCTAAATTACCATTACTGGTTTCAATTATGAGCTTTTCACTCCCTATCCGCATGATTTCTACCCTAATATCTAATTATGAATTATAAGTCTAAATAATCGTTGATTTTACCTCAATATACGCTAGTTTGAATCTAACTATTTTGTTAGAATGCGCTCAAATTTTAAACAGGTCATAAATATGGCTTGTAATAGACATCTATAAGACAAGCGGAGTCAACAGATGGGTACCCTAGCAATGCAAAATCTTAATTTAACCAGTCAGCAACTTATTATGCGAGCACTTGAAAGAAAAGAAGGTGTTTTAGCAGCTACTGGCGCGTTAAGCGTCATTACTGGCGCGAGAACAGGTCGCTCACCTAATGATCGCTTTATCGTAAAAGAATTATCTACAGAAGCAGAAATTGATTGGGGAAATATTAACCGTCCTATCGATGAATCCATATTTGATTCGCTTTGGAGCCGAGTTGCTGACTATTTAAATGAAAAAGATGAATTTTTTGTCTCTGAACTTCACGTAGGATCTGATCCAACCCATTATTTGCCGGTTAAGGTAACAACAGAAACCGCATGGCAAAACTTATTTGGTCAAAATCTATTTATCAGACCATCTAGCTTTAATCCTTCATCAAAAGAAGAATGGCAAATAATGAATGCGGCTCACTTTGTATGTGAGCCTGGTCGTGATGGTACTAATAGTGACGCCACTGTGATGATTAATTTCGGCCAACGTAAAGTATTAATAGCAGGTATGAGATATGCTGGCGAAATGAAAAAAGCGATGTTTTCAGTTCAAAACTTTCTCTTACCTGCTCACGATGTATTACCGATGCATTGCGCTTCAAATACAGATGGCGAAGGTGATGTTACTTTATTTTTTGGTCTTTCTGGAACAGGTAAAACAACACTTTCTGCAGATCCTAGCCGATACTTAATTGGAGACGATGAGCATGGTTGGGGTGAAGGAACCGTTTTTAATATTGAAGGTGGATGTTACGCGAAAACTATCGATCTATCGGAAAAGAACGAACCGGTTATTTGGAAAGCGATTAAAAATGGCACTATCATTGAAAATGTCGTTTTAGACGAAGATGGTAATGCGGACTACACTGATGCAGCTCATAGCCAAAATGGCAGAGCGGGTTATCCGAGAGAACATATTGATTTAATGGTTGAAGATAACCGTGCAGGAGAGCCTAGCGCAGTCATCTTTTTAACCTGTGACCTAACCGGCGTTTTACCTCCAGTTTCTATTTTATCTAAAGAAGCGGCAGCCTATCACTTTTTAAGTGGTTACACGGCAAAAGTAGGTTCTACTGAAATTGGTTCAACATCAGCGATTGAATCAACTTTCTCAACTTGCTTTGGCGCGCCATTTTTTCCGCGTCCGGCAGCGGTTTATGCCGAATTATTAATGAAGCGAATCGTAGCTAATAATTCAAAAGTTTATTTAGTCAATACTGGATGGACTGGTGGAACTTATTCCAATGGTGGAAAGCGCTTTAGCATTCCAACAACTCGCGCGGTGATTTCTGCTGTTCAATCTGGTGCTTTGGCAAATTGCGAAACAGTTCACTTAGATCAGTTAAATCTTGATGTACCTGTATCAGTTGAAGGGGTAGATTCTGATTTACTACAGCCTAAAAAGACTTGGGCAAATGCAAAAGAATACACGGCAGAAGCAAAAGCAGTGGCTAAATTATTTGCTGATAACTTTGCACGATTTGATGTTTCTGATGCGATTAAGGGAGCTGGACCGAGAGGTTAGTTCAACTTTGTAAAATCCAAAATTAAAAAAGGGAGCGTCAGCTCCCTTTTTTAATCGTAAATATCAAAAACTTTACGAACGTTCAGTCACTTCTAATAAATGATAACCAAACTGAGTTTTAACAGGTCCGTGCACCACGCCAACTTCTTCTTCAAAACAGACTTTATCAAACTCAGGAACCATCATTCCGGGTTCGAAAGAACCTAAATCGCCACCACTTGATCCTGATGGACAAGATGAATTACTTTTCGCTAAGTCTTCAAAACTAGCACCTTTTGCAATCTGCTCTTTTAAATCGTTACATTTGTCTTCATTATCGACTAATATATGTCTTGCTGTGGCTGTAGCCATTTTTTCTCTCCAATTAAACCGATTAAAATTTCTTTCTTCCTTGTAATTATAACTTAAAAATCATTAGCAATAGAACTAACAAACTGAGTATATCGTTCAAAATCAATATTTCCACCGGATAATATAACTCCAACCTTTTTACCCGCCATCGAATCCTTTTCTTTTAACAACCCAGCTAAAGGCACCGATCCAGCACCCTCTGCGAGGTTATGAGTGGTTTGATAATATTGGTACATCGCATGTTTAATCTGTTCTTCTGAAACGGTCACAATTCGATCCGCGCCGTTAAGTATCATATCAAAGGCATCTGCCATAGGAGCACTTGTAGCTACTCCATCCGCTAACGTATTAGCATAATCTGTATTAATGATTTTTTTAGCTTCAAAAGACAAAGCAAAGGTTGGTGCGCCTTCTGCCACAACGCCAACAATTTTTGTTTTTAATCCAAGCAGATCTCTCGTCTTAATCAGTCCGCAAATTCCTGATCCCATTCCAACGGCGACATAGATTGTGTCTAAATCTTTTAATTCCGATAAAAATTCATACGCATAAGTCGCCACTCCTAAAACTAGCTCTTTACAAAAAGGAGGAATAGGTAAATACCCCGATGATTTTTGCAATTCCAAGCTATGTTGTCTGGCTGCTTCAAAATCTTTACCGTAAATAATTAAATCTGTTCCAAACGATTTAATCGCTCGATTTTGATCTTCATTATTATTCTCTGGTACTACAATGGTTAATGGTAAACCCGCTCTTTTACAAGAAAAGGAAAGACTTTGTCCATGGTTTCCACGAGTGGCGGAAATCAGGCCTTTTGGTGGATTAGCTGATTTCATTAGTTGATTAAGCAAATAAACACCACCTCTCACTTTAAAAGCGCCTGTGGGTGTATGGTTTTCATGTTTAACCCAAACCTCACAGCCAGCAAGTTCACTCAACTGAGGCCAATTATTTTGCAGTGTTGGTGTCACTATTTTATTAACAATCGAACATGCTTCTTTCAGTTCATCTAAATCAAACATTTAAAAACCTCTTCTAATTAAGATAACTCTAGTATAATCAAAAAATTAATATTTATCACTAATCTAAACATGAATAAAGAACTCATCATTGCTTGCCCTACCTGCAAAAAAAGTCAACGCTGGTCTGAATGCAAAGAACATAAGCCTTTTTGTTCCAAAAGATGTCAGTTAATAGATTTGGGCGAATGGGCAAATGAAAGCCATACAATTGCGGGACCTGCTCTTTATGAAAATTCTGATGATGAGGGGAATTATACATAGTCATTTGTGGTAGTCCTCATAGTTAAAATCTACAGATTAATTTAAATAATAAATATTTTTAATCAATCAACTCTAACTGATCAACCATCAACTGCAACGATTGATTCCCTCTAAACTCATTGATATCTAATTTATAAATGGCATGCACTTTTGAATCTTCAATCAACTCAATTGATTCATCATAAAAAAAATTAATGGCATCAAACATCTCGCCGTCTTTTTCTAAAACTAATTTAAGATGTTTTTCTCCTACGACTCTTTGACTCACGACTTTGAATTCATCATCAAATAATGGTTCAGGAAAACCTTGCCCCCAAGGACCTACATTTTTTAATTGATTTGCAAAGTTCATAGACATGTCATTTAGATTTAAGCCACCATCTGTATCAATGTTATCGCTGATCCCGTCAATCAAACGTTCTTTAACTTGTTCCAAAGTATAATCGTGGAATAATTCTGCGAATTCTTTAAATAATTCCTCTTTGATGGTTAATCCTGCAGCCATTGCATGCCCACCAAATTTATCAATCATTCCCGGATTTCTTGAGTCGATTAATGCAAGTATGTCTCTTATATGAACACCTTTTACCGAGCGCGCCGATCCCTTTATAAATTCCGATGTTTCATCATCTTTTGCAAATATAATTACTGGACGATTAATTTTATCTTTTACTCGTGATGCTAATATTCCAATGACACCTTGATGCCATTTAGCATCAAATAAACAGAGTGTTGTTGGTCTTTCATCTTCATTGTCCATTTTTTTCGCTGGCTCTGATGAAAAATAAGCTTCAAGATCTTGTTTTGCTTGCTCTAGCATATCGCCTTCAATTTCTCTTCGTTGACGATTTAAATTGTCTAATTGATGAGCGAGACTCATTGCTTCGTTTGAACTAGTTGCAAGCAAACAGTTAATACCAATCTGCATATCATCTAATCGACCTGCCGCATTTAATCGTGGGCCAACGGCAAACCCTAAGTCGGAAGATTGGCATTTAGATGGCGTTCGTTTGGCAACTTCTAATAGCGCAGTAATTCCAGGACTACAATGTCCTTGCCTAATTCGCCTAAGTCCTTGTTCAACTAAAATACGGTTGTTTTTATCCAATACAACTACATCTGCAACAGTTCCTAAAGCCACCAGATCTAATTGCTCCGCTAAATTGGGTTCATTAATATTTTGATCTTTAAACCAATTTGATTTTCTCATTTCCGCACGTAGTGCTAGCATTAAATAAAAAGCAACGCCAACACCTGCTAAATGTTTACTAGAAAAGTCATCATTAGGCTGATTAGGATTAACAATAATCTCTGCATTAGGTAATGTTTCTGCAGCTAAATGATGATCGGTAATAATCACTTTTATTCCTAACTCATTGGCTCTATCAACACCTGCATGATTAGCAATGCCATTATCAACCGTAACAATAATGTCCGGCTCTCTCTCTGCTGCTTTTTCAACTAGCTTCACAGAAAGACCATATCCAAATTTAAATCTGTCAGGAACTAAAAAATCGATATTTTTTGCACCCAGTTGCGAAAGAGATTTCATCATTAATGCACTACTAGTTGCCCCATCAGCATCAAAATCACCAATCACTAATATCGATTGATCTGATTTGATTGATTGAAATAATATAGCCGCCGCTTTATCTACATTCAATAAATTGGATGGTGGAATTAAACTACTGAGTGAATATTCCAAGTCTACAGAAGAAGTGATCCCTCGTGAAGATAAGATGTTTCTTATTTTTTTTGGATAATGAGAGAGTTCTCTCACAAGCTCAGATGTCATATCCACTTGACGATGTTTAATCGATTTTTTAATCATTTATTCTAGAAACCCCATTTGAACCCAGAAACATTAATTGAATAGTCTTTGAAAAAACGAATATTTTGGCGTTATCTCGATTGTTTTATCTTGCATAATTAGTTTTAATTTTTTAAGCCTGTTTTTTTTATTTAAAATTATTGAAGTCACATCTTCAACCATATTTTCTAACCAAACTATATCGTTAGAAAAGCTTATAACAATATTAGTTTTGTTTCCAATTTCAATAACCTCATTTATATCAACTAATTTTTCACATCCAACATTCACTTTATCTGCAAAGGTTTTTATTAAATCATCATTAGAAAACAACTTAACATCTGAACCTTGATTAATTTTTATGTCTGAATTTAATTGGTTATTCGAATCGCCCCAGAAATGAACGTTAATTAGTGACTCTTCGCCTACGCTTGCTAAATCTTGATAATCAATCATCTGTTTAATCAACATTTGTATTTCTGTTGCTAGTCTATTCCAAAATCGACTGTCTTTGCCCTGATAAGAAAATCCGAATTGATCGCGACCTATTTCACCTTCAAAAGATTTCTGGTTAAGATCCATTGATTCTTCATTAACGTAAAGCCATTGTTTATTATTCAATAAATAAAAAAATTCTCCAGTTTCCATTAATTTCTCATTAATTTGAGCAACAATAGCAATTGCATCTTCAGTCGGAAAATTAATGCTGTCCTGTCCCCAAAGATAGGCGCCTCGATGAGTTACTTGCATCATGACAGGATCACAACAAGCTAGTGTATGTTGTTGATCAACATTATGAAACTGAGCATCTAAATTAAACTGTATTGCACGCAATTGATTCCAAGGAAGATCCTTTGCATCATAACCAATAGATTGACAAAGTATTTCATTTAACGAATTTTCATTATCACTTGAAATGAACTTGAAAGTTTTATTGTCAGCGAGTTTATTTTCTAAATCAAATTTAACATTTAGCATTTTAGACGAGTAGTCATGTAAATAGATCTCAATAGATAGTGAGTGTTTTTTATCATTCATAGGAGATCTATATTTATTATTAAAAATTAATTAACTAGAAATGCTTTCTAGTTTCAAAAACAGCACTAGAAAATCGAATACCATTAGAAGACATAAAGCGCTTAATTAAAAAATCATACAACCAAGCATTATGCATTCTAACTTCAGAAACAAAACTAATATATTTTTCATCTAATAAGCCATTTTTAGTTAAGTTTTTAGATGATATTAATGGCATCACACCAGGTAACGGATAGTCAGTCGCAAACAATAAACGTTCATGCCAATCTTGACGTTCTACAATTTGTTTAACTTCATGTATTTCGCGATTAATTAAATTGATAGCTGAAATATCAGCAATACAGTTTGATCGATAATGTGCGTCATCCATTAAACGTACAAATAAATCAAAATTACTTATTGATTGCTTAGAGTTACTTTCCAGATCTTTGCTTTCGCCTAAAGAAGCACAATGCGCGATGATCACCTTCACTCCCATATCGAGTGGTTTGCGTAATAAGAGTGGGTTAGACAAAGTCTGTAACTCTTCGCTATGCACCGCTTTCTCTTCACCAGCATGAGTGAGTAGCGGTAGATTTAATTCTTTTAGCTTTTCATAAAACGCTTCACACTTTATTGATGATGGATCAATATTCATTGCTGGAGGTAACCACTTGACTGCTTTTGCACCATTTAATTTACACCATTCTAAGGCTTCAGTGGCATCCTCTCGGTAGGGATGAACGGATGCTATCCACTCAAATCGCTCACTAGATTTAGCGACACGAGCTGTATATTCGTTTGGTACATAAAAAGTGGAAGCACTTTGATTAACTTGTCCGTCATCATTATGTTGATAATCAAAGGCTAACAACATAAATTTAATGCCCTCGGGTAGTTGGTTAGCTATCAAGTTGAGATTCTCAACGTAAGTTTTATCAGCAAACTCGGGATTTTCGATACAAGCTGCGTCAAGATAAAAACTGTATTGAATACGTTGCGTTGGGGACATCCAAGAGGTCATATTAGAACTTAACCAAATCCCTGATTCTTTTCTATCGAAGCTTGGATTAAGACCGTTACCAATCAAGTGAAAATGAGAATCCCACAATTGAGATAAATCGATCCCTTCAAATGCTTGTTGCATGAAATCATGATTAGCTAAGTGAGATGGTAGGCTAGATATTTTGCAAGCATTGAATAAAGTACTTTCCAAAAAATGCTGACAACCAATAGTGGCACTAAGACCTAGTCCCGCACCACCAACTAATCCATATTTTAGCAGTTGTCTTCTTTGCAAAATTGACCTTTTTAAGTAGAATGTTAGCTATTAATTGTACCTTATAGAATAAACCTCATGCTACTACAAAAAGAAGTCTCTGATGAAGCCGTTCATATTAAATCTTATAGCAAAGGGAAAATAATCTTAAATATAGGTGAATATTCAGGTTGTATTTTCTTAACCAAGAACCAATTGCAGAAAATTAATTCTGATTTGTCATTTAAGACTTTAACAATTGAGATACTTGATAAAATTTCTGTTAACCAACCAGAAATAATAGTGATTGGGACAGGCAGTTCTCATAAAATAATGGATTTAGTGTTAATCAAACATCTCAATGATCAAGGAATAGCGCTTGAAGCAATGGCTAGCAGGCAAGCATGTCATACTTATGAGGTTTTAGCTCATGATAGGCGCAAGGTGAATGCGCTGATATTTGCGTAAGGCAATACTCTCAAGTTCAAGCAATAATCTATAAATTGCAATCAACCTTGATTTTGTAATGAATATTAGTTATATTTATTACACCCCCTTTAAACTAATGAGGTTTATCCTTGTCTACTACTCTGACAGTTAGGTTAACAGGCGATTTAAGCGAATTTGCTAACTCTAATATTGGTGAAAATGGCTCATTCGATAATATGAGTGAATACGTTCGAAGTTTAATCCGAGAAGATAAAGCAAAGATAGAATTAAAAGCCTTCGAAAGACTTAAAGCAGAACTTGAACTAGCATTTTCAGCCTCCGACGATACTTACGTTAAGATAACTCCTTCTGCCATTTTTGATAGAAATTAAATGTCTAAAATAGTCATTCAGAAATCAGCTTCATTTAAAATTGATGAAATTTATGTTTACTCAAAAAATAAATGGGGTAAAAAAATAGCAAAGATCTATATCAAAAATATGTTTGCTTCTTTTGATAAAATAGAAGACGACTTAGTTTTATCCAGAAAAATTCCAGTTGAATTTTCTGTCGATGGTTACTATTACCAGTACAAAAAACATTTTATTTATTGGAAATATTTAAAGAACAAAAATATAGGTATAGTTACTATTTTACATCAGAGAATGCATCAATTAAAACAATTTGAACTAACGAACTAATAAACCAACCGAACCTTTTCACACCCAGCTATATTTTTTAGTCCAAAGAGTAATTCATCGGTTGGTGATACACTCCACTCACCCGATGCAGCTAGCTCTACAGAGTTTTCACCAATATTACACTTAAACCTAACCGGACACTTTCCTGATTTATAAGGTTGTAAAGTTTCGATTAAATCTTCTGCTAACAAACTCCCATGGTTAATATTGAGAGACAATTCCAAATATTTAGCTCGAGTTTCTCTCACATCCAAGAACTTATAGATCTCTTTCCCACTCATTTTTAGACCACCAGAAAAATCATCGGCCGAAATATCACCTTTAGCAATAATCACTTGGTCTTTTAATAATAAATCTTTACTAATTTCATAAAGGTCACTGTAAACCATCACATCGACTCGACCACTTTGATCATCCAAACTCACAATTGCCCAATTTAATCCTTTTTTTGTTTTCATAACACGAACATTGATGATTAATCCAGCGACTAAAACATAATCGCCTCTACGCGTTGGTTGTAAATTATTTAATCGTAAATCACAAAATTTTCTTATCTCCGGTAAATATTGATCAATCGGGTGTCCGGTTAAATATAGCCCTAAGGTTTCTCTTTCACCGTCTAGCACTTTACTTTTTGGCCAAGGTCTAACTACCGCATATTCAATACTTTGTTCCGCATCTTCTTCCGAAGGCGTTCCAAATAGATCATTTTGCCCCAAATCTTCATTGCGTTTAAATTGCTCTGCACTTTTAATCGCTTTGTCTAAAGTTGCCATCAAAGTTGCTCTACTTGAATAAGGCTCAGCATTGACTAGTTTATCTAATGCGCCCGCACGAATCATTGCATCTAAGCTTCTTCTATTAACCTTTTTTAAATCGATCCGATTACAAAAATCGAAAAGGTCTTTATAATCACCACTGAGTTGTCTTTGTTCAACGATCGATTCAATTGCTGACTCTCCAACCCCCTTAATCGCACCTATGCCATAAATTATCGTTTTAGCTCCATCAATAGTGAACTTGTAATTCCCACGATTAACATCCGGCGGTAATATTTCTAACTCCATATCTTTGGCATCATCTACGTAGGTAACAACCTTCTCGGTATTATCCATATCCGCTGACATAACTGCCGCCATAAAAGCTGCAGGATAAAATGTCTTTAACCATGCCGTTTGATACGAAACTAACGCATAAGCCGCAGAATGTGATTTATTAAATCCATAACCTGCAAATTTTTCCATTAGATCAAAAATATGTCCTGCAAGATCCGCATCAACATCACGTTTTTGGGCGCCCTCCATAAAAATTAGGCGTTGCTCTTGCATCACGCTTTCTTTTTTCTTGCCCATAGCTCGACGTAATAAATCAGCGCCACCTAAAGAAAAATTAGCAAGCACTTGTGCAATTTGCATGACTTGTTCTTGATATAAAATGATCCCGTAAGTAGGCTCTAGAACGGGTTTTAGATCTTCATGTTGATAATCGGCATGAGGGTAAGCCACTTCTTGACGACCGTGCTTACGCGCAACAAAATCATCAACCATTCCTGAGCCTAGAGGTCCAGGCCTAAACAACGCTACCAGTGCGATAATATCTTCAAATCGACTGGGTAATAACTTTTTAATTAATTCTTTCATACCGCGAGATTCAAGTTGAAAAACAGCGGTTGTTTTTCCTTCTTTAAGCAGTTGATAAACTTGTGGATCTTCTAATTCGATTGATTCAATAATGATCGGATTATCTTTTTGTTGTTCTTGAGCGTTAATGGTATCTAAGGTCCAATCAATAATCGTGAGTGTTCTTAATCCAAGAAAATCAAACTTAACAAGCCCTGCAGTTTCAACGTCATCTTTATCAAACTGGGTGACTAAACCACCACCGCTTTCATCACAATAGAGCGCAGAGAACTCAGTTAACTCGTTAGGTGAAATAACCACACCGCCCGCATGTTTTCCTGCATTTCTTGTGATCCCTTCCAGTTTTTTTGCCATATCCCACAAGGCTTGAAATTCTTCTTCTAACTCATAACGAGAACGAATTTCTGGTTCTGCTTCCCAAGCTTTTGCCAGATTCATACCAACCTCAAAGGGAATTAATTTTGATATTTTATCGACAAAACCATAAGGTTGACTAAGAACTCTCCCAACATCTTTAATTACTGCCTTAGCGGCTAAACGCCCAAAGGTGATAATTTGAGAAACACTATTACGACCATATTTATCGGCAACATAATCGATCACGCGATCTCGACCATCCATACAAAAATCGATATCAAAATCAGGCATTGAAACCCGCTCTGGATTCAAAAATCTTTCGAATAAAAGTTCATACTCTAATGGATCTAAATCAGTAATATCCAGTGCATAAGCAACTAATGAGCCGGCTCCAGAACCTCGTCCAGGTCCTACAGGAACACCGTTATTTTTACTCCATTGAATAAAGTCAGCAACAATTAAAAAATAACCGGGGAAACCCATTTGATTAATAACATCTAGCTCTACTTTTAATCGAGCATCGTAAGGGTTTCGCAACTCAATAAATTCAGGAGCACTTCTATCGAGTAAAATATCTAAACGTTTTTCTAACCCTTCTTCACTTAGCTGACAAAAGTATTCTTCTATAGTTAAACCATCAGGAATTGGATAATTAGGTAAAAAATACTTTCCTAAATTAAGACTTAGATTACAACGCTTAGCAATCTCTAAGGTGTTTTCAAGAGCTTCTGGAATATCGCTAAATAACTCAGTCATTTCTGCTGGTGACTTTAGATACTGCTGGTTAGAATAAGTTTTAGGTCTGCGTGGGTCATCAAGCACTCGACTTTGATTAATACAAACTCGAATTTCATGTGCATCGAAATCTTTTTCAGATAAAAAACAAACATCATTGGTAGCGACTACTGGAGTACCAGAACCTTGAGCAAAAGCAGCTACAAAATGAATATAGTCGCCTTCACCAGTGCGTTCGGTTCTTTGTAACTCTATATAGTATCGGTCAGGGAAATAAAGTTGCCAAAAGCCAACACAATCAGCAGCATCTTGATGATTTCCTGCGAGCAACGCCTTTCCGACATCACCCTCTTTACCACCTGATAATAAAATCAGCCCTTTATTACTATCTTTAAACCAGCTTTTATTAACAATTGGAACACCTCTTTGTTGATTTTCTTGGTAAGCTTTAGAAACTAATATCTTTGCGTTCAAATACCCTTCATCATTGATGCAAAGGATTGTCACTCGAAAATTTTCATTTTCCTTTTGATCGTCATTAACAACTAGATCCACTCCAACAATTGGTTTAACACCTTTGCTACGACATGCTTTATAAAACTTAATTAATCCACAAAAATTGACAAAGTCGGTAATTGCAATTGCAGGCATTCCTTGCTCAATGACTTGTTCAACAGTCGGAGCGATTCGACAAATACCATCCACCATTGAATACTCGGAATGCATTCTTAGATGAACAAACTGTTGGCTGTTAACAGATTCGTTTATAGTGGTTTCCGTTTCCATATCGTTTTAGAGATTAGCTCCTTCGATGATACGCTTTACTGGCGCAAAACTTTTTCTGTGAATTGGTGTTATTCCTAAATCTATTATTGCCTGCATATGTTGTTTAGTTGGATAGCCTTTATGCTTAGCCAATCCATAACCGGGATAGATTTTATCTAGCTCTTTCATTTCTTTGTCTCTAGCCACTTTTGCAATAATAGAAGCAGCGCCAATAGCAGGCTCTTTTAAATCGCCTTTGACTATCGCTTCACTAGTACATTTAAGATCTGGGCATCGGTTACCATCAATCAAACAATGTTTTGCCTCTACTGTTAGCCCTTCAACCGCTCGTTTCATTGCTAGCATACTCGCTTGAAGAATATTGATTTCATCAATTTCTTCAACTTCAGCTCGTCCTAGAGACCAACTTAGTGCATTCTCTTTTATTAAGATAGAAAGTTCTTCTCTTCTTTTTTCAGTGAGCTTTTTAGAGTCCGTTAAACCTTCTATGGGATTTTCAGGATCAAGAATCACTGCAGCCGCAACTACGGCTCCAATCAATGGTCCTCTACCAACTTCATCCACACCAGCTGTATATAATTCGCTCATATTCTCTTTGATTTATTACTTATATTTGTTTTATTATTAATTTTAATTAATCTAACTGTTCAATTTATTTTTTAGCAACTGACTAATCGCATCAGCCGCTATTTCATTACCATTTTTCCGTAATGATTTATGAATCTTTGTAAAGTCACTGACCAATCTATTTGATTGTTCGTTATTGTTAAGCAATTCATTGATTGCCTTAGATAAATTATCCACGGTACATTTATCTTGCATATACTCTTTAACCAAAACATCAGAAATTGAATTCTTGTTTTTATTATTTAATAAATTAGGTAAAGCAAAATTTTTAATTTTTAACAATCGGCTATAAATGAAATAACTAAATGCTGATACTTTGTATGCAACTACCATTGGTTTTTTTAATAACAAGGCTTCCAATGTTGCAGTACCAGATGCCAACAGCACAACATCCGATGCGAGCATAATATCTCGAGATTGACCATCAATCAATTTTATCTCAAAATCAGTAGGATGTTCTTTTAGATATTTTTCAATTTGTATTCGCCGTCTTTCATTTGCGCAAGGAATTATAAAATTTAGTCTAGAATTTTTCTGCTTCAATCTAATCGCAGTCTCAATAAATGGTTCAACTAAAAACTTGGTTTCACTGCCTCTGCTACCGGGTAAGATTGCTAGATATTGAGAGTCATCAGAAAGACCTAGTTTCTTTCGAGCTTTATGCATATCTGGCTCTAAAGGAATTTCATCGGCTAATGGATGACCAACACATACCGCTGAAAGGTTATGTTTTTTATAAATAGGTAACTCAAAAGGAAAAAGGCAAAGCATTAAACGAACGCTTTTAACAATTTTAAAAATTCTATTTTCACGCCAGGCCCAAACTGACGGACTGACATAATGAACACAGGTGATGTTATTTTTAGTTAATTGGTATTCTAAATCTGTATTAAAAACTGGAACATCAATTCCAATAAAACAATCTGCACTCTCTTCAATAATGTGATTTCTTAAACGTTTTCTCATTTGTAATAATTCGAAATAGCGTTTTAAGATGGGTAGAATTCCCATTACAGACAAACGTTCAAAAGGATAATAACAATCTAGACCTTGAGCTTGCATCAAAGGACCACCAATTCCTTTAAATTTAGCATCAGGAAAACGTAGTTTAAGTGAGGACATCAAGCCTGCTCCTAATATATCTCCAGATGCTTCACCTGCAACAAGATAGATCAACATGCGACTAAATTAGGATTAAGAATTGTCGCTTGAAAATTATCGAGAAATGCCACGTTCAGACTTTTCTATAAATTCAATAACTCGTTTTAGGGACTCTGAATGAGTATCAAGTTGACTCACAGCTTTAATAGCATCATCAATTTTTAACCCTTGTCTAAAAATTAGACGATAGGCTTTTTTTAATAAACCAATTTCTTCTTTAGCGAAGCCTCTTCGTTTAATACCTTCAACGTTGATTGAGCGAGGTAAACCTTCCGCAAATAGTACAAAAGGTAATATATCTTGTGTAATATGACTTCGGATTCCTAAGAAAGCGTGAGCACCAATTCTACAAAATTGATGTACTCCTGAGAATCCACCAAGAATCGCCCAGTCATCAATATGAACATGTCCTGCAATATTAGAGCTATTAGCAATAATAATATTGTCACCCAACATACAATCGTGAGCGATGTGTGTGTATGCCATTAATAGATTATTGGAACCTATTTTTGTAACTTGATGATCTTGAGTTGTGCCTCTATGAATAGTGCAGGACTCTCGGATAATATTATTATCACCTATTTCAGTTCTGGTTGGTTCGCCATTATATTTTTTATCTTGATTTGCTTCGCCAATAGAGGAAAATTGATAAAAATGATTATTTTTTCCAATACTTGTATGGCCATTAATGACAACATGAGGACCTACAACTGTTCCTTCATCTATGCTGACATTTTTCTCAATAACTGAAAATGGTCCAACAGTTACATCCTCAGCTAATTGCGCATTGGGATGAATTACTGCTGACGGATGGATTAAACTTGAAGTCATTTGATTGCCTTTTCCAGCGCCTTAACTATTTAATATTCTGTTTAGAACACATCAATTCAGCTGAACAAACAACTTTGCCATCAACTAACGCTTCTGCATCAAATTTCCACATGGCTCGTTTTCTTTTTAATAACTTAACTTTTAATTCAACTTGATCACCTGGCTCAACAGGCTTTTTAAATCTTGCTTTATCTATCCCAACGAAATAATAAAGTGAACTATCATCAGGTAGTTCATTTAGCGTTTTAAAAGCTAAAATTCCTGTTGCTTGTGCCAATGCTTCAAGAATTAATACTCCTGGCATCACCGGGCGATTTGGGAAATGACCTGTAAAACAAGGTTCATTAAAGGTAATATTTTTAATCGCATAAAGATAATCATTCACTTTGTAGTCCGTTACCCTATCGACTAGAAGAAATGGGTATCGATGAGGTAAATGTTTCATTATCTCATGGATGTCGAGAGTGGAAAGTTGGTTATTTTCTTCGCTCATTTTCTATTATCTCTTTATTTCTAAAAAATTAAGTAGCTAATATAGTTTCTATTTTTTTTGCAATTGTTTTTCTAATGATCGAATGCGTTTTGCTAACTCATTTAACTGTTTAAATCTCGCAACATTTTTTCGCCATTGTTTATTTTCTTGGGCGCCAGTTCCCGATGAAAACACACCCGCTTCACTGTTTGATTTATTCACCAAAGTGCCTGCAGTTAAATGTGTTTTATCAGCAATATTTAAATGTCCAATGATGGAAGATCGGCCACTGAATGTGCAATTTTTTCCAATCGTTGTACTTCCTGCTATTCCTGTAAAAGCAGCCATCGCAGTATTTTCACCAACATCAACATTATGCGCTATATGGCATAAATTGTCGATTTTCACACCATCACGAATGATCGTATTCTTAAGTGCGCCTCTGTCAATGCAGGTATTTGCCCCCACTTCAACATCATTTCCAATTATCACACCGCCGGTTTGAGGTATTTTAATCCATTCCCCCTGCTTGTTTGCGTATCCAAAACCATCGCTACCAATCACACAGTTTGAATGTAAGATACAGTTCTCACCAATCGTCGTATTGGGATAAATGCTAACTAAAGGATATATCACACTATTAGCTCCGATTTTTACACCATTACCAATAACAACATTCGCACCAATAGATACATTATCACCAATAATCACATCCTCACCTATTGAACATCCACAAGCAATAGAAACCGCTCGCCCTAATTGAACAGAATCTTCAATATTTATTTTTTTACTGATGCCCTTTGCCAGTTTAATCGTAGTGTCAAGTAATTGACCCACTAAGGCAAATGCTAGATAAGGATCTTCACAAATTATAAAATTATTATCTAATTTGACAGAAGAAAGACTTTGAGCATAGAAGACTCTAGATACTAAAACACAACCCGCTTGGGTTGTGTTTAATTCAGACTCAAACTTGATATTACTCAAAAATGAAATTTCTGAGTTTTTGGCTACATCTAAGGACGAAACTTTACAAACTAAATGCTCTTTATCACCAACAAGTTCACCACCAATATGATCAGCGACTTTTGCTAAAGTTAGCATTGAATTTCTATCCATTGGTTAAACGATATAGCTATCTATTTTATAAGTCGGTTCGTATTTAGTTACTTAGAACCAGCAGGATTACTTAGAATAGTGATCACTTTATTTGTGATATCTAATGTGCCAGTTTGAAAAGCAAGAGTTTCACTTCTTAGAATTAAATCAAATTTTTCAGCTTTAGCAATTTTTTGAATAGTTTGATTAATTTTTACCTGTAATTTTTGACCTTCCAATTGCTGTGCTCGCTGAAAATCTTCTTGCAGATTTTTTTGCATAGTTTGTGCTTTAGTTGCCATTTCTTGCAATTCACGTTGAACAGTGATTTTTTGTTCTTGAGTCATTGTAACGGCATCGCGCTGAGCATCTGTTCGCTTTTTTTCAATGCTTTCACCTAAAGCTTTAAGTGCATTACTTTTATCTTCAAATTGTTTTTTTATTTTATCAACAATGATGGTTCTTTGTGGAGCGCCCGCAAATACTTTTTGTAGGTCAACCGTGCCTATTTTTAACTCAGTAGCACCAACGCTCGCCATGAACAAGCTGACAGAAACTAGCATAAATATAATTTTCTTTAACATTTTATTACCCTTACTATTAACTTTAAAACCATGCGAAAGAAAGATTAGGCATAGCCGACTAAAAATTTGAACAAGCGATTTTACTCTAATTACACCTAAAATCCTAGCAAGATCCTAACTCTGGTCTACATTTGATCCCGAATAAGCACTTTCATTAGAATGTCTGACCTACATTAAATGCAAAACCGTCTCTTTCATCACCCTCATAACTTTTTAATGTTTTAGATAAACTTATAATCAGAGGACCCATGGGAGATAACCATTGTAAGGATATCCCGGTACTAGCTCTGTAATTACCAGCTTTTGAGAAATCTGGTAATTCTGTATGACGATTTCCTGGTTGGAAATTAAGCCCATCATATCTATCTACGTCATAATGAGTATTCCATAGATTTCCGACATCTATAAAAAAACTAGTTCTAACAGAGTTGCTTGCTTCAGCAAAAGGTACAGGAAAAATAAGCTCTATACTAGCTAAAGCCTTAGCATTCCCCCCAACACTTCGCCTTCCTACACTAATATTATCACCTAAGAATTGTATTGACGTAGAAGTACCCAAATTATCGACTGCACTACTACCATTTACACCATCCATCCCTCTAAATATTTCTTTAGGACCAATCGTATTACGTTCAAAACCTCTGACACTCGAAATTCCGCTCGCATAAAAATTCTCAAAATAAGGCAACTGAGTATTTTTACCATAACCGTCACCATAAGATAGTTTTACTCTGCTTAATAAAGACCAACCTGGCGAAAATGGTACATAATAATCAAGATTATAGTCTAGCTTATAAAATTCTATATCACTACCTGGAATAGCCCCACTTATTGCAAAAGACTGTTTAACGCCCCTATCAGGAAAAATCCCTCTATTTAAGCTATTTCTAGAAATACCAAACGAAAATTTAGCAACATTATAGGATAGAAAAGGATCTTCTCGAACATTTTGATTACTTTGAAAGAAAAAATCTGATATTTGATCCGATAACCGACCATTTGCTTCTAAATCATTTGTTTCTAAACCCAAACCAAAATTTAATCGTGTAATTTCATCAATAAGGTAGCCCGTATTAATATTAAGTGCAATAGTATCCAATAAGGTCGCAGCAATATTAATACTGCTATAGTCAGTTGTTCTATAACTTAAACTACCACCTAAACCTACTTCATCAAGCGTAAAATAAGGGTCAAAATAATTGGCAGTATAACTGGTCGAGAATTTATTTTTGTTGATGGCAAAACCGATATTTTTACCTGAACCTAAAAAATTATTATGACTAACATTGGCATTAACTGATAAACCATAAGTTGAACCATAACCAAGACCACCGCTAACAGTTCCCGCAGAGCGCTCTTTGATCTGATAATCAATATTAACTCTATCTTCTTTATCTTCTGTTTTAGGCGTTTCAACTTCAACTTCTTCAATATAAGTCAGCCGTTGTAGGCGTAATTTAGTTCGTTCGACTTGAGCCGTTGATAAAGCACCACCTTCCATTAACCTTGACTCTCGTCTCAACACCTCATCATTAGTCGTTTCATTTCCGGTAAAATTGATGCGATCGACATAAACTTTCATACCTGGATCAACATAAATATTTAGGTCAACTTTACTGGTTCCTTCTTTAACTTCAGGTCTTGTTGTCACCTTTGCAAAGGCATATCCGAAAAAACCTAAGTTTGTTTTAATTTGCTCTTCTGCAAAAGATATTGCAGCGGCAGAATAGGTATCACCTTTAGTTAAAGGCATTAACTGTTTTAAACGCTTCTCTTTTAATATTAAATCACCACTAAATTTAATATCTGATATGGTAAATTTATCGCCTTCATCAACATTAATAGTAATATAAATACCTTTCCTATCTGGAGATATAGCTACTTGCGTTGAAACGGCATTATATTTTAAATACCCGCGATCAAGATAATAGGAACGCATTGTTTCTAGATCACCCGATAATTTTTCTCTTGCGTATTGATCATCACTAGTAAAAATAGATAACCAACCGCCAGTCGACAACTCAAACTGATCAAGCAACTCTTCATCGGGGTATAATTGATTGTTAACAATCTTAATGGATTCAATCTTAGCAGGATCGCCTTCTTTAACTTCAAATTCGACAATCACGCGGTTTCTTGAACGCCTTAGAATTTTTGAGGTTATTTGTACAGAATATTTGCCGTGAGAAAAATACTGTTCCTGCATTCCTCCAATAATATTTTTAATTGCGGAAGGGTTATAAATCTCTCCTTTGGCAAAACCAGCTCCTTTCATAGCTTCAATGATTTGTTCGGTTTTGATGTCGCTATTTCCATCAATAGTAATATCTAATATTGTGGGACGTTCTATAACGTCAATTAATAATTTATTTCCATCTCTAAATAAACGGATATCATCGAATGATTCTACAGCAAATAATGTTCTGATAATTAAAGGAATACGTGATACTTCTAATTCTTCACCAACTTGCAAAGGGAGCATATTAAAGAAGGTTCCTAACTCCATTCTTTGTAAGCCATCAACTTTAATTTCTTCAACAATAAAACGGTTACTCGAAGACGAGTCTTGAGACTCATTTGCAAAAACTATATTAGGAATTACAGATATTGACGTAACCGATATCGTAATCGCTAGCAAGGTTAATGTTTTGAAAACCAAGGTTTTAAAAAACAGTTTTTTGTAAATATTATTTCGCATTTATAAACAACTTCTTATTAATTAATTTCTTAAATTCGTGAAAAATCATTAAAAATAGCAAATGCCATTAAGGCAAAAACCATCATCATCCCAATTTGTAACCCAAACTCTTGAGTACGTTCTGTAAGAGGCTTTCCTTTTACCAACTCTATAACAAAGTATAAAAAATGACCGCCATCTAACATAGGCACTGGCAATAAATTAATAAAGCCCAAATTAACACTGATCCCTGCTACAAATAATAAAAAGCTAATCAAACCAATATTTGCACTTTCGCCAGCGCCTTTTGCAATGGATACTGGTCCACTTAAACTCTTTACTGATATTTCACCAGAAAACAATTTGACAAACACCCGAGTAGTTAACTCGATCATGGAATAAGTCTTATTAACTGCCTTGCTAAGCGATTCAACTATACCGTATTCTTGTTTTATCAGAAATGGTTTAAAATTACGTTCAACTCCCAATAAACCGATTGTCTTTCCTTCAACAACCTGCGAACCTATGACTACAGGAATGAATATCAGTTCACCATTTCTTCTTATTTCTATTTTAACCTCTTTACCTGCTGATATGGCAAGAATTTTCGCCATTTCATGCCATAAATCGGCTTTTTGTCCATCGATTGAAATCAAATGATCATCGACTCTTATACCAGCTTTATCTGCCGCACCGCCCGATTTTACTCCACCAAACTCACTAAACTCCAAAAAGTGATAAAACCCTAGAGAATGCATTACTTCTGGTTTTGTACTATCAACTTGCCATTGATCGATATTAAGCTTTAATTCTCTTGTCGTTAGGTTCGTGGATGATGAGAAATCTGTCTGTCTAACGTCAAATTCTTTAACATCAAACTGACTTAGTTTAAACGGCCTTACTGTAAATTGAATATGCCCCTTCTCACCAATTCTATTAACGAGCTTTAATGTCATATCTTGTAATGTTGTAACAGGATCGCCATCAACAGCAACAATTTGATCTCTATAACTTAAACCTGCTTTACCAGCAATACTCGTTTCAGCAACTTCACCGACGACAGGAATAATGACATTTTGTCCAGAAATAAAAACAATCCAATAAAGTGCTATCGCTAATAAAAAATTAGCAACAGGACCTGCTAGTACAATCGCTATTCTTGTCCAAACTGATTGTCTATTAAAAGCCATAGATACTTCTTCAGGTTTAACGGGGGCTTCTCGCTCATCTAGCATTTTAACAAACCCACCAAGTGGTATGGCCGCCAGTACATAACGAACACCATCTTTACCCGTTTTTTCTAGTAGTGGCTTACCAAAACCAACTGAAAAGGTTAATACCTTTACGCCTAGTTTACGAGCTACCCAAAAATGTCCATATTCGTGGAAGGAAACCAATACACCTAGAGCAATAATAAATGCTATCAAATTCCACAAAAACTCCATTAATGTTCTCCTAACAAATGTTTAATGACTATTTCTGTTAATTCTCTGGCTTTCTTATCAATCTCAATCACCACTTCAATACTTTCGATATCAGAAAAACAGGATTGCTCTAAAACCTTTTCAATAACAATGGTTATATCCGTAAAGGCTATTTTATGCTTCAGAAAAAATTCAACCGCCACTTCATTAGCCGCATTTAAAATACAAGGTGCGCTTTTACCTATTCTTAATGCTTTCTTTGCTAAAGATAAACAGGGGTATCGATCGAAATCAGGTGGAGAAAATTCTAAATTAGCGATGTTAAGAAAATCGAGCGGCTTCACATTAGCCGGTATTCTATTTGGCCAAGCTAAACAATGAGCAATCGGCGTTTTCATATCGGGATTACCCATTTGTGAAATAACCGAACCATCTAAATAAGAAACCATAGAATGAATGATGCTTTGTGGATGGATCACAATTTCAATATCATCAACCGTCACATCAAACAGATAACATGCTTCAATTAACTCTAGCCCTTTATTCATCATTGTGGCGGAATCTACGGAAATTTTTCGCCCCATATCCCAATTAGGATGAGCACATGCTTGATCAGCCGTTTTATCTTTTAATTGCTCAATAGGCGTATTTAAAAAAGGTCCGCCTGATCCGGTTAACAATATTTTCGCAACACCATCCAAGTTAATTTCTGCTTTTGTACCTGGTGTAGGTAAGGATTGAAAAATAGCATTGTGTTCACTATCAATAGGTAATAATGTTGCTCCAAACTCTTTCACCGCTTGCATAAAAAGTTTTCCACTCATTACTAAAGCTTCTTTGTTTGCCAATAATACTTTTAGCCCTAATTTAACCGCCGTCAATGTTGGCTCTAAACCTTTTGCTCCAACAATTGACGCAATCACTATTTCAGTATTAGCTAGCGAAGGTGCATCAATGATTGCTTGCCTGCCAGAAAGCACTTTTATAGAAAGGCTTTGTTCGGAGAGTCGAGATAGAAGTTTTTTTGCTGAAGTTTCACATGACATAACAGCATAATCAGGATGAAAATTAACACACTGTTCAAATAATTTATCAACATTAGTATTTGCGGTTAATACGGAAACTTTATATAACTCATTATTCTTTTTGATAACATCAAGCGCACTGGTGCCAATAGAGCCACTTGCACCCAAAATACAAACATTTTGACGCTTTGTGTTTTGCTCAGCTCTGTTATAAGATGAGTTAAACATTAAACCACTCAAAATAACTAAAGCTTAAAAAATAAATAGGCGCTACAGCGATAGTACTATCCAATCGATCTAACAAACCACCATGACCAGGCAAAATATTTCCCGAGTCTTTAATATTAGCAGTTCTTTTTAAAGCACTCTCAAATAGATCGCCATAAACTGAGATAACACCTAACAATGCAATGACAATAAGATAAGTTACCTTGTCATCGACTCTTAATGATAAAGTGTCTATTCCAAACCAACCCACTAAAAAACTAAAAACTAATCCGCCAATGACTCCTTCCCAAGTTTTATTTGGGCTAACTTTTGTCAGCTTCGTTTTTCCAAATTGCTTTCCGACAAAATAGGCTCCCACATCAGTGGCCCAAATAATCAAAAACATAAATAAAATTAACGCGCCACCGTAAGCAAAGTTGCCATCGCCCATTAATGGATAATCAGTTTTCCGCATACAAATAAACGAAACAAAGAAGGCTGTTAGCAATGAAATACCAATAAACTCGCGTAAAGCAAAAACTCGCCACCACTGATTATTTCGTCTATAGGTTAATACGATAAAAAAACAAAGTAACAATAAAACTGCCGACATTAACAAAACAATTAAAGGTAAATCACTTATTGATATTTGAATCATGTGAGGCCAACTAGGAGAAGGCCAAAACATAAGTGATTCACTAAAATACCAAACACTTAAACAACAAACGCTAACTAATACGGCATATAAAGAATGATAAATTGAGTTCTGGTGTCCACATAACTTAGACCATTCTTGTGCCATAAAATAAACTAAGATGAGGATAATACCGGTAAAATATTCTATTGGAACATAAAATAAAATCGCGGTTAAAATTGGTAAAAGAAATAATGCTGTGATGATTCTCTGCTTCAACATAGTTATATCACCTCATCATCGTTTGAATTATCAGACTCGGAAACGGGAGCTTTAAGTTGCTCTCCCGTTTTTCCGTAGCGTCTTTGTCTTGCCTTATAATCAGTAATAGCACAATCTAACTCAGTGGAATCAAAATCTGGCCATAATTTATCGCTAAAATATAATTCTGCATAAGCGGCTTGCCAAATTAAAAAATTACTTATTCTTTTCTCTCCACCGGTTCTAATCATTAAATCGAGTTCAGGTAAATGGTTAGTACTTAAATGTTTTTCAATTAATGTTTCAGTTAATTTTTGATTCGAATGATTATCAACAATAGCTAAATTAACCGCATTAACAATATCCCAACGTCCACCATAATTAGCCGCAATATTAAGCTCTAAACCAAAATTAGACTCTGTTTGTTTTTCAGCATCTTTAATACTCTTTTGAAGATTTTCGTTAAAATCAGCAATATGTCCAATGAATTTCAATTTAACATTATTGGTATTCAACATTTTCACTTCACGTTTCAATGCTAAAACAAACAACTCCATCAAAAAACTGACTTCGTCTTCAGGTCTACCCCAATTCTCACTACTGAAAGCAAAAAGCGTTAAAGACTTAACGCCTCGAGCAGCACAAGCTTCTACAATCTCTCGTGTTTTTTCAACACCCGCCTTATGACCAAATGTTCTTTTTTTATTCCTTTGTTGAGCCCACCGCCCATTCCCATCCATGATGATAGCAATATGACTGGGCCGGTTAATATTGAAAGTGCTATGATTTGAGTTATTGTCTTCGCTCATAAAATAATCGGTCTAAATACAAAGGTCAAATGGGTAAATGAAAATAACAACGCCGCGTTAGGATTCTTTCTAAAATCATAACACGGCGTTAAGTTTTCTCGGATAAAGAGCTTATTATATTTCCATCAACTCTTTTTCTTTAACTGCCGACATATCATCAATTTTTTTAACATGAATATCGGTAATTTTTTGTACATCATCTTCTGCTTTATGCAATTCATCTTCACTAATTTCTTTTTCACTTTCTAACTCTTTTAAAGTTGAGTTTGAATCTCTTCTAATATTTCTGAGAGCAACTTTGGCCGCTTCTGCTTCACTTCTAACGATTTTCGTCATGTCTTTGCGGCGTTCTTCCGTTAACGCAGGAAGTGGTAATCTAATCACATTACCGGCTGTATTTGGCGTGATCCCTAAGTCAGACTCCATCAATGCTTTTTCTACAGCTTGCACCATAGATGCTTCAAAAGGTTGAACCACGAGTGTTCGAGAGTCTTGCACTGAAATTGTAGCAGCTTGAGTTAAAAGCGTATCAACACCATAATAAGAGACACTTAAATGTGAAAGTAAACTAGGATGTGCTCGACCGGTACGAATTTTTTGTAGGCTAATACGAAAAGATTCGATGCTTTTGTCCATTCGGGTTTGTGCGTCATCTTTAATTTCATTAATCATTCATTCGTACTCTTATTAATCTTTATTTTTTCGCAATTTTTCTTTAAATCTAGAATAATAAACTTTAGCAGTGAATTAAAGTACCTTCATTTTCGTTAACCACTGCATCAATCAAAGCACCAGGCTTATTTAAGTTAAAAATTCGAATAGATTTATCGTGATCACGTGCTAAGCAGAATGCAGTTAAATCCATCACAGCTAATTCTTTACGAATAACTTCATTATAAGTCAAAGAATCATATTTAGTTGCATCAGGATCTTTATTGGGATCCGCGGAGAAAACACCGTCGACTTTGGTTGCTTTTAAAATAACATCTGCATCTATTTCAATTCCACGTAAGCAGGCAGCAGTATCAGTAGTAAAGAAAGGATTGCCCGTTCCTGCAGTAAAGATAACAACTTGAGACTCTTCCATAAATCGAATGGCAAAACGGCGGTCATAATCTTCGCAAACCCCTGTTAAAGAGATTGCGGACATGACACGAGTTCCCACTTTTATTCGTTCTAGCGCATCTTGCATGGCTAAAGAATTCATAACCGTTGCAAGCATTCCCATATGATCGCCTGCAACTCGATTCATTCCTGCATTGGCTAATTTTTCACCACGAAAAAGGTTACCACCACCTATCACCAAACCTATCTGTATATCATGTTCTAAAATTGTTTTAATTTCTTTAGCAATCCGATCAAGCATACTAGGATCAATACCAAAAGATTCTCCACCCATAAGGGCTTCACCACTTAATTTAAGAAGTATACGTTTACTCTTTTTAGTCGGTGACGAACTTGGCATGATGTTATTTCCCCCTAAAAGGCAATCTTATTTTTTAATATCAACAGTGTATTAAGTTTTAACAATTATTCTTGTTGCCTCTAAAATTTAGCTACTCAAGACAGAAAATGAGAGCATAACATTCTATGCGAACATTTTCGAACGCAGAAGTTTAGAGGTAAGCAGAGTAATTGTTTAACTAACCTTTTACCTGCGCCATTACTTCTGCAGCAAAATCATCTTCTACTTTTTCAATTCCTTCACCTACTTCTAAACGTACAAGATTTTCGACTTCAGCAGAGTTTGATTTTAGTAAATCACCTACGGTTGTTGAAGGATCTTTTACAAAAGACTGCCCCACTAAACAAACTTCGGCTGAGAATTTACGCATACGTCCAACAACCATTTTTTCAGCAATTTCAGGTGGCTTACCACTAGCAATTGCTTGCGCAGTAAATATGTCTTTTTCACGATTATATACATCTTCAGAAATTTCTTCAGGTGTAATAAACTGAGGATTAGTCGCTGCGGCATGCATTGCGATATTTTTAGCAAGCTCTGCATCACCACCTTTCAGTGCAGCAACTACACCAATTCTTCCACCATGAATATAAGTTCCAATTGAACCTTCACTTGCATTAATCATCTGAACTCTACGAACAGTGATATTTTCGCCAATTTTTGCGATAAGATTAGTTCTTGCTAATTCGACAGTTTCACCAGAAGCAACCGTCGCAACATTTAATGCATCGATAGTTTCAGTTTTATTTGCTAATGCAGCATCGACAACCGCAGTAGTAAATCCTTTAAAGTTGTCATCACGTGCAACAAAATCAGTTTCACTGTTGATTTCAACGATGACAGCATAACTTCCATCATCACTAGTTTTAGTAACAATCACGCCTTCAGCAGCAACACGACCAGCTTTCTTTTCCGCTTTAGCCGCACCAGATTTTCTCATATCATCAATGGCAGTTTCGATATTACCATCGGTTTCTACTAACGCTTTTTTACATTCCATCATGCCTGCGCCAGTTCTTTCTCTCAATTCTTTTACTTGAGCAGCTGTTATAGCCATTTTTCTATTCTCCAATACAATATTTTATATCATTAGGTTAAAAATAAGGGGGCAATGCCCCCTTATCCCTAATTCAAAACAAAAACAGCAAATTACTCTGCAATTTTTTCTTCTTTAACTTCTTCTACTTTTGCAGGTGTCGCATCTTCAGTTTTCACAGGAGCTACTTCTTCAGCTTTTTTAGTTGCTTTTTCAACAACTTTCTTAACTGATTTTTTTACTTTCACTGGCTTATCAGCTTTTACTGGTGCATCAACTTTCGCAGACTCTTCTACAAACTCACTAGATTTTGTCGCATCTGTAGCTTCAGTAGCAGTTGATTGTCGAGCTTCAAGGATAACATCTGCCGCACTACCTAAATAAAGCTGAATTGCACTGATTGCGTCATCATTACCAGGAATTACATGGTCAACGCCATCAGGGCTTGAATTACTATCAACAACAGCAATGACAGGAATGCCTAATTTTTGAGCTTCAGCCACTGCAATATGCTCATGATCTGCATCAATAACGAACAATACATCGGGTAATCCACCCATGTTCTTGATCCCGCCAATACTAGCTTCTAACTTAGTCATTTCACGGCTTAATAATAAACCTTCTTTTTTAGTTAGTTTTTCAAAAGAACCATCTTCGCTTTGCTTTTCTAACTCTTTTAGGCGATTGATTGATTGACGGATCGTTTTATAGTTAGTCAACATACCGCCAAGCCAGCGTTTGTCTACAAAAAACTGTTCACAACGAACCGCCTCTTCTTTGATGATTTTACCTGCAGAGCGTTTAGTACCAACAAAAAGGACTTTTCCTTTTCTAGCAGCAACTGAACTTAGGTAATTTAAAGCATCATTAAACATGGGCAAAGATTGCTCAAGATTAATAATATGAATTTTGTTACGTGCGCCGAAGATATACGGCTTCATTTTTGGATTCCAGTAACGAGTGCGATGTCCGAAATGCACGCCCGCCTGTAGCATATCACGCATAGTGACTTTTGCCATTGTAAGCTCCTGATTGTTAAGAGCTCTTTTCATTTGAAATAGAACTCTTTTAGGGTTATTCGTCCACTATCCCCAATTGTCGAACCCATCCAGACTAGTCTTTTTGAGCACCCCGACAGCTGTGTCGAATAGTGTGTGATTTAGTTAAACAACTCAGCCACTAAAATAGTAATTAAGCTGTTAATTTATTTAAGCAAAAGATACTTCATTCGCTCGGCGCGCTTTATACCATAAAAGCCAATATTAGGGCAAATAATATCGATTTTTTAGCTCAATTTATTGTCATTTTCTTTATATTGCTCTTTTAAGCTCTGCTTGCACAAATAACATAGTTCTCGATACTGACGATCACCTAAATTAGAGTGGCTAAAAAACCAGGCATATTCAGTATTCACACCATCAAAGGGATCGACTTTAAATTTGAGCAGGCTAAATTCTCGGGTAATCCAACTAGAAGGTAAAATATCGAGATAAATGGACTCTTGGTAGTCGAGTTTATTTTTGTCATTTTTCACTCTAATCATCCATTTCTCACCCGTCCAGCACAAATCATCTGATGCTTGGGTGATGGTTTTTAATTGTTTTAGCGACAAATATAGAGAGCTCATTAAACTGACAAAAATGATAGTCCATTGCCAAACATAATCAAGAATTATGAAACTTAAAATAGAGGCTAATAGATGTAAAAAAATCACTAATCCTAATAATCCCTTACTCTCTTTTATTGGAAATCTTGATGCTATTTTCATATTTATTAAAGGTTGAAGCCCATTGTCACCGATAACTAGGCAATAGACATTTTCTTTCTTATGATTTGGATGATTTCATTAAAACTAGCATTTTTACATTGACCAAACCCCATGATCCAAGTGTATAGATCAGGATCAGATTCGTTTAATAGTTCTGTAAAAACTTCTATTTGATTTTCTTTTAAAGATACAAAATGCTCATTAAGAAAAGGGATTAAAATAACATCTAATTCCAACATGCCTCTTCGGCACTGCCATTGGAGCTTTTTTTGAGGAGATATGTTTTGAGCTTGATTCAAGGTTTCACCTTTTAAATTTGTTATTAAAGCACCTATTTTTTATACACCATGACATGACATTAACTTAATAAATAATAAAGCTTCTGGTTCTATCTTTATCAGTTGAGCGCCATACTCTTTTTGATAATCCCATGGAGAACGGATGATGACGGCATCATAATCATTCCAATTAATGTTTTACTACTCCAAGTATATCATGTGTTTTCCAGCCAATATCTACTAATCAATATCTACTAATCAATATCTACTAACCTATATCTACTAACCAATACCTGCTAATGGCTTTTCCAAGAGGAAATCGTGGTATTCGAGCCCTTCAAAGCTACCCATTGTTAAAAGCGCGCAGTTTTTCCTATTGATTGAATAGTCCGTTTTATAAACTAATTCTGTTTGCTTTTTGTAAATGGAAACAACTGCTGACACCACATCCCTACTGGCATATAATCACCAACAACGCCATACTCATCAGGCCATTCTTTTTGACCTTTAACAGCGGTATCTAATAGATAATCAATAAAGGAGAAATGAGCCGCATAGTTTCGATCAATCGCGGCTTTATCTGACGAATGGTGCCAATGATGAAATTGAGGTGTTACGAAAATATATTGTAACCAACCAAAATTTATTCTTACGTTCGCATGATTAAATACAGCCTGTAAACCGACTGTTATCACATAAATATCGATCACAGTTTTGGAAAATCCTAAAACAAATATCGGTGTTAACACCAAACAACGAGTCACAATTAATTCCAAGATATGTTGTCTTGATCCCGCTAACCAATCCATTTTTTTAGCACTATGGTGAACGGCATGAAATCGCCACAAAAATGGAATTTCATGATACCCTCGATGGGCAAAGTATTGAAAAAGATCTGCTGATAATATCACTGCGAAAACTTGTAAGGCAAAAGGCATAAAATTGACGTAGAGCTGAACATCATCAAACACCATCCAAGCTAACCCCTTATGGACAAACTGATTTGTTAAAAGCAGAACAAAACCAATGATAAGATGATTCACGAAAAAATGGTTCAGATCGCCCTTCCATTCATTTCGAAAAATAGCTTGCTCTTTTTTGTGTGGAATTATTTTTTCAATGAAAATAAAGATTAAAGTTGAGCCAAGTAGGTCTAAAATAAACCAATCTAGACCCAAGTAATATTTAGCAGACTCGAAATTTTTCACCTCTACTTGATGAGCACCTAATGAAATAGTCATCAAAATAAAAAACCACGCAAAAGCGCCTAATCTTTTATTCTTATTTCTGACAAAATTTAACAAACCCAAACTACCAGAAATAACTAATGCCACAAACATAATTTGGCGTATTACGTCGGCATCATAACTTTGACGAAGTTCAGGTGTTGTCAGGTATTGGGGAAAATGAAAGACTAAAACGCCTAAAAAAGATAAAAAAGCCAGAAAACAGGCTATATATCCACTAATAGTGCCTTCGCCTATTTTAAAGCTCTCGACTCTAAACAGTTTATTCAACAATTGATGCTCTCTCATTAAATGATTTATTCTGAATCACTCTACCTTAAAAATTCCTCGAAGTAACTTGTTTTCAAATACAACGCCAACAAAAACTTGGTCTTTATAATGAAGTGCAGCACTAGAACTTGATAACTCTTCGCCAATATCTAAAATAGACTTTCGACACATCAACCTCACTCGAAAATGGTACAGAGCATATTTTTCCACACAAATATTTACCGAAACATTCCAATTCAATTTCAAAATTGATACGTCCAATACCATCATATAGTGTGGGAATCAAACGCCATTTAGAGCGTCAGTAAATATTGATAAATTAGATTCTTTTTTTCATTATGAATTTCAGAAACTATTTTTGATGCCTGTTTCTTCGGTAAATACTCTGAAAGTTTAACGGCCAAGATTTTAGATTCTTCACAAAGACCATCCGTCTTTTTTTCAGCACCTCTAACCATCACAACAAATTCACCCTTACTTTGGTTTGAATCATGTTCTAAAATCTCAACAAGCTCTCCGACATTCGCATCTAATACAGTTTCAAAAGTTTTAGTTAACTCTCTAGCAATAACCACATGCCGATCATTTCCAAACATTGAAGCCATGTCACTGATACAGGCTTTAATACGATGTGAAGATTCATAAAATATGCTGGTGGCAGTTTCACTACTGATAGCTTCTAACTTTGTTAACCTTGCACCGGATTTAGAGGGTAAAAACCCCTCAAAAATAAAGCGATCACTAGGTAATCCTGCTATTGATAAAGCGGTAACGAGAGCACAAGGGCCTGGAATAGCAATTACTTTCATATTTCTTTGCCGTAGCTTGGTCACTAACGGGTAACCAGGGTCGCTTATAAGCGGAGTTCCCGCATCAGAGACTAAGGCAATAGACTCACCAGACTCTAGCAACTGAACTATCCAATCAAGTTTTTGTCTTTCATTGTGATCATGAAAGGAAAAACATGGCGTATCGACACCAATATGAGATAATAATCTTTTAGTACGACGAGTATCTTCCGCAGCAATTCTAGATACGCTAGCTAAAGTGTGACGCATTCGATAGCTGACGTCATCCATATTGCCTATTGGCGTGGCTACAACATACAATGTGCCTATACCGCTCGTTTGGCTCGCTGAATTTTGAGTAAGGTTCATAATTTATAAGGATTGAAAAAGATTGGTCTTGATGCTCGATTTTAAATACTCGACTTTTAGTTACTAGGTTTTAAACACTAATAAGCAGTAACTAGCAAATTAACCAACCAAATAGACAAAAATGTATTATAGCAAAATAAAATATAACAATATGATAAAACGCTCTATTAATCTTATTACAGGTGTACTTTTTTCACTTGTATTACTCGCCTGCGGATCATCACAAAAAAAACCTAATGAATCATTAATCGATCCAATACAAAATGTGGAAGAATTATTACAATTGGCAAATAATGCAAGTGATGACAAACGTTACCCTATACTACTTCAAGCAAGCGGGTTATTAGTTCAACAACAGAGAATAGAAAAAGCTTTAGAAATATTAACTTTTATTGAAGTTAGCCACTTAAATGCTATCCACAAAGATACCTATTATCTCCATTATGGTGAAATACTGTTAGCATCAGAAGAAAAAGAAATCCAACGTTCCTCTTTAACCCAGTTTAATAAAGTTATAAAACCTTCAAATCATTCAATTAATTGGCAAGTACGTTATGGACAATCGATTTCAGATAGTTTTTTAGTCAATAATAATTATTTTGAAGCGGCTAAACAACGTATCGATTTATACGACTTAATTGATGATTCAAACGAGTTAGAAAATAATAATAACAAGATTTGGCAAGCACTCATTCAAATGAGAATGCCTATATTAAAAGCTTTAAGTAGTAGCTTTAACTCCAAAAGAGTGAATGGTTGGTTAGAAGTGGTTTACTTAAATAAACGCTGGGGCAATCAACCTTCCCAGCTAATAAAACAATTAGATCAGTGGAAAAAGCGGTTTCCACTACACCCTGCACAAATAATAAAACCAAAATCATTACAATTAGTTTCCTCTGGTAAGCCTTTAGCACCTAAACAAATTGGCGTGTTATTACCTTTAAGCGGTCGTTTTTCAGCGTCAGGTCAAATCATTCAAAATGGGTTAATAGCCGCTCAATACCAGTCTGAATCATCTGAAAATATTGCTCGCTTACACTTTTACGATACCGCAAAAACACTTTCTGGTTTAGTCAATTATCAACAAGCTATAAAAGATGGTGCCGATTTTATTGTTGGGCCACTCGATAAAAAAAGTATTAATGAAATATTATTGAGCCAAACCAAGCTAGTGCCCACATTATTTTTAAATAGAGCTTCAACTAACCTTGAATTAACTAGTGATTCTAATAGTCAAATTTTTCAGTTTGGATTACCTGTAGAAGATGAAGCACTTCAGGCTGCTCATCGAGCATTTGAAAAAGGATATCGAAAAGCGCTCACTTTTGTCAAAAATGATGCGTTAGGTTTAAGAGCAAAAGCAGCATTCAAAGATTACTTTGAACAACTTGGTGGAGAGTTAATTGATGCTCAAGAATACGACGACATTAAAACACTTAATGCAGATATTCAAAATATGCTTAGGGTTGGTGATAGCATAAAAAGAAAAACTCAACTAGAGAAAACATTAGGACGTAACATTGAGTACACTATGCGTAGAAGAAAAGATGCCGATGTTGTCTTTTTATTTTCAAATGCAAGCAATGCTCGACGTATTAAACCATTTATTAATTTTTACTTTGCTCTCGACTTACCAGTCATTGCAACGTCTCGAATATTTTCTGGCACATATAATATAAAAAAAGAAAACGATCTAAATGGCGTTGAGTTTTCTGATATCCCACTGTATTTAAGTCAACAAGAAGATTTAGTCGCACTAAGAAAAAAGCTCAATTCAATCGACGTTAATTTTTTAAAACGTAATAATGGTCGACTATTTGCTCTCGGGTTTGACTCATATCAAGTGTTAACTCAATTACCCGTATTAAAAGCTTTTCCTGATTATCATTGGTTTGGATTATCTGGAGAGTTAGACGTCGATGAATTTGGAATTCTTCACCGTTATTTAACTTGGGCTAAATTTGAGAAAGGCTTCCCTAAAGTGACTAAGGAAAGAATAAAGCCTCTTATTAACAAGCAAACTTTTAATGCAAATGATACGCAAGTTCAATAATGTCAGTTTTAGTAGTTTGTTTTTTCATCTGCATTTTTTATCAAAAATTAGTAGGTAATAGTGACCTTGCCAGATAAAAGGACAGAGAAAAGGCTAGTTGGTGATTGTATCGAGGATAAAGCAGTTGCTTATATATCTTCACTCGGTTTAAAAATAGTGACACAAAACTACCTTTGTAAAATGGGTGAAGTCGATATAATAGCACGCGAAAAAGATACGCTTGTTTTTATAGAAGTTAGGTATAGAAAAAATAATCAATTTGGTGGTTCTGCTTTTAGCGTCAATCAAAGAAAGCAGAAACGATTAATAAAAGCAGCCGCACATTACCTTCAGTCATACCGGTTAACAAACAAAATAGCATGCCGGTTTGATGTTATGGCAATTGAAGGTAAAATAGCATTTGGACAGGATTTGGCACTAGGCCAATTAAATTGGATTAAAGGAGCGTTTGACGCTAGCCTATGATAGAACGTATTAAAGATAATTTCACAGAAAGTATTCAAACAAAAATTGCTGCAGCGGATATGTTGCCAGAAGCGATAGCGTGTGCTGGGAAAATATTAGTTCGCACATTGCTAAATGGCGGGAAAATATTAACCTGCGGCAATGGTGGCTCAGCGGCAGATGCACAACATTTCTCATCTGAATTAATTAACCGTTATGAAAGAGAGCGTCCTTCTTTACCTTGTATAAGCTTAACAACAGATACATCCACCTTAACCTCTATCGCAAACGATTATAGTTACAGCCAAGTTTTTGCTAAACAAATAAAAGGGCTAGGCCAAGCCGGTGATATCTTATTTGCTTTTTCGACGAGTGGTCATTCAAAAAATATTAGTGAAGCAATTAAAACAGCCTTATCAAAAGATATGTTAATTATCACTTGCACTGGCAAAGATGGTGGAGAGATAGCTGGGCTTATAGGGGAAAATGATGTTGAAATTCGAGTACCTTCTAATTCTACGGCCCGTATCCAAGAAGTCCATCTCGTTATTATTCATATTTTATGTGATGTGATCGATAATCAATTATTTGGAGAAACAGAATGAGAGTAGTATTTAAGACGTTAGTTTCTAAGAAAGTAGATTCTAAAAAAACATCCTCTAAGATAAACGTCTTTGCAGTCGTTATTATTCTTTCAAGTTTCATACTAACTGGTTGTACAGGCTTATTTATTGCTGGTGCAGCTGGCGGAGCTGCATCTTCTCAGGATAGAAGAACCTTACCGACACAGCTTGAAGATAGCAGTATCGAAATTAAAAGCATGGCAACCTTATTTAAAGATGATCGCCTTTGGAAAGGAACTAATATTGATGTTGTCAGTTATAACACCTTAGTATTGTTAGTGGGGCAAGCACCGACTGCAAGTCTTAAAAGCCGTGCTGAGCGAGCTATCAAAAAAATTCCAAAAATAAGAAAAACATATAATCAAATTCGAATTGCGGCACCTGTTTCATTTTTCACAAGCCGGAACGATGAATATTTGACCGCTAAAGTTAAGTCAACCATGCTTTTTACCGAAAATTTTCCATCTGGAAAAATTAAAGTAGTTACAGAAAATAGCGAAGTTTTTCTATTAGGTTTAGTCACGCTAATCGAAGCAGATAAAGCCGTTGAGATCGCAAGAAATATTAATGGTGTAAAAAAGGTAATTAAAGTTTTTGAAATTATTGATGCTACAACGATTAAAGCAGAAGTGAGTGAAGCGACATAATTAGTCAACGAGCCTTAATTTAATCGGCTCTATTTGACGACCTTTAAATGCGAAGTTTTTTTAGTCTTAAGACTGACAACTTCATTTGAGTTATTTACGCTTAAATCATTCTCTTTAGATTGCCCTTCTTGAGTTTTTAATTCAGTGGTATTATCTTTCACCTCCTCAGAAACTTGTAAACTCAAGCCTCCATTCTCCCCTTTCGCGTTTATTTCTTCATCTGGTGGAAAAGCCATACCTAAACCATTTTCTTGGGCATAAATGGCTAGCAGAGCAGTCATAGGTATAAAAATATTCATCGCTTTACCACTAAACCTTGCGCTAAATGAAATCGCATCATTATCAGTAAACCAATTTTGAATTGCACTAGGTTCTACATTTAAAATAATTTGTCCATTTTGAATATGTTGTGCAGGTACGCATACAGAAGCCTGGCTTGCATCAACTAATAAATAAGGTGTAGCGTCATTGTCTATAATCCACTCATGAACAGCTCTAAGCATATAAGGTTTATTTGAAGAAAATGACGCTTCCATATTTTATTTCACTTTTTTCTAATTGACTCTAGTCAGTGTTCTAGCTTATAAAACTAGTTACGATTGTTAATAAAGATAGGTGATTTAAATTTCACCCATTTCTCTTTCTACATCGGTTAAGCTAGCTTGAAAAGATTCACGCTCAAACAACAAATCCATATATTTAGTCACTTCCTTTGCACCTTTGCCAGTCAGTTTAATTCCCATTTCTGGCAATCTCCACAATAGTGGAGCTAAACAACAGTCGATTAATGAAAATTCTTCATTTAAAAAATAAGGCGTCTCAGAAAAAACAGGAGCTAAAGTTAATAGGCTTTCAGTTAATTCTAATTGAGCTTTTTCACGTTCCTGCTGTTTCCCAGCAAAAATTTTGTTCATTAAACTATACCAGTCTTTCTCAACTCGACGTACCATTAAACGAGAACGAGCACGTGCAACTGGATAAACAGGCATCAAAGGTGGATGAGGAAAACGCTCATCAAGATATTCCATGATGATCGGTGCTTCAAAAAGAACCAACTCTCTATCAACTAAAGTTGGAACAGTGTTGTAAGGATTTAGATCAATAAGATCTTCAGGTGGCTCTCTATTATCAACCACTTCAATTGCTTCAAAGTTTACGCCTTTTTCAGCAAGTACAATTCGTACTTGATGACTATAAACATCATCCGTTCCTGTATACAGGGTCATTATTGATCGTTTTGCTACAGTTGCCATATTAGGCTTCTCCCTAAATTAAAAACAACAAAGGCGACTGAAATTCAGCCGCCATTATTATTAATTAAAAATTATAATGTAAATTGCTAATTAACGTTTCTTAGTGAACGTCTTTCCAATATTCTTTTTTCAAGAAATAAGCAACAATAGTAAAGAAAAGAATAAACATTAAGACATAAATCCCCATCGCTTTTCTTTCCAATTTAATCGGCTCACCAACATAATCTAAAAAGTTCACGAGATCAGTCATTGAGTTATCAAATTCTTCTGGCGTTAATCGTCCTTGTTTAATCAAGATAAAATAGTTGCCAGCCATAGAAAGCTCAACTAATTCCAATTCTTTTTCATGGATTAAATGCTCCGCTTTATCAATTACATCATTATGTGCAGATGCTGAACCTTCATTTACTTTTAACGCGGCTCTCGCTGTTGCAATTTCACCATGCGCATAGCCAATATCATTTTCAATCCCTTTTACTTCTTCAGTTTTGTCTTGAACACCTTGCATATTCTCTAAAGCATGTGGCATACCGACATCAGCAAAAACAGAATTATTAACGCCATAAGGCCTTGAATCATCTTGGTAAAAACCACGTAAATAGTTATATAACCAATGCGGACTTCTTGAGCGAGCAATAAGAGACAAATCAGGTGGAGCCGTTCCAAACCACTTTTCTGAAGTTGCAACTTGCATATTATTCGCCATAGGAGCGCCAATCTTATCGGCTGTAAACATTAGGTTATCAATCACCATTTGTTCAGGTATTTTGAGATCTTTTGCACTTCGATTATAACGTTGGAACGCTAATGCATGGCAACCCATGCAATTATTCATATAAACCTGCATCCCTTTTTGCATAGATACAGTTAGTCTATCATTGGAATATTGTGGCATTTCGTCATTTGGAATATGTGATCCGCCACCACTCGCGAAAGCATTGACTACAAACAAACTCGCAAAAAGACCTACCAGCCTAAACTTTACCATTTTTTTATTGATTAGTTTATTCATTAGTGTGTCACCCTTTCTGGTACAGGTTTTGTTGTTCCCCATTGACTCCACCAAGGCATTAACAAGAAGAATGCAAAATAATAAATCGTACAAACTCTTGCAACTAAGGTTCTCATTTCAGTTGGCGCTTTCATCCCTAAATAACCAAGGATAAAGAAACTGATCACAAACAATGCAAGAGCCACTTTAAATATTGGACTTTTATAACGCATTGAAAGAACTGGGCTTCTATCAAGCCAAGGCAAGAAGAACAAAACAACCAAAGAAGCTGCCATTGCAATAACACCCAAGCCTTGATTAGGCACAGCCTTCAAGATTGAATAATAAGGAGTAAAATACCATACGGGTGCAATATGCTCAGGTGTTTTTAATGGATCAGCCGGAGTAAAGTTTGGAGCCTCTAAAAAGTAACCTCCCATTTCTGGATTAAAGAAAATAATCCAACAGAAGATAAATAAGAAAACACCTACACCAACAATATCTTTTACTGTGTAGTAAGGATGGAAAGGAATACCATCTAAAGGAATACCATTTTCATCTTTCAATTTTTTAATATCAATTCCATCAGGATTGTTAGAACCAACTTTATGTAACGCAACGATATGCAAAAACACCATGAGTAGTAACGCCATCGGTAAAGCGACTACATGTAAAGCGAAGAAACGATTTAGCGTAGCACCGGAAATAATGAAATCACCCCGTATCCATATTGCCACTTCTTCTCCAACAATAGGAATAGCACTAAATAAGTTAATAATGACTTGTGCGCCCCAGTAGGACATATTACCCCAAGGCAAAAGATAGCCCATAAATCCTTCAGCCATCAATAGAACAAAAATGATCATTCCAAAGATCCAAACTAGCTCTCTTGGTTTTCTAAATGAGCCATAAATTAATCCTCGGAACATATGCAAATAAACAACAACGAAAAAGGCTGAAGCCCCTGTTGCATGCATGCCTAACAATAAATGCCCCCACTCCACATCGCGACGAATAAATTCAATCGAAGCAAAAGCGCCTTCCGCAGAGGGATTATAATTCATAGTTAACCAAATACCGGTTAGGATTTGATTCACTAAAACTAACATAGCTAAAGAGCCAAAAAAGTACCAAAAATTAAAGTTTTTAGGTGCGTAATATTGAGCCAAATGCTCGTTCCAAACTTTAGTTGCAGGAAAACGATCATCAATCCAAGTCATAAAATTATTCATCATGACGCTTCTCCTTCCGCGACACCAATGATAATTCGACTGTCCGTTAGATATTTATATTTAGGAACTTCCAAATTTAAAGAGGCTGGAGAGCCGTTAAATACACGACCAGCTAAATCAAATTTAGAACCATGACAAGGGCAAAAGAATCCGCCACCCCAAGAAACTTCAGTTTCTTTTTTGTGTTGTGGTACGCAACCGAGATGGGTACAAATACCCACGATGACAGCAATTTCGGGTTTTAGAGAGCGTGTTACAGGATCTAATCCTGCAGGCTGTTTAGTCGCAGAATCTAAAGACTCAGCATCTTTTAAATCCGACATGCTTTTCAGAGCGGTTAATGTCTTATCATCTCTTCTAACCACAAAAACAGGTTTTCCTTGCCATTTCACTTTTACCATTTGACCGACTTCAACTTTATCTAAGTCAAACTCAACTGGCGCTCCAGCAGCCTTCGCTTTTTCACTGGGCTTCCAAGAACCAAGAAACGGCACAGCAACAAAACCAGCTCCAACAGCACCCACTCCTGCGGTTGCCCATGTCAAAAAACGACGTTTTTCTAAATCAACACCTTCATCTACCATTCGAGTTAGTCTCCCATCGACCAAAGTAATCAATTAATAACTTAATTCAAATCTATCTAAAAACAGCTATTCCAGCAGTTTGTCCGAGAAATAGGAAACCTACTGCCAAAAAGCAAATTAAACGCCACATTTATCACACAAAGACGATATTTGGGCAGGATCATAGTGAAATAATATATCATTTACAAGGAATTGCCAGTTTTTGTTGGTAAATTATTGAAATATATAGTAATTTAGTTTTTTTCTCTTATTTTAACGCCTAAGATTTAACCCTCTTCAACAAGATTCTGGGAACAATATCTTAGCTACAAAAATGGGATTACCTTTATTCTTCTTATGACTACTTTAAATAACAAAATAAATGATTAATATTAACTGTGATCTAGGTGAAGGCAAAACTCAGTTAGATTGTGATAAAGAGACGCACTTTCAAATTACGCCAAGTGGTTTACCTATTATTTCAAGCGTAGATAAACAAATGATTGGAGGTTATCCTATATATTGTAAATATAATTTCCAATATATAGGTCAATTAAAAGTACATGATACAATTTCATTTGTATTGATCAATTGTAAGCAAACATCTATTCTATTTAGACAGAAACAAACTTGGTTAACGTCTATTTTAGATGGTTCTGATTATTGTCAGTTGATTTTTAATAGTTCAGGTTCTTAATAGTTCAGATTCTTAATA
>CAZRPK010000010.1:0-3625 GCA_964601915.1 uncultured Kangiella sp. | reverse complement strand
TTAATAGTTAATAGTCAAATGTACTTATATTAATACGTAACAGATAAACCAAAATTATGATCATTATCCCATCAGAAAAAAAATTTGATAGCAAACATCCACCAATAATCTTACTGTTACTGGTTATAGTTAATCTAATTACATATTTTGTATACCAAGCTGGCGATAACAAAAAAACTGATGATGCACTGAAACAATATCAAGCATTAAAATACTTCGAAGCAGAAAAAGTTTTATATCAAAATTATTTGGAAAAAGAATACAAAAAAAATGAGCAAGAACAATTTAGTCAGGCTCTAGAAAACAATAATCTCTATGCTGCAAGCTACTTCCTAATTGCAGACTATCAATTCTATTCGTATTTAGATAAAAGAGCTGACGGTATTTTATCGATTAGAGCGCTTGAAGACGATATAGATACTTGGCGATATAATCGAAGTAGCATTAATCAACTAGTTCAATCGACCAGCACACTAAGCTTTGGGTTAACGCCAGCTAAATCGAATTGGTACAGTTATATTACTCATCAATTTTTACATGGTGGAGTGATGCATCTTCTTGGCAACCTTTTCTTTTTAATTGTATGTGGATTCGCTGTTGAGGCATCATTAGGCCATTTGAAATTTCTTGGATTCTATTTAATTTCCGGTGTCGGAGCTGGCGCTTTTCATACTCTATTTGATTTGTCGAGTAATATGCCTTTGATAGGTGCTTCAGGGGCTATCTCTGGAGTAATGGCTATGTATTTAGCTATTTTTCGATTTAAAAAAATAGAATTTTTCTATTGGATATTTATTTTCGTTGGCTATTTTAGGGCTCCTGCATTACTTATTCTACCCATTTACATTGGCAAAGAAGTTTCAAACTACTTATCAGATGCTGGGTCAAATATCGCATTTATGGCTCATGCTGGAGGTTTCATTAGCGGACTATTATTAGTCTTCATTTCTGATTGGAAACAACCTCATAGTATTAATATAGAATACGTTGATGAAAGTGAAGAAACGCCCGAAAGGCAATTAGTTTTAGCCAAAGTTTATAAATACATTGAAAATTATCGATTTTCACAAGCTGAACAGATCCTGCAGACACTTGATATTGCGAAACATTGGGATTTTGATCTTTTCTACTTACGTTACCAACTTTTACGGGCGATCAATAATAGCCGGAACAAAGAATATTATCAGTCGGCGTTAGAAGTATTAAGACTAAAAAGACTCAATTTAAAACAAATAGAAAAACTAGCCAAAATTTGGAGAGACATCCCCGATATAAAAAGATACTTAAAAGAAGAAGAGTTAATTAATATCGGCTGGCAATTTGTCAGTTTATCAGACTTAAATATTGCCGAATCGATATTTGAAGAAATAAATCGAACCACTAAAACGCCTAGAGAACTATCTGGCTACGCCCGAAAATTGTCTATCGCATTTAAAGCCATTCAAGATATCTCAAAACATAAATACTACGAAAAGCTAGCTGAAAAATTACTTTAATTCCAGAATAAGCTTACAAAAAATAACAGTCGAAATGAATATTAGAGAAAAAAATTAGGAAAAACAAATGGATTACTGTAAATACCATCCAGTACAAGCTGCGACTTATCATTGTACTGATTGTTCAATTTATACCTGTGACAGTTGCATTAACGATGGCAAGAATCAGAGATATGAAGGTGGACGCTGTTTTACCTGCGGTGAAGAACTTGAGTGTCAAGGTGCTAGGAATACAGCGATTCCATTTTGGCGAAGACTACCTGAAAGTTTTAGGTATCCATTAAAGTCTAATGCAATTATTCTAATTATTGGAATATCTATAGTAAGCGCAATTGTCAGCTCACTGCCATTTGGATTAATATTGACTATTGCGGTCGAAGGTATATTCATTAAATATTGTTTTACCTGTTTAAATAATACTTCAGATGGAAATTTCTTACCCCCTAAAATTGAGCGAGCATATGAGGGCGCTTTTTCCATCGCATTAATGTTGGTTGGTTTGGTGATTAGTGCTTTTTCTATTGTATTTTTGATTGCCAAGTTTACTAACCCAGCATTCGCCAACTTTATTGCGGTAATAATGATTATCAGTTCACCTGCCGTCATAATTGTATATGCCATTACTGATGATATAAAAACAGCTGTCAATCCACTATCAATATTAAGACTGATGTTAAATATTGGTCTATCTTATGGGCTATTACTAGGGTTTATTTTATTAATGATAGGTTCAGTTAATCTAATTAACCAAGTTATTGATGATAACATTTCTTCTTTATCAGGCGTTATTCAATCGATAGTAACTAACTATTACCTTGTGGTTTTATTTCATATGATGGGTTATATGATTTTTCAATATCAAGCTGAACTTGGCTTTAGTGCACGAGAACACGATGGTAATTTAAGAGAGAAAAGAAGCGATATTGAGATTATCAAATCAAAAATCGAAATCACTATCAAAGAAGGTAATTATGAAGACGCGGCTCTATTATTCGAGAAATCGATCAAGTCTTTTTCTAAAGAAAGGTATTTTTATTCGCAGTATTTTAAGTTTTTGATCGCTATTGAATTAAAAGAAAAATATACTATATGGATGATAGATTTCATCCCTAAATACTTTATATTTTTGCTAAAAAATAATTTAAAGTATGAGATTCCCGAAGCATACAAACTCGTAATCAAGAAAGACAAATCCTATCAATTTAATTCAGCAGAATTAAGATTTGATCTAGCGAAATCTTGTTTCAAAAAAGGTGAAGCTAAGTTAGTGGTTCAACTATTGAATGGGTTGCATAAACAACATCCAAACTTTGAACTGATCTCTGACGCTTATTTACTTATGGCTGATGCGTTAGAAACTCTTCCGAAGATGCAGTTAAAAGCTGATAAATATCGTCAATTTTGTGAAAATATAGCTAGTTAATTTGCCTTAAACTTCCTTCAACCGTTCCCAATTAACTTCGCATCCATCATTACCAAATGTAATATACGCAGAATCCCCAGTTAACATCAGCGATAAATTCATAGTACGCTCAAGCATAGTCGCTAATTTTTGAATCGATTCCCATTCAAACCGATAGTATGAAGCCCTTAACGCTTCAAATTTAACTTGGGATTGTTGCCACCAGACATCTGACTTACTATTAAAGCTATAAACTTTAACTTGTGATGCTCTTCTCGTCGCCTTTTTAATTCTATCAGCATCAGGCTCTCCCACGTCAATCCAAAGCGAAATATCTTCATTATATTCTACACTCCATAAATCAGGCACTTCAACTTCACTTAAACCTTTAGTAAAAGATAATCGCTCTTCAAAATTGATGCAATAGGCTAGAACTCTAACCATCATTCTTTCAGAAGTTTCTGAAGGATGTTGCGCAAGTGTTAAATTGAGAGTTTCATAAATTTCTCTATCCATATCAGATAAAGTGATATTAAATTTATAAATTGTTGGTCTTATTGCCATTACTTTACCTAAAAATTGATTGTATTAACGCTTTGAATTCTCGCCATTTGAAGAAAACTTCAAGCTACATTATTGAGAAGTACCATATTATGCTACATATTTATGGCAAAAAAGAGTAGATTACTCCTTAACGATTGATTAGTAACCAATAATTGACAACATT
>CAZRPK010000009.1:30062-45774 GCA_964601915.1 uncultured Kangiella sp. | reverse complement strand
TAAATGTATGTTATAAATCAAACAACATCAACATTAAACCACTGATTAACATGCGTAAATCAATGTAGATATTACATGTTTGGTTATGTAACAAAAAAGGCTTACTAATTGTGGTAAGCCTTTTTTGGGGGAATGTTTGATAATGCGAAACTTTGACAGAGTTTCTATTTTGCTTCCGTTAGCTTCTCTAACGCATGCTCAATCATTTCTGTTGTAGCTAATGATTGGTTGTCTAATTTGTATTTTTGGTTTGCTAAAAAAGTAGGAATACCGGAAATTCTATATTTTTTGGCAAGCTGTTTAGACTTTCTTATTTGGGAGTTTAATGCAAATGACTTATTTGCTTTATCATATTTATTACTTTCAACACCAAGAGACATAAAAAAAGCTTTTAGTTCTTTATCATTTTTAATGATTTTCTTTTCAACATGTATCAAATGAAATACCGCTGTATGGCTTTTATCTAAAACCTTTAGCAGGGAACCCAAATAATAAGCTTTCACATAAATTTCCCAAGATGGGTTAAAACCTACCGGCACCATTGTAAACTTTGTGTTTTTATGGCTATCTTTATATCCATTGGCAAAGCTTTCCATTCGATAACAGGCGGGACAACCATAGTTAAAAAATTCTAATATTTCTGGCTTAGCCGTACCTTTAGGCCCCATTTGTTCATAATCTTTTCCTTTAATCAAGTCTCTTGTTGCTGAAGATACGTTAGTTGTCAGTACTGTAAATACTGCGAATAAAGCTAATACTAAAATTTTACGTGTTATATAACTCATTAATTTCTCTTATTTTGAAAGTTTAGGCTGAATGTTAAAATTAAATATAATAAACCGCTTGGTTAATCATTATTCTACTGTCACCGATTTTGCCAAGTTTCTAGGTTGATCAACATCAGTCCCTTTAATAACAGCCACATGATATGACAATAACTGTAATGGCACTGTAAAAATAATAGGTGTTATATATTTGCCCTTAGCAGAACAATGAATAATTTGTAGACCAGTGTTCTCGTTAATTTCAGAAGCATGATCTGCAAAAACGTATAGTTGACCACCGCGCGCTCTCACTTCTTCCATATTCGATTTTAATTTTTCAATTAAGTCATTATTAGGTGCAACAACAACAACTGGCATGTCCTGATCAATTAGAGCTAGCGGACCGTGTTTTAGTTCCCCGGCTGCGTAAGCTTCTGCATGAATATAGGAAACCTCCTTTAATTTGAGTGCGCCTTCCATTGCTATAGGGTATTGCTCGCCTCGGCCTAAAAACAAACAATGTTCTTTTTCGCTAAAGTCTTCTGCAATTTGTTCAATCACAGTGTCCATAGATAAAGATTCGTTAATATCTGCTGGTAACTGCCTTAACTCAGCAATTACTTTGGCAATCTCTTCGCGGTTCATACTTTCTTTTGATTGAGCTAATGCGGCCGAAAGCATTAATAATCCAGTCAATTGAGTAGTAAATGCTTTAGTTGAAGCAACACCAATTTCGGCACCGGCTCTAGTCATAAATGCCATATCTGACTCTCTTACTAATGAAGAGCCTGGTACATTACAAATAGTTAAACTGGTTAAAAAACCTTTTTCTTTTGCAATCCGTAATGCGGCTAAGGTATCAGCTGTTTCACCTGATTGTGAAATGCTTATAAACAAAGAGTTAGGTAATACAACCGTATCTCTGTAACGATACTCACTCGCTATTTCTACTTGGCAAGGGATCTTAACCATTGATTCTATCCAATATTTGGCAACCATCGCAGAGTGGTAGCTGGTACCACAAGCTATAATTAACACGTGCTCAACCTTTTTAAGCAGCTCGGGTGCTTTATTGCCAAAAGACTCGATAATTACTGAATCATTATTTAATCGTCCTTCTAATGTGCTGGTAATCGAGTCTGGCTGCTCATATATCTCTTTCATCATAAAGTGACGAAATTTACCTTTGTCACCCGCATCATGTTGAACAGTGGTTTCTTCAAACTCTCTACTAATTTCTTCTCCATTAGGCGATAGTATTTTCACACCTCTTCTGGTTACTTCAGCTACTTCACCTTCTTCTAAAAACATAAATTGGCGTGTTACTGGTAATAATGCTAGTTGATCAGAAGCGATAAACATTTCGCCAATGCCTTTACCTATAACTAAAGGACTTCCTGATCTTGCAACAATTAAACTGTCGGGATTAGCCACTTCCATAACCACCGTACCATAAGCACCATGTAATTTTTTAGTTGCTTTAAGAACCGCGCCTAACAAAGAATTGGTCGATTTTCTTTCTAATTCAATTAGGTGAGCCATCACTTCTGTATCGGTTTCCGACTCGAACACATAACCTTGGCTTTTAAGCTCTTCTCTCAATTCTTCATAATTTTCAATGATACCATTATGCACAACAGCAATAGAGTCATTTGAAAAATGTGGGTGCGCGTTAGCTTCATTAGGTTCTCCATGAGTAGCCCAACGTGTATGCGCAATACCAATGTTTCCATCGGTTGGGTTCTCAACCATTGCAGACTCTAATTCGGAAACTTTTCCAACTCTTCTTAGCCTAGAAATTTCACCATCATTTATAACAGCCAAACCTGCAGAATCGTATCCTCTATACTCTAACCGTTTAAGACCTTCGATTAAGATTTCTGCAATATTTCTTTGTGCTACAGCACCAACAATTCCACACATAATTTACTTTCCTAACCTATTTTCTAAATCGTTTTTTACTAATCCGTCATTTTTAAATGGGCACTAACTACCATGAAACTATTTTTTTACTGGCCGATTCCAGCCATCAATATGTTTTTGCTTTACTCGGCTAATACACAGAGCATTATCATTTACATCGTTTGCTACCGTGGTACCAGCTCCAACGGTAACATTTTTACCAATTGTCACTGGCGCGACTAACTGGGAATCTGAGCCAATAAAAGCGTCGTCTTTTATTATGGTTTTATGCTTATTTGCACCATCATAATTGCAAGTAATTGTTCCAGCACCAATATTGACATTTTTTCCGATTTCAGCATCGCCTAAATAGCTTAAATGACCTGCTTTTGAACCTTCGCCTAATATAACCTTTTTGATCTCTACAAAGTTACCAACATGTGCGTTATTATGTAAGTGTGTTCCAGGGCGAATTCTAGCAAATGGCCCTGCACTGCAATTTTCTTCAATAATTGAGTCCTCAATTATTGTATTCGCTTTAATGTGGCTATTTTCACCGATTGTCGTATTAATCAGTGTGACGTTACTATCAACTCTTGCATTTCTTTTAAGAACAACATCACCTTCGATAATACAATTTATATCAATCACAACACCTGTTTCACAGGTAAGTTTGCCACGCAAATCAAACCGGTTTGGATCTCTTAACGTGACACCTTGTTCCATTAGCTGATCGGCTAATGTTCTTTGCCAAACTCTTTCTAAATCGGCTAACTGTTTTAAGGTATTAACACCTTCTATTTCGTATAGATTAGCCGGTTGAGTAGTTTCAACCTTGTTGCCATCATCAACTGCCATAGCGATAATATCAGTCAGGTAAAACTCACCTTGAGCATTATCATTTTTAAGCCGCCCAACCCAGTTTTTTAGACTAGTCGAATTACAGCATAAAATTCCAGTATTAATTTCTTTAATTAATTTTTGCGCGTCGGTAGAATCTTTATGCTCTACGATGCCTGTCACTTCACCATTATCATCTCTAACAATACGTCCATAGCCCGTAGGATCATCAAGATCACATGTCATCAAGGCAATACCGGTCGGATTTTTATTATAAACATCGACAAGCTGAGCCAATGTCTCATGGTGAATTAATGGTACGTCACCGTATAGTATTAAAGTAGGCGAATCATCTTTTAGATTATCAAAAGCCATTTGTACAGCATGCCCTGTACCTAGTTGCTCTTCCTGCAAAGAGAAAGAAAGCTCTATATTCTCGCCACCTACTCTATTTTTAACAACATCGGCACCGTGACCGACTACTAAGTGAGCATGACTAGCTCCCATTAACTGACATGAGTCAATTACATGTTGCACAAGTGGTTTACCCGCAAGCTGATGTACAACTTTAGGCAGATCTGATTTCATTCTACTACCTTTACCGGCAGCTAAAATAATGGTTTGGGTTTCCATTTTATACTAAGTCCTTCATTTTTGTTGATTGCTATTCTACTTATAAACCATTGATGATCATAGAAAAAAACCTAAAAGTGGACTTTTTTACGTTTTCTAGTTATAAGCTAGAATAGATGGCATACTTAACTGCCTTCCTGGCTCTTTAAGGAATACCGTCCATCCCTAGACATAAAAAAAGCGCCTAAAAAGACGCTTTAATTTCTGATTTACTAACTTTATCTAACCACCAGCTTGTTTACGAATGGCTTGCAGAGTTCTTAATTGAGCAACAGCTTCAGCTAATTCAACAGCCGCTCTAGAGTATTCAATTTCAGAGTTTTGATCCGCCATTGCAGCCTCTGCAGCTTCTTTAGAAGCAATAGCAGCAGCTTCATCTACATCATCAGCTCTAACGGCCGTGTCTGCCAATATGGTAGTAACGTGAGGTTGTACCTCTAACATACCGCCGGAAACATAAAAATGATCATTATTTCCATCGGTATCAGTCACTTTAATCGTACCTGGCTTTAGCGATGTTAATAAAGGCGCGTGACCTGCATTAATACCTAACTCACCAAGTTCACCCGATGCAACCAAGGAGTCAACGGTACCTGAAAAAATAGATTTTTCGGCACTAACAATATCAAGTTGAAATGTAATTGGCATTATTAACTTCCTTTAAATTTCCAAACTAATCAAAGTTAAACTAGATAGTTTTTGCTTTTTCAACGGCTTCTTCAATTGTTCCAACCATGTAAAACGCTTGCTCTGGCAAATGATCATACTCACCACCAAGAATACCCTGGAAACCAGCAATGGTATCTTTAAGAGATACATACTTACCTGGAGAACCAGTGAAAACTTCAGCAACAAAGAAAGGTTGAGATAAGAAACGCTGGATCTTACGAGCTCGCGTTACAGTTTGTTTATCTTCTTCAGATAATTCATCCATACCTAAAATTGCGATGATGTCTTTCAATTCTTTATAACGTTGCAATACTGACTGAACGCCACGAGCAGTATCATAATGCTCTTGACCGATAACCAAAGGATCAAGTTGACGTGAGCTAGAATCTAGCGGATCGATTGCTGGATAAATCCCTAATTCTGCGATTTGACGAGAAAGTACAACGGTTGCATCCAAGTGAGCAAACGTAGTTGCAGGAGAGGGATCCGTTAAATCATCTGCAGGTACATAAACAGCCTGAACTGAAGTGATTGATCCCGTTTTAGTTGAAGTAATACGTTCTTGTAATTTACCCATTTCTTCAGCAAGTGTTGGCTGATAACCAACCGCTGATGGCATACGACCAAGAAGAGCTGATACTTCTGTTCCTGCTAATGTATAACGGTAAATGTTATCGATAAATAATAATACGTCACGACCTTCATCACGGAATTTTTCAGCCATAGTTAAACCAGTTAAGGCAACACGTAATCTATTCCCTGGAGGCTCATTCATTTGTCCGTAAACAAGAGATACTTTATCGATTACATTTGAATCTGTCATTTCATGGTAAAAATCATTTCCTTCACGAGTTCTTTCACCAACACCAGCAAATACTGAGAAACCACTATGCTCAGTTGCGATATTACGAATAAGCTCCATCATGTTAACGGTTTTACCAACACCAGCACCACCAAACAATCCAACTTTACCACCTTTTGCAAAAGGGCAAACCAAGTCGATTACCTTGATACCAGTTTCTAACAATTCATTTGCAGCCGCTTGCTCTTCATAAGAAGGTGCTTCACGGTGAATAGACATACGCTCTTTTTCGCCAATAGGCCCTTTTTCGTCAATCGGAGCACCTAAAACATCCATGATTCGACCTAGCGTTTCTTGACCAACTGGTACTTGAATGGCGTTACCCGTATTAGTCACGTTCATTCCGCGACTCATACCTTCCGAAGAACCCATTGCAATACAACGAACAATACCATCACCCAACTGCTGCTGGACTTCTAAAACGATGATGCTATTTTCGATATTTAAAGCGTCATAAATTTTAGGTACATCCGTTCGTGGAAATTCCACATCAACAACCGCGCCTATGATCTCAACAATGCTACCGTTACTCATTGCTCTTTCCTCTATTTAATATTTATATTAATAAAATTTTTAAAATCTAAATACGTGTTTTAAACAACCTAATTAAACGGCTGCAGCACCACTAATAATTTCTGAAATCTCTTGTGTAATTGCAGCTTGACGAGCTTTGTTGAAAATCAACTCTAACTCTTCAATAATATCACCCGCATTATCAGTTGCAGCTTTCATCGCCACCATTCGAGATGCTTGTTCACAAGCGATATTATCAACTACACCTTGATATACCTGAGATTCAATGTATCGCACTAACAATACATCTAAAATTTCTTTAGCATCTGGCTCATAAATATAATCCCAATGATGCTTTAATTCATCTTCTTCCTGTTTTTCAACCGGTAATAACTGCGCCACGCTTGGCTCTTGAATCATTGTATTAACAAATTCATTATTCACTAAATATAAACGATCGATCCTGCCTTCGTCAAAAGCATCTAACATCACTTTAACGGTACCAATTAAATCAGTCACCGATGGTCTGTCTCCGAGACCTGATGTTTTAGCAACCACGTTGCCACCAAAACGATTAAAAAATGCACCTGCCTTTGAACCCACTAAGCAAAGGTCAACCTCTACTTCTTTTTCTTGATAGGACTGCATGGTTTTTAATGCTCTTTTGAACAAGTTGGTATTCAAACCACCACATAAACCACGATCACTTGATATAACAATAAAACCAACACGCTTTACGTCGCGCTCAAGAATATATGGATGCTTATACTCAGTATGGCCCATCGCTAAATGACCAATCACACCACGAATTTTTTCTGCATAAGGTTTAGTTGCTTCCATACGATCTTGTGCTTTACGCATTTTGCTCGCAGCAACCATTTCCATAGCACTGGTGATTTTCTGAGTATTTTTAATACTTCCAATCTTGGTACGAATTTCTTTTCCGACCGCCATAGACTGTCCCAGTTATTCTGTTATTAATTAATATTTACTCCCTTCTCACAAAATAATGTAGAGAAGAGACTTTTAATTTATAAGAAACTAAACACTACCAAGTAGCTGTTTCTTTAAACTTCTTAATCGCTGCGTCTAATTCAGCTTCGATATCTTTATTGTAATCACCTTTTTCATTGATTTTATCCATCAATGGTTTTTCATTACTAGACATATGATCAAGCATTGCGGCTTCAAAATCTTCAATTTTGTTTAGCTCTACATCTTTTAAATGGCCTTTTTCAGCAGAAAATAATGAAACAGCCATAACCGCTACAGACATAGGCGCATATTGCTTTTGCTTCATTAATTCTGTTACTCGTTGACCATGCTCTAGTTGTGCGCGAGTAGCATCATCTAAATCAGATGCAAACTGTGCAAAAGCCGCTAATTCACGATATTGAGCTAATGCTAAACGAATACCACCACCTAATTTTTTGATGATTTTGGTTTGAGCTGCACCACCAACACGAGATACTGAAAGACCTGCATTTACAGCGGGACGAATACCCGCATTAAATAAATCAGTTTCCAAGAAAATTTGACCATCTGTAATCGAAATTACATTGGTTGGTACGAAAGCCGATACATCACCCGCTTGCGTTTCGATGATTGGTAAAGCAGTTAAAGAACCCGTCTTACCTTTCACTTCGCCATTTGTTAACTTTTCAACATGATTAGCATTAATTCTGGCTGCACGTTCTAATAAACGTGAATGCAAATAAAATACATCACCAGGATATGCTTCACGACCAGGTGGACGACGAAGTAGCAATGAAATTTGACGATATGCCCAAGCTTGCTTAGTTAAATCATCATATACGATTAATGCATCTTCACCTTTATCTCTGAAGTATTCGCCCATTGTACAACCAGCAAATGGTGCTATAAATTGAAGTGCTGCCGCATCAGAAGCAGTTGCTGCAACAACTATAGTGTTAGCCATTGCACCATGCTCTTCTAATTTTCTTACGATATTAGCAATAGTTGATGCTTTTTGACCAATTGCAACATAAACACAACGAATACCGGTATCTTTTTGATTGATGATGGCATCGATTGCTAAAGCGGTTTTACCCGTTTGTCTATCACCGATTATTAATTCTCGCTGACCACGTCCAACAGGAATCATCGCATCAACAGCTTTGTATCCAGTTTGAACAGGCTGATCAACTGATTGTCTTGAGATTACACCCGGAGCAACTTTTTCTACAGGCGCATTGGTTGCACCTTCAATTGGACCCTTTCCATCAATTGGATTACCTAATGCATCGACAACACGACCAAGCATCATTTCACCTGTAGGAACTTCTAGAATTCGCCCCGTACAACGAGCGGTTTGCCCTTCAATGATTTCCGAGTAGTCGCCTAATACAACCGCACCCACTGAATCACGCTCTAAGTTAAGTGCTAAACCGTATTTACCACCTGGCAGTTCAATCATCTCACCCTGCATGACCTCTGCAAGACCGTGAATTTTTAATATACCGTCAGATACGCTAACAATTGTACCTTCATTTCGTGCTTCAGAAACAACTTCAAAATTGTTAATTCTTTGTCTGATTAACTCGCTGATTTCTGATGGATTCAGTTGCATACTCATGCTCAGATTTCCTTTATTTATAAGACGACTCTAATTTATATGTCTATTTTTATAACCGGTTGTAATATCAGTTACACGTTTAGCGTATCAGATAATTTGGCAAGCTGACCGCGCACCGAACCATCAATCACTAAATCTTCTGCTTTAATAATTAAACCACCTAATAAATCAGCGTCAACTTTGACACTGGCTTCCACTTGACGACCTAACTTGGTACCAAGTTTTTCTTTTATTTGGGTAATTTGCTTTTCACTTAACTCTGTTGCTGAAGTAATTTTTGCATCAACAGTTTTTTCAAACTCACTACGCAAAAAGTTAAATAACCCTTCAATTTCTGGTAAGGCAACTAAACGACCGTTTTGTGCTAATAACTTAATAAAATTAATCGCTTGGCTGTCTTGTATATCAGAACAAACTTTTAACATAGCGTCTTGTTGATCGTCTTTGGTTAAATGAGGGCTGTTTAAAAGCTGCTGCATAGACTCATCATTAACCACTTGAGTTGCAAAACCAAGCAACTCTGACCATTCTGGCAGTTGTTTTGCTTCTATTGCATACTCAAACGCAGCTTTTGCGTAAGGTCTTGCTAATGTGGTTAATTCAGCCATGGGCTACCTTTAATTGTCATTACGCTAATTTATTAAAATATCATAACTCTGCAACTAAGCTATCAAGAATATCCGCTTGAGCAGATGCATCAATGCTACGTTTTAGAATTTTTTCTGCACCAGCAATCGCTAGTACAGAAACTTGCTTTCGAAGCTCTTCTCGAGCGCGATGAACTTCTTGCTCTATTTCAGCTTGTGCGCCCGCTTTAATTTTGTCTGCTTCTGATTTTGCATCATCTTTAGCAGAATCAACAATTTCAGAATGACGCTTTTTAGCTTGATCTAGTAATTCAGCCGCCTTATCTTTAGCTTCGCGCATTGTTTCCGCTGCGCTTTGTTTTGCTAATTCTAAATCGTTTTGACCTCGATCAGCGGCCGCTAAACCTTCAGCAATTTTTTCCTGACGCTCAGTAATTGCAGCATCTAGATGTGGCCAAACATAGTTCATTGTAAACCAAACAAACGCAATCATTGCGACGACTTGGCCTATCAAAGTTAAATTAAAATCCACTGGAATCTCCTCTAATGTCAGATAAGTTTAAGACTTGAGAATGATTAACCTACAGCTTTTGCTAACTGATCAACAAATGGGTTAGCGAAAGTAAAGAACATTGCGATACCAACACCAATCATTGCAACGGCATCTAATAGTCCAACAACGATAAACATTTTTACTTGCAACATAGGTGCTAGTTCTGGTTGACGCGCTGCACTTTCTAAGAATTTACCACCTAAAAGTCCCATACCAATACCAACACCTAAAGCGCCAAGACCGATAAGAAGAGCGACTGCGATTGCGGTTAAACCGATGACTGTTTCCATTTTATTCTCCTAGTAAGAATAGTTGTATTTAAAGTTAATAATTAAATTGTTAAAAATTTGTAAAATCTATTATTTGTATCAGTATTTCTCTAATGGTCTTCATGAGCAAGACTTAAATATACAACCGTCAACATCATAAAGATAAACGCTTGTAAAAAAGTCACTAATAAATGCAATACTGACCAACCAAAATGAAGTGGTAACTGATAAAGCCCCATCATAGCAATCAATACATAAATTAATTCGCCCGCATACATATTTCCGAACAAACGAAGCGACAAAGAAATGGGCTTTGCAACTAGCGCAGCACCTTCTAGTACAATATTAAAAGGAATAGCGACCCAGTGGTTAAATGGATTAAGAGTTAATTCTTTTATAAACCCACCAACGCCTTTTATTTTTATGCTGTAGTAAATTATCAAAACAAATACAGACAGCGACATTGCAAAAGTGACATTAACATCGGTACTAGGAACCACCTTAAGAAATGGAACACCTATTAAACCGGCTAAACCAGGAATAATATCTACTGGTATAAGATCCATAAGATTCATCATATAGATCCAAACAAAAATCGTTAAGCCCAGAGGGGCAATCATCCTATTTTTTCCGTGAAAGGTGTCACTCACATTAGTACCAACAAAGTCGATAACTAATTCTATGAATGCTTGAAATTTACTAGGAACGCCTGTAGTCGCTTTTTTAGCTGCACGTCTAAAGCCCCAAAGAAAAAGAAAACCAAGAAGCAAAGAAAAAAACATGCTGTCGACATTGATAGTATTAAAGTTACCTTTACACAAGGTAGGATTTTCAGCTGTATTAAACTGCCATCCCTCAGAGGTAGAGCATACCTGCAAATTTTGAAGGTGGTGCTTTATATAATCTGAACTTGAATGTCCTTCACTCATAACTCACTAACCCTAACAAATTAATTTAAACCCTTTAATGGGTTTTTACTATCACTGGTGCTAACCATTGAAGTAAATACGCTAAAATATAACCCGACAAAACGTAAACTTCTTTTCCTGGAAGTTGGATAAAAGCTAATACCAACAACCCGATCGAAATAGCAATCTTAACCGATTCTCCTATGTAGAATGCGCTAACCACCTTTTTATTGGCCTGCGCTCCAGATTGGGAAAATACTTTAAATACAAAATAGAGGTTTGCTACAAAAACTGCCATTCCACCAGACAACAAAGCAATTGCTATCTGAAAATTTTTAATAAGTGCAACTAACGAGATTAAAACAATAATTATCGCTTGAACTCTCAAATACTTTTTTGCTTGCTCAAAACCTCGCTTTACTAAAATATGACTCATTTGAAGTTCCTACACAAACTCTTTTTAAACTAACTTCTTTTTAGGCTAACTTCAATCATATCACTTCTATTTACGAGGCTATTTTGATGATTTGTTCGTTCAATCGAACAAAATTCATCCAGCCAATTTCGGCGCAAATTATAGTGATCAACGCCACTATTAGCAACCCCACAAAGCAGATAAATCAGCTTTTTTAGAGTTATTACTTACTTAATCCTTTTTATTGTCTTTATCTTTTTTTTTTATTTATTTTTGCTTAAAGTGACTTTGAAAGCATTTACCCAAATCTAGTGATTTTCTGTCCACAAAACACTAGATGTAGAGTTTATTCAAAATAACGTCTAAATTAGATGTCTAATTCAACATCCGATAATAGTTTAGTCGTGCAAGTTAAAATATGACCTAACTCTCTATATTCATCCGTTAAACCATCTTCGGTTTGAGTGTGTGTTTTACCTGACAATTTAACTACATGACAAGCACCACAATTTCCACCTCGGCAAGAAGACCCGATATCAACATTAGCAGATTCTAAAATATCTAACAAAATATCATTGGGTTTTACTTCTAATTCAAGTTTAGATTTCTTTAATTTAAGATTATAAATGGGTGGAAATTTACGTTCTGGCTGTTTAGCTGAGCTCGATTTGTTTAACTCTACTTTCACCTGTAACATTTTTTTCTTCTTTCCACCAGGATCAAACGATTCATCATGGTAATTAGCCATGTCAAAATCGAGCGCCTGTAAACTAGCTTTCGCAGAATTCATAAAACCTTCAGGGCCACAACAAAAAACGATTCTTTCCTTTAGATCAGGAGCCATGTCATTTAATGATGTTTGATTAACCCGACCTCGTTTACCTAACCAATTTTCAGATAAACCCGGCTGAGTGCAAATGATTTCAGGTTTGAAGTTTTCATTTCTACTATCTAGTAATGCAATCTCACGTCTAAAAATAATATCTTTGACAGCTCTCACCCAATTAAGAAATAAGACATCTTTGCTTGGTTGAAGATCTGTCCAAAAACGAGCCATGGACATCATGGGTGTAATGCCTGAACCGGCGGAGATCAATAAAACTTTTTCTGATGGTGTATCTAAATTATTAAAACGCCCAGCAGGCCCTCGTATTTCTATAGTTAAGCCAACCCTTATATTTTCATGCAACCAAGGTGAAACTGCACCACCTTGTTCTTTTTTGATTGTAACTTCTAAGCAATGAGGGCGAGTCGGCGAAGATGCGATAGTGTAAGAGCGATTATGTTTTTGACCTTTAATTTCGAGATTAAGACCAATAAACTGCCCAGGCTTAAAATGAAATAATTGTGCATCATCAGCCTGAAACTGAAAAGTTTTAACATCATGGGTTTCTTGAATAACGTTGATACAAGTTACGGAGGTTTTCTTAGTGTTCCATGGTGGTAACTCTTTTAACTGATATAAATCACTGATGATCATTATAGAACTCTACAAATGTTTATTATTAGAATATCCGGCTCACTTACTAAGCACTCTTTTTATTCCGCGCTCTCTGTGCTTCCGTGGTGAATTAATTTTTCTTCTTTTTTCTATTCTTGCTCAACACCCATATGCTTTAGAACACCGTCTAATTCATCGAGGCTATTGTAAGTAATTGTTATTTTACCTTTACCCTTTGCACCATGTTTAATTGTTATTGGCGCGCCAATTTTATCAGAGATTCTTCTTTCTAGCTGTTCAATATGTGGATCGGCAGAAACCTGTTCTTTAGAATTTTTGACTGGGTTAGCCGTTGTTCTCACTAATTTTTCAGTTTCCCTCACAGTTAAACCCTTAGCGACAACAATTCTAGCAATTTGAGTCTGTTCTTCACTAGTAAGCGATAATAAAGCTCTAGCATGACCCATTTCTAAATCGCCACGTTCTAACATAGTTCTGCAAGCTTCGGTTAAAGATAAAAGTCTAAGTAGGTTAGTTACCGTCGTTCTATTTTTACCAACCGCATCAGCCGTTTGTTGGTGTGTTAACTCGAACTCTTGCATTAATCTTTGCAATGCCACCGCTTCTTCCATTGCATTAAGATCCTCGCGCTGAATATTTTCGATCAATGCCATTGCAATCGCTGCTTCGTCTGGAATGTCTTTCACTAAGCATGGAATTTCAGACAACTCTGCTAATTGTGAAGCCCTCCAACGACGCTCTCCAGCAATAATTTCATACTTATCTTTACCAACCGAGCGAACAACAACAGGTTGGATGATTCCCTGAGCTTTGATTGATCTAGCTAACTCCTCTAATGCATCATCAGTCATTATTTTTCTTGGTTGATATTGTCCTGGTTGCAGAAACTCAATAGGGAGTTTTTGGAATTCTCCTGAAGGTAAGCGAGACTCTACAACATCACTTGATCCAGCAATTTTAATTGTAGAGGGGTTTGGTTTGCTTAAAAAAGCATCTAACGGTGAACGACCCAGTTTTCTTTTCATTGCTACATTCCTAATTCTTCATTCTTTTTTAGTACTAATTTTCTAGTAAGGCATAACTAACCAGCTGTTAATTAGATGGCGTAATTTAAGCAGGGATCGTATCCATTTCTTCTTGTCGGCGAATCATTTCACCCGCTAATGATAAATAGGCTTTTGAGCCTCTTGATAAGCGGTCATACATCAATGCTGGCAAACCATAACTTGGAGCTTCGGCCAATCTAATATTTCTTGGGATCGCCGTTCGATAAACTTTATCACCAAAATGTTCATGTAATTGATTAGAAACTTCCACTGCTAATCGATTTCGTGGGTCATACATTGTTCTTAACAAACCCTCAATATGTAATTTTGGATTCGCATACTCTGTAATTTGTTCAACCGTTTGAAGTAAGGCCTTAAGACCCTCTAGCGCATAAAATTCGCACTGCATTGGAATTATCACGCTATCTGCTGCGACTAAAGCGTTCACTGTTAGAATGCTTAGCGAAGGAGGGCAATCTATAAAAATATAATCAAAATCATCCTTTATTTCATTTAAAGCCGATTTCAGTCGCTGCTCTTTATTTTCTACGGATAATAGGTGAACTTCCGCAACCGCTAAATCAGAATTGGTAGGTAAAATATGAAAGCCTGCTTGCTCAGCGTTAACTAAACAGTCCTTAATATTTTTCTCTTGTAGCAAAACATCCAGTATATGGTGTTCTATTTCGTCTTTTTCTAAACCACAACCGCTAGTAGCGTTACCCTGTGGATCTAAATCGACTAAAAGTACGTTTCGTTTAGTCGCCGCTAGAGAAGCAGCAATGTTAATACTACTTGTGGTTTTTCCAACACCACCCTTTTGATTAGTAACTGCTATTATCTTCCCCACAAGGATCCTCTTACATTTTATTATTAATTTACATTGTTATTTTTAACGTTCTTATCACTACTTTAGATAATAAATATTTTTTTCGAACCAATCATTATAGATTGATCTATACAATGATCAATTAGCTTTTTACACTTTCGCTATTTATCTTCAGACTTATACCCAGATATAAAACATAATTCCACAATACATCGCTTAGCATATACATTAGGAACCTCAACCTGAGACACAGAATGATTCACCACGAACGAAGGTAATTCTTCAACTTCTTGCGCCAGAAACTCACCTTTCATTGCTAACCAAACCCCTTTTTCATCCAAAAGAGTGTGTGTTAGGTTAACCATGTCTTCAAGCGATGCAAAGGCTCTAGACAATATAACGTCAAAAGATCGACTTTCTAATGACTCGACTCGTGCATGAATAGGCTCTACATTATCTAATCCTAACTGATGAATGATTTGGCGAATAAATCGGATTTTTTTGCTATTGCTGTCTAATAAAGTAAAATTTAAATTCGGGAATAAAATAGCTAATGGAAGTCCTGGAAAACCAGGCCCAGTCCCGACATCAAGCACTGTTTTATTTATTGCTAGCTCTGTAAAACGCTTAAACAGCGTTAAGCTATCTAAAATATGAAGCTTTAAACCCTCTTTTGCTTGCTTAATAGCTGTTAAGTTATAGGCTTTATTCCATTTATAGAGTGTTTGTAATAACTCCAACAACTGTTTCTGCTGTTTCTCACTTGTTTCTATATTGAGTTCGCACAAACCATTTTTTAACTGTTTAGCCAAAACACCATCCGCCGAATAATCCTCAATCATCATTTAGCCATTACCATTTAAC
>CAZRPK010000009.1:0-29962 GCA_964601915.1 uncultured Kangiella sp. | reverse complement strand
CAAAACACCATCCGCCGAATAATCCTCAATCATCATTTAGCCATTACCATTTAACAGATACCATTTAACGAGTACCACTGACTAACGGTTTGAGTGGACTATCAGTATTTTTAGGATAATTCTTTTTCTTTAAAGTAATCAGCAGCATCGAAATAGCCGCAGGCGTTATCCCAGAAATCCGGCTTGCCTGCCCTATTGTTTCTGGTTTTACCGCATTAAGTTTCTGTACAATTTCAGCAGATAATCCGCCAATTTTAGAAAAATCCAAATCACTTGGGATCACTTGGCTTTGTTGGTTTTTATTACGCTCAATTTCAAGTTTTTGACGCTCAATATAACCTGAATACTTAGCTTGGATCTCAACTTGCTCTTGGACTTCTTTAGCTAATACTTTTTTAGATGAAGCTTTTTCCGGTATTTCTTCCGATGAATCTGCTAAATCATTTTGTATGCTTGTCATTAGTTTTTCGTAGTTTAATTCAGGACGTTTAAGTAGATCCATTAAGCTATATTCTCTAGCTAACGGCTTACTTAATAAATTGTTTATTTTCTCTGCTTCAGCCGATTTTGGTTGGATCCAAGTTTGTTTAAAACGTGTTAATTCTTTTTCCACAGCTTCTTTTTTATCACAAAAGTGTTGCCACCTTTGCTCAGTAACCATACCTAACTCATAGCCTTTAGGTGTTAAGCGTGAATCTGCGTTATCTTCTCTTAACAATAATCGATATTCGGCGCGCGAGGTAAACATTCGATACGGCTCTTGCGTACCACGGGTAATTAAATCGTCTATCATCACACCGATGTAAGACTCTTCTCGTGTTGGCGACCAAGGTTCTTTTTCTTGTGAATTGAGGGATGCATTCAGCCCGGCAATCAAACCTTGAGCGCCTGCTTCTTCATATCCTGTAGTGCCATTGATTTGACCAGCAAAATATAGATTTTTGATGTATTTCGATTCTAAACTTGTTTTTAAACCTCTAGGATCGAAAAAATCATACTCAATCGCATAGCCCGATCTAGTAATATGAGCATTTTCAAAACCTTTAATAGAGCGAACAAAATTAAGCTGTACATCAAAAGGCAAACTGGTTGAGATCCCGTTAGGATAAACTTCAAAGGTATTTAGACCCTCTGGTTCAATAAAGATCTGGTGTGAATTTCTTTCAGCAAAACGCACCACTTTATCTTCAATCGAAGGACAATAACGTGGACCAACCCCTTCAATCTCACCAGTAAATAATGGTGACCGATCCATACCTGCAGTTATAAAGTCATGGGTTTGCTGGTTAGTATGAGTTATAAAACAGGGTATCTGCTCTGGATGTTGGTTTCTATTTCCTAAAAAAGAAAACACAGGTGTTGGAGTATCACCATGTTGAGATTCCAAACCACTAAAATCAATACTTCGACTATCAATCCTCGGTGGAGTACCTGTTTTTAGCCGCTGAATATTAAAGGGTAAATCTCTTAGTCGCTTGGCTAACCCAATAGATGAAGGATCGCCAGCTCGGCCTCCGCTATAGTTACTCTGACCTATATGAATTTTTCCAGATAAAAATGTTCCTGCAGTAATAACGATATTATTAGCAAAGAAACGTAAACCCATTTGTGTAATTACGCCCTCAACTTGATCACCTGCTAGAATGAGGTCATCAACGGATTGTTGAAATATCTTTAAATTCTTTTGGCTTTCTAAAACTTCACGAATAAAATTTCTATATAAAGTTCGATCTGCTTGAGCACGCGTCGCCCTAACCGCAGGCCCTTTACTGGCATTTAATTTCTTAAAATGAATGCCAGCATGGTCAATAGCTATCGCCATAACACCGCCAAGCGCATCAATTTCTTTTACTAAATGACCTTTACCAATCCCGCCAATAGCAGGATTACAACTCATTTGACCAAGGGTATCAATATTATGGGTGATCAGTAACGTATTCGCTCCGCTTCGAGCAGACGCAAGGCAAGCTTCTGTACCAGCATGACCGCCACCGATAACGATTACATCAAATTTTTCGTCATAAATCATTAGCGTAAACATAAACGAAATTAAAAAGGGCATGGATCTTACCTAAAGATGGCTAAAATTTGAACAATTAGTTTGGATTATAGAAAAATAGTTTATGAGAACTCACTCTTATATTTATGCAATAAAAGGTCTTTCAAGGCAATAATTTTGATATTCTCTTTAAATAGAGATGAAATTAACTGGTTTTTAATCTATGATTTCAACCTAACCGACTGAAAAAGAAAGAAAATGAAGAAAAATTTTGTTCGAAATTTAATTGTAAAAATACTAGCCTATAGCTTCATCATTACAGCATTACCTTATAGCTACTTTTTATGGCATGCAAAACAAGGAGTTGATGCCTATTTGGTTACTCGTGATTTTGATGTAAAACTCGACTATTCATGGATGTGGATCAATCAGGAAGGTGAAATTTTCCTAGAAGATGTTCGTGTTTTTAAAACACGAACAAGTCCTATTATTAAAGCACCTCGTCTTAAAATATCGTTACCTAGTATTTTTGATCTGCTAAATTCCCGAGACCAAGTTGTTTATAAAACTTACCCTAATCAAATTCGGCTATCAGTGGTTGGTGCGTATACCAAACAACCTGAAACGGCATTAAATTTATTCGGCATTAAATATAAGAAGCAATATACAAATTTATTTTTCCCTCAAGAGTGTACAACCAATGGTGGTGTGGATCTTCCAGATTTAGTTTTTGATCTTTCTAGCACATTCATAATAGAACAAACAGCCGATATTGCGCTCGTTGACTTTAAATTTGAAGATGCCCAGCTTGCTACTGTAAAAGGTAGTTTTAATATCAATCGATTACTTGAAACCGGCGTAAACACGTCTTATTTAAGTGACTTAGTCATAAATATGGAAGGCTTAACTTGGCTCGAACAAAATGCTCAAGCTTGTTTAGACAAATTAGGTCTCAGCAGAAATAAGCTAACTATTTTTTACCGTGATTTTTTAGGTCAAAAAGCATCGAATGAAAATTTAATTCTCAATAAAATTGCCACTCAGGAAATTTCAGATTTTTTTTACAAACCAAAAAATATTGATATTCAATTTGATATAGAAGAGGGCACAACCTATAGTCAAACTAATTTTTCCCCTGTTTATAACTTCCAAAAAAGAGTCGGGCTATCAATTGATTTAAACAAGCGAAATGTTGGAATGATCTTTAACAACCAGATAACAACAAATACCGAGGAGGAAAAAACAAATGAAAATGGTAATACGGGTATAACTCCAGCCCACAGCTTGGCTCCACAAAGTAAAAAAGTTTTTATTTCTAAGAGCAGACAATTGCTCACAAAGTACCTTGGCTCTAAAATAAAATTAAACCTTTATAGTGGTCGACCACACATAGGTTATTTGGAATCTATTAGCCGTAATCAACTAATCATCAAAAAGTTAGAATATAAAGGTAAAAGTACTTTACCTTTTGAATACTCACAAATTAAATCTATTCAACTTTTAGTGGTTGAAAATTAAAGTTTGGATTAAGGGAGTACTGCAATGACTATTATTGACAAAGTTGATTACGGCCCTTTAGCCCAACTATTGGGTAAGTGGATAGGAAATAAAGGTTTAGATAATGCGCCAGATGTCAATGCAGAACCTGATAAAACAGCTTACACCGATGAATTAACATTCACTATTGCAGGATCGGCAGAAAATGGAGAGGAACAAAATTTAGTTGCCGTAAAATATCATCATTTAGTGCGTAAAAATGAAAATGGAAAGATATTCCACGATCAAATTGGCCACTGGATTTATGAGCCTAGCACCGGATTAATAATGCACTCTTTAACAATTCCTAGAGGCGTTTGCGTGCTAGCTGGAGGTACCGTTATTCAATCAGATGACGAATTTATTTTCAAAGTGTCTGCAAAAAGTGATTCAGATACTTTTGGTATAATCCAGTCACCTTTTATGAAAGAAAAGGCAAAAACTAAGGTCTTTGAGATGACATTAATTGTTAATGGTAATGAGTTAAGTTATCAAGAAACAATGTCACTCTTTATTTACGGAAAAGATTTTGAACATACCGATCGTAGTATTTTAAATCGTATTATTTATGATTGATTTTAGAATCTTATTTTGAAGAAGCCGATTTTGTATATTTGATTATGGTGGTAAGCACAGTTCAAAAACCACTTGTTGTTAATTTTTTACAACTCAAGATTGCGTGTTAAAACATTTGCTGATGTAATAATGCGTGTCGTACGATAAAGCTCCGGATGTTTCTGACTATCTGTGTAACGCATTGGTTCTCCGGATGTAGGACTAACAAACCAAGAAATTTCTGGACGCGGCTCACCTAATTGTTTTTTTAAAGCTTGTGGTGTAATACCTAACGCTTTAGATGCAGCATTAAATGTGCAGCGTGTTTTTACTTGATTTATGTAATCAACTACTACACTAATTTTTTCCTGCATTACAAAATGCTCCTTATAAAATGAACCGTTATTTAAATTCAGTAAATGGGATATGAGATCACGTATATTGTACCATAAATAATTATATTTCTATCCCATTCACCAATTTACACTAGCGATTTTCAACCTTTTTATGTTTAACCTCTACATTCACTCCACCTCAAGACCCATGTTTCAATGTTAAACTTGTGTGTGGTATCAAGAATTAGACTTAATAGCTTAAAAGTATAGTCAATGTTGAGATCCATCTCCAGCTCATCTATATAATCTACTTTATAAATACGACAACTATCATACATAGGGACAAAAATGCATTTAGAATCTCTCGCACTTCACCATGGTTATACTTCAGAACAAACCACTAAATCTGCAGCGGTACCAATCTATCAAACAACCTCATTTACCTTTGATGACACCCAGCATGGCGCTGATTTGTTTAATCTTGCGGTACCGGGAAATATTTACACTCGAATAATGAATCCAACCACCGATGTTTTAGAACAGAGGCTAGCAGCAATGGAAGGTGGCATTGCAAGTCTTGCGGTGGCATCCGGTATGGCAGCTATTACTTATGCTATTCAATGCCTTTGTGAGGTAGGAGATAATATTGTCAGTTCTAGCCAACTATATGGTGGAACTTATAATTTATTTGCTCACACTCTTCCTAAGCAGGGAATTGAAGCAAAACTGATTTCTCATAGCGATTATGAAGCAATTGAGAAAGCGATTGACGAAAAGACTAAAGCTATTTTTTGTGAGTCCATTGGTAATCCCGCAGGGAATATTGTTGATATCAAAAAACTGGCAGAAATTGCTAATCAACACGGTGTACCTCTTATCGTTGATAATACCGTTGCTACACCTTATATTTGCAAACCGATTGAACTAGGTGCACACATTGTTGTGCATTCGCTAACTAAATATATTGGTGGTCACGGCACCAGTATTGGAGGCATCATTGTTGACTCAGGGAAATTTGATTGGGTTGCTAATAAAAAGCGTTTTCCAGTGCTAAATGAGCCAGACCCGTCTTATCATGGTGTTGTTTATACCGAAGCTTTAGGTGATGCCGCATTTATTGGTCGCTGTCGTGTTGTTCCATTAAGAAGTACCGGAGCTACTATTTCACCAATGAACTCATTTCAAATCATGCAAGGGTTAGAAACTTTGGGTTTAAGAATGGAAAGACATTGTGAAAATGCAGAAGCCTTAGCAAAATATCTGCAAAAACATGAAAAAACTGCATGGGTTAATTATGCCGCTTTACCTGACAACCAATATTTTGAAACCTGTAAGAAAGTTTGTGGCGGTAGAGCATCCGGTGTTTTAAGTTTTGGAATTAAAGGTGGAGCCGAATCTGGTGGAAAGTTTATTGATGCTCTAAAAATGATCCTTCGTTTGGTTAATATTGGAGATGCTAAATCACTCGCATGTCATCCAGCATCCACTACTCACCGTCAACTCAACAGCCAAGAGCTCGAAAAAGCTGGCGTCAGCGAAGATTTAGTTCGGATTTCAGTAGGGATCGAAAATATTGATGATATTATTGCAGATGTTTCACAAGCCCTTGATGCTGTATAAATAATTTGGGGATTACAGAATAAGGTGCAAAGTCATTAGTTTGTGAATGATGACAAGCGCGAGCCAACTATTTCACATCCATTTAAACGATTTGTGCGATATGAGTCACACAGTTTTATGACTAAGCACCTTATTTAACTCTCGAGAATCAATTAAACCACCTTCATCGATCTCTAAAAAATATGGCAAATGCTGGCGTTAAAAACCTTAAGCTTTTAGATAATCCTGCATAGTATACAAACCATTTTTTTGATGGGTTAACCATTTAGCCGCTTTCAAGGCACCAGCAGCAAAACATTCTCGACTTAAGGCTTCGTGCTCGATAGTTATATTTTCATTATCTAAAGCAAATAAAATTTGATGCTTTCCTACGATGTCACCCGCTCTCACCACAGAGACGCCTATTTCATCTTGAGCTCTAACATGTTTGTTTTCCCTACGATCATAAACACTTCGATCTTCTAAGTTACTATTGCTTGCTTCACAAATAATATTGCCTAACTTAATTGCAGTACCTGATGGCGCGTCAATTTTATTTTTATGGTGGTATTCTATAATTTCTATGTGTGCATCTTGTCCAATTGATTTTGCAGCAACAGACAATAACTTCATCATCATATTAGCACCAATGCTTGTATTAGACTCCAACATAATGGGTATTTTTTGAGAGGCTTTTTCAATGGTTTCTTTTTCTTTCTGGTTGAATCCTGTAGTGCCAATCAGAAGGGCTGTATTACTCTTTACAACAACGTCTAACAAAGATAAAGAAACGGAGGGTAGACTAAAATCTATAACAACTTGACTAGAAGAAACTCCAAACTGGATCTCGTTGGTATATTTAATATCATTTTCTGAACCGGTACCGCGAACAGTTTTTCCAAAAAAAGGATGCCCGGATCGGCAAAAGGCAGCGACTAACTCTACGCTACTAGAGCTTGTTGCTTGATTGATAATTTGCTGTCCCATTCTACCCGTTGCAGCATTGACAGCAATATTAATTTTCATTTTGACTCATTTCTAACACTAAATTTTAGACGGTTGAATCTACTATTAAACTATCTAAGGGACTCATTAATTGCTTCAAGTATTTCGCTACCTGGGCATAAATCATCTTTAGTCATACTATTTAATGGCTTATCTGATGTATTAATAATTTCATGGGTATTTTGTTGTTCTGTATTTAAATAAAGTAACCCAGTTAAAACCTGCTCTTTTTGTTTTGCATCTTCTAAAGATTTAAGCACCGACTCGCGACTTTGAATATCTAAAGAGTTTGGTTGACGGCGTAGATGTAAAACACTGCCATCATGTAACTCAATAGTTTCTAAAATTTGGTTGGGTTCACGAACAATAATCTCTTGCTCTTTGGGTACTAGATCCACGGTTCCTGTTGCTTCTTTGTGATCTCTAACCCACTCATAACCTTTTGTAGACGCTGAAGTATTATTAAAAGTCACACAAGGAGAAACTACATCAATAAATGCAAAACCATTATGCTTAATAGCTCCCTTGATCAAAGGAACCAATTGATCTTTGTCTCCAGAAAAGCTGCGGGCAACATATCCTGAACCTAACGAAATTGCAAGTTCACACAAATCCATTGGTTTATACATATTTGGCAAACCTTTTTTACTAGCACTACCAATATCTGCTGTTGCCGAATCCTGCCCTTTAGTTAATCCATAAACACCATTGTTCATACAAATATAAACCATATTTAAATTACGTCTAACTAAATGCATAAACTGACCCATACCAATAGATGCGGTATCACCATCTCCTGATACCGCAATATAGGTTAAGTCTCGATTGGCTAAATTAGCCCCCGTTGTAACAGAAGGCATTCTGCCATGAACGGTATTAAAACCATGCGATCCTTTCAGAAAATAAGCTGGCGTTTTTGATGAACACCCAATGCCTGACATTTTTGCAATTCGGTGAGGCTCTAAAGATAATTCAAAACAAGCGTTGATGATTGAGTTGCTAACGGAGTCATGCCCACAACCAGCACAAAGTGTTGATAATGCACCTTCATAAACAGCTTCGGTATAACCTAAATCATTTTTGGGAGATTCTGGGTGACGGAAGGTCGACTTTAAATAACTCATACTTCAACTCCTTCAGCACTACTATTGGCGGTTGTAAACGGACTAACACTTTCTCCGCTCATTATTCTTTCAATTTTTCGTTTGATTCGTCTTGCCCTCATCGGCATTCCATCGATATTTAAAATTGATTTTAATCGCTTTGTTCCAACATTAAATTCATTGATTAATAAAGTACGCATTTGTGCGTCTCGGTTTTGCTCAATCACATAAACCGTTTCGTGCTCTTCAATAAATTGACCTATATCTGGGTGAAATGGGAAAGATTTAATTCGACAAGTATTAATTTTTACACCGTCACCAGCCAAACCATCAAGTGCTTCATAACTCGCTTGAGCGCTCGTTCCATAAAATATAGCGGCTATTTTAGATTTTTTATCTCGATATTTTATTTGTGGGTGTGGAGCAATCTCTTTTGCTGTTTCCCACTTTAAGACTAATCGCTCCATACAAGATTCATAAATTTCACTATCTTCCGTATAAGCAGCATAGTCATCATGCGAAGAACCACGTGTAAAATATGCACCTTTAGTTGGATGTGTTCCCGGATAAGTTCTGTAACCTATACCGTCACCATCAACATCTTTATATCGCCCCCAACGCTCACTTAAACTATCAAGATCATCGGCATTTAATACCTTACCACGATCATAATCAACACTATCATCCCAAACAAAAGGGCGACTCATACCATCATTCATACCTAAATCTAAATCAGACATAATAATAACAGGGGTTTGTAATCTTTCTGCAATATCAAATGCTTTTGCCGTCATTTCAAAACAATCTGCCGGATCACACGGATAAAAACAAACCTGCTTAGTGTCACCGTGAGAAGCATAAGCTGCAGAAATAACATCAGATTGTTGGGTTCGTGTTGGCATACCAGTACTTGGACCACTTCTTTGGACGTCAACTAAAACAACTGGAATTTCTGCAAAATATGCCAAACCTAAAAACTCACTCATTAAAGAAAGACCTGGACCTGATGTAGCTGTAAACGCTCTCGCCCCCATCCAGTTGGCACCAATCGTCATTCCGATTGCTGATAGCTCATCTTCTGATTGTAATAAAGCAAATTTATTTTTACCTGTATCTTTTTCAATTCTATATTTTTTAGCGTATTTCTCAAAAGCTTCGACGACAGACGTTGATGGTGTAATCGGATACCACCCACAAACAGTTGCGCCGCCATAAACAGCGCCCAAACCAGTAGCCGCATTTCCATCAATCATAATAGAATCACCAACATTATCTCTGCGAGTAACAGACAAGCCACAAACGTCTTCAAAATGCTCTTTAGCATAATTATAACCAAGCTCTAATGCTTTGATATTTGGCTGGATCAGTTTTTCTTTTTTCGCAAATTGATCTTTTACCATATTGGTTAGAACGTCAAACTCCATACTTAATAAATAAGCTAAAGACCCAACATAGATAATGTTTTTAAATAACTGACGCTGACGAGGATTTGAATAATTATCGATACACATTTGTGTTAAAGGTATACCAATTTCAATCACGTCATCTCGATCGAGGTTTCTTGGAAGTGATTTGGTGGAGTCATAAAGGAAGTACCCTCCAGGTACCAAAGTATCATAATCTTTTTTAAGCGTTTGTCCGTTGATGGCTACAACAAAATCAACATCGCCCCGACTCCCTAAATAACCTCTTTCGGTTACCCTAACTTCAAACCATGTTGGTAACCCTTGAATATTTGACGGGAATATATTTTTTGGGCTAACAGGTACACCCATACGAAAAACAGCTTTCGAAAACATGTTGTTTGCGCTAGCCGATCCGGTTCCATTGACGTTCGCAAATCGAATCACGAATTCATTATTAGATTCAAGACGCATTTTTTAACCTGCCTTAGTAGTTGAATAACTAAATTTTTGCATATCCCAAGCAGCTGTTGGGCACCGTTCTGCGCATAAACCACAGTGCAAACAAACATTTTCATCTTTAACCATCACGCGTGTTGTTGGTAAGTTGCCAGAAATGTACAAATCTTGTTCTTTGTTGTTAGATGGCGACACTAACCTTGTTCTAAGTTCATCTTCTTCACCATTATCGATAAAGTTAATACACTTAGTTGGGCAAACATCGGTACAAGCATCACACTCAATACATAAGTTATCAGTAAAAACAGTCTGAACATCACAATTTAAACAACGCATTGCTTCTTCAAACCCAAGTTCTTGATCAAACCCTTTTTCAACTTCTAGTTTTAAGTTCTTAATCGCTGTTTCTTTATCAACATGAGGCACTAAATGTCTAACATCGTGATCAATATGATTGTCATAAGTCCACTCATGAAAACCCATTTTTTGGCTTAACAAGTTAACGTTTGGCGCTGGACGTGCTTTTACATCCTCACCCTGACAAAATTTGTGAATTGATACTGCTGCTTTATGACCATGAGCAACTGCCGTAATAATATTAGAGGGTCCAAAGGCAGCATCACCACCAAAGAAAACCTTTTCATTAGTTGATTGGAATGTTGCCTCATCCACGACAGGCATATCCCACTTACCAAAATCTAATCCTATATCTCTTTCTATCCATGGATAAGCGTTATCTTGACCAATGGCAATCAGCACTTGATCAGCCTCCATAAATACAGGGTCTTCTCCAGTTGAAATTAGACTACGTTTTCCACTTTCATTATATTCAGCCCGAACTTTATCAAACTTCATGCCTATTAACTTGCCATTTTCTACTACAAACTCTAAAGGAGTATGATTTTCATAAATTGGAATATCTTCCCCAACCGCATCATCAATTTCCCAAGGAGATGCTTTCATATCAGCTTTAGGACTTCTAACAACCACCTTCACATTAACACCTCCCAAACGACGAGATGTCCTGCAACAGTCCATTGCTGTATTTCCGCCACCTAACACAATCACATTTTTACCAATGGACTTTGTATGGTCAAAAGCAACGCTTTCTAACCAATTAATACCTATATGAATATCATCACTGTTATCTTTTCGGCCAGGTAGTTTAAGATCACGACCATTCGGTGCACCTGATCCAACAAAAATTGCATCATAATCCTTAGCTAACAACTCTTTTAAGCTTTCGACATAATGCTTGAAATGAGTTGTAATCCCCATATCCAAAATATAATTAACCTCTTCACTCAATACAGATTCTGGTAATCGAAATGAGGGGATCTGGCTCCGCATAAAACCACCACCCACCTCTTGCTCATCAAAGAGATCTATTTCATACCCTAAGGGAGCCAACCCTCTTGCAACAGTTAAGGATGCTGGTCCTGCTCCAATCATGGCAATTTTTTTACCATTTTTAGGATTAATCTTGGGTAATCTATCCCTAATATCTGATTTATTATCTGCTGCTACCCGTTTTAAACGACAAATCGCGACCGGTTCTTCTTCCACCCGCCCTCTTCGACAAGCGGGCTCGCAAGGTCTATCACAAACACGACCAAGAACCCCAGGAAAAACATTTGACTCCCAGTTAATCATATAAGCATCATCATAACGACCAGCGGCAATCAACCGGATATATTCTGGTACTGGAGTATGCGCTGGACATGCATACTGGCAGTCAACGACTTTATGAAACACTTCAGGATCTTTAATATTGGTTGGCTTCACACCTAGCTCCCTTGATTTGTTTTAATTTGTATTTATTAACCAACAAAACTAATTCAATAATAATCAACCATTTACATGCTCTTTACGTTGATTTTATTTGGTTAATATCAATAATAGGCTATTTTTAGAGGTATAGTGCTAATTATACTTTTTTTTGAGTTTTTGTACTGTTTTTTTGTATGAAATAAATGTTTTTTATAAGCTTTTGTTTTGAAAAAGCTTAGATCATCGTTCCAAAGCTAGCCCTTTTTAAGTTTAATCCATTCTAGCAACAAAATGAAAAAACCCAACCTGAAGTAGGCTGGGTTTTATTAACCTCTGTAACTAAAACTAAAACATAAGAAAAATCGTTTTACTGACTGTTGGCAACCATGTACTTAACTGTTTCTGCAATTTCATCATTTGTGCAATCTGCACAAGTCCCTTTGGGAGGCATTGCATTAATGCCGTTAATAGCATTATTAAGCAAAGACTCTTCTCCTGCAACTATTCTAGAAGCCCAACTCGCCACATCACCTAACTTTGGAGCACCAGCAACACCGGTTCCATGACAAGCGACACACTTACTATTATAAACATCTTCTCCACTTCTTGGTCCAGAAGTTTCAACTACTGAAGCAATAGCAACAGGCACATCATCACCATTTTTGTATATACTACCCGTTGGTGCAATGCGCTTTTCTACACTATGACCGCTCAAGTGATCCGCAGAAACACCACAAGAAAACACAAAGACTGCAGAAATTAATGAAATTTTTAATTTATTTGAAGCGAACACAAAAACTCTCCTAGAAATATCACAGGTTGTTATTATCTAACTAGTGTCTACTAGTTGACGACAAGGTTTAAAACACATTAAGTTTGGACGTAAAAATTAGCAAACTTAATAGAATCGTTATAAAATCGAATTATAGTGCAGATATCAATAATGATCATCTTTTCTGTACCTCTCACTGTTGATATAATTCAAATATACTTATATCTAGCAAGTCTAATAAAAACTTTGATAAGAAAAATCTGGCGCTTAACCCAGAGTTCTTAAATATGAGTTAATCTGGAGCTTAAAGTTTGTCTTCTAAAGCAACCTCTACTTTTCAAGGTTTAATCCTTGAATTACAAAATTTCTGGTCCGAGCAAGGTTGTGCATTAATACAACCTTTAGATTTAGAGGTGGGAGCCGGAACATTTCATCCGGCCACATTTTTAAGGTCAATTGGCCCGGAACCTTGGAATGCCGCCTATGTGCAACCCTGCAGAAGACCAACGGACGGACGCTATGGTGAAAACCCTAACCGTTTACAACATTACTACCAATATCAGGTAATTTTAAAACCCTCACCTAAAAACATTCAGGAACTTTATCTCGAATCTTTAAAAAAACTAGGGATAGACACACTTGAACACGATGTTCGTTTTGTGGAAGATAATTGGGAATCACCCACTTTAGGCGCATGGGGATTGGGTTGGGAAGTGTGGCTAAATGGGATGGAAATTACTCAATTTACCTACTTTCAACAAGTCGGCGGGCTAGAGTGTAAACCCGTTATGGGAGAAATTACCTACGGACTCGAAAGACTTGCAATGTATTTACAAGGTGTCGATAGCATTTATGATTTAGTTTGGACTAAAGGGCCACAAGGGACAGTTTCCTATCGTGATGTATTTCATCAAAACGAGGTTGAACAATCAACTTACAACTTTGAATTAGCGGACGTTGATTACCTCTTTAATTATTTTGATCAATGTGAATCTCAAAGTAAAGCCTTGATAGAAAAAAACCTACCGCTACCTGCGTACGAAATGGTTCTAAAGGCATCTCATGCGTTTAATCTTCTGGATGCAAGACACGCGATTTCTGTAACCGAAAGACAGCGGTTTATATTGCGAATCCGCTCTTTGTCGCGTGCGGTAGCAAAGTCTTATTATGATTCACGTGAAGCACTTGGCTTTCCGATTGGAAAAACATTGATCAATAGCCAGGGAGAGAAATGATGTCTAATTCATCAGTCAAAAAAAGTGACTTTTTGTTTGAGCTGGGTTGTGAAGAGCTCCCTCCAAAAATATTGCCCAAACTTGCTCGTTCACTACATGATTTTATGTTTAAATTTTTCCAGTCTGCAGATTTAAAGTTTGAAGAAAGTGAGTGGTTCGCTACACCGAGAAGATTGGCTATACGTTTTATACAGCTTGATTCTGAGCAAGCGACTAAACAAGTAGAAAAATTAGGCCCCACCGTTGCCGCAGCTTTCGATGAAAATGGAAATGCAAAACCTGCCGCTATTGGTTTTGCTAAATCGAACGGTATTGATGTTTCTAAGCTTAGTCGTAAAGAAACTAGTAAAGGTGAACGACTAGCTTTTATTGCGGAAGTTAAGGGCGCCCAAACTTCTGCACTATTAAAAGAACAACTTCCTAAAGCTGTTGCACAACTACCAGCTCCCAAAGTCATGCGTTGGGGGAATAACTCCTACCTATTTAGTCGACCGATTCATTGGGTGCTTGCAATTTTGGATGAAAAAGTTGTCGAATTAGAAATAATGGGTGAAAAATCGAATAATATTAGCTATGGGCATCGGTTTCATTCTCCAAAAGCCTTTACTCTCAATTCACCTACCGAATATGAAGTTATACTTGCTGAAAAAAAGGTAGTCGCATGTTTTGAAGAGCGTAAAGCAAAAATCCGAATTCAAATTGAAAATATCGCTAGTAGGATAAAGGCTCACGCCGTTGTGTCTGAAAATTTATTAGAAGAAGTTACTGCTCTAGTGGAGTGGCCTGTTTCTCTTTTAGGAAATTTTGATAAAGAGTTTTTGCAAGTTCCTGCAGAGGCATTAATTTCCTCTATGGCCGAACACCAAAAATATTTTCATTTGGTTTCTGATCAATCTGAAACTGCATCCTTGTTACCTCACTTTATAACCGTAGCAAATATAGAAAGCAAAAAACCTAATACTGTGATTTTTGGCAATGAGAAAGTAATTCGTCCCCGACTAGCCGATGCAAAATTCTTTTATGATCAAGATTGTCAAAACAGTCTTGAATCTTTCAGGGAAAAACTTAAAAAAATAGTGTTTCAACATAAATTAGGAAGCCTTTTTGAAAAAACACAGCGAGTAAAGTCACTTGCTAAATCAATCGCTTTAACCCTTTCTGTAGAACCCTCTAGTGTTGAGCGTGCGGCTGATCTTTGTAAGTGCGATTTAATGACTAACATGGTTGGAGAGTTTTCTGACTTGCAAGGAATAATGGGGCGTTATTACGCCACTAAAGATGGTGAAACAACGGAAATAGCAAATGCTATGGATGAAGTTTATATGCCACGATTTGCTGGTGATAAACTTCCGCAAACAGAAACGGGTTTAATTTTAGCGCTGGCTGAAAGAGTTGATACTTTAGTAGGAATTTTTGGAATTGGACAAGTTCCAACAGGTGCTAAAGATCCCTTTGCTCTACGAAGAGCGTCTTTAGGTGTGCTTCGTTTGATTACAGAAAAAAATCTCAACCTTAACCTCGCACTCTTAATTGATGAATCTTTGAAAAGCTTTTCCAAAATAGAAATTGCCCCAAATACAAAACAAGAGTTATTGAAATATTTTTCTGCTCGAAGTCAGGCCATGTATCAGGAGTTAGGCTTTTCTTCCAGAGTTATTAATTCTGTTAGTATTTTAAATATAACATCTCCATCCGATTTTTACTTACGTATTAAGGCGGTAAAAGCATTTGATGAAATTGATGAAAGTTCAGATTTAGCAGAAGCAAATAAACGAGTTAAAAACATATTAGCTAAATCAGACTTTAATGTGGAGCAAACTCAGATAGATCAAAGTTTGTTTGAAGAAAGTGAGGTTAAGCTTTTTCAAACAATTAATAATGCTAAAATATTTGTCGAACAACAATTAAGTCAATCAAACTACCAGTCCGCATTAGAAAAACTTGCGGAACTAAAAAAACCTGTTAATCAGTTTTTTGATAGTGTTATGGTAAACACTGAAGATGAAAAAATAAGAAACAATCGTTTTGCTTTAATCAATGAATTACGAAATTTATTTATTGGTATCGCTGATATTTCTTTGTTACAAAAATAAGAATAAGAATTTTAGAAAAATAAAATGCCTGTAAATAGATTAATTATTTTGGATAGAGATGGTGTCATTAACCAGGACTCCGATAGTTACATTAAATCACCAGAGGAGTGGATCCCAATAGAATCCAGTTTACGGGCTATTGCTAAACTAAACCAAGCGGGTTATAAAGTTGCCATCGCAACCAATCAGTCTGGTATTGGTCGCAGAATGTTCGATCATATTACGCTAGCAATGATAAATAAAAAAATGGAAATGGCGTTAGCCAAAGTGGGTGCTCACATTGATGCTTTAGAGTATTGCCCAGATCATCCAGATGATGCTGGACCCGATCGAAAACCAAACACAGGTATGGTCAACCGACTTATAAAACAGTTTAATGTCGAACCCTCTAAAACATTTTTTATTGGCGATTCTATTTCAGATATTGAATGTGCAAAGAATGCTGGATGTAAGCCTATTTTGGTTTTAACTGGGAAAGGAAAAAACACTGCAAGTAAAATAGTAAAAACGAACATACCTGTTTTTGCAAACCTTTCTCTTGCTATAGATAGCTTAATATAGTCTATAAATTAAACAAGTACATTAGGAAAAAAATAAACTGTTATTGTAATCACTAAGGCGGTCACCACAAACCATCGAGCCATAATACACTTTTTACAAACTTTTCTATTGCTCATTATTTTGAATCATTTTTACTACAGATGAAGTTAAAGCGTTAGGTATTGGCAACGTAAGGTGATATTGAGCAATTTTCCATCCATTAGATGTTTTAATCAACACACCTGTTCCCCTGGTTTCACCATACTTTTTATTGTCTAACATTTCATCAAACCATACCGTTTGTTTTGATTCAGAAATATAAATATGACGATCTCTAGGGTGATAAGTCCAACCAATTCCTTTATTAAAATAAGGCTCAGCAAAAGCTTTAAATTCTTTTATTGTCCAAGTTTCTTTCGGATCAGTTCCAATAAAAATAGCGCTTGTTGTAAATAGAGAAAAGTAGTTTTTTAAGTTGGCATCACTAGCCGCCTGATGGAGTTGGCTTAAAGTTTGACTGATTGCCCATGTACAATCTAAACAACCCTTATTTTTACTATAAGCAACACTAGAGAATATAAAAAACACGAGAAAAACTAAAGAAATAATATTGTTTATTTTATACATTTGTTATTCCTTCAGCTTTTATTAGTCGTCCAAAACTTATTTTAAACTCTCATAGTAAGCAGCAAGGTTTTCAATATCTGCATCCGTTAGCGTAGCAACCATTCCAGCCATCACAGGATCATTTCGTGTTTTATTTTTAAATGCTTTAAGTTGTTTAGCGGTATAAGTAGATTTTTGTCCAGCAAGGTTAGGGTACATTGGGATCATGCTGATTCCATTGGCTCCATGACAGGTGGCACAAATTCCAGACTTTGCTTTACCTGCAGCCACATCACCGGCAGCAGAAATCAATGTTGAAAAAGAAAGTGCAATTAAAGCCATCGTTGTTAATAATTCTTTCATTTATATCCCTCCAAGGATAAATATTGTAATTAATTCGTTTCGCTTATTTTATATTAGCACACACTAATATAAAAACAATTTATTATTATAAGTCTTTTATACATCAAGGTTGGCTACAGCTAATGCATTTTCTTCAATAAACGCTCTTCTTGGCTCTACATCATCACCCATTAATGTAGAAAAGAGCTGATCAGCCACAACAGCATCTTCAATGGTTACTTGAAGCATACGACGAGCGCTGGGATCCATCGTAGTTTCCCAAAGTTGATCTGGATTCATTTCACCCAAACCTTTATAACGTTGAATAGCAATACCACGTTTAGACTGATGCATTAACCAATCAAGCGCCTCTTTAAAGTTTTTTACTTCCCGAGTTCTTGCTCCGCGCTGTATGTAAGCACCAACTTCCATTAAGTCATTAGTCTTTTCGCCAAGCGCAATCATTTTATTGTATTCACCTGATGCAAAAAATGATTTATTTAAAATATATTTACTTTCTGATCCATGATAAACAACATTAACATTTGGATAATAACGACTTCGTTCTTCATCCTTAGTAACAGATACTTCAAACTTAGTCGCCCCAGTTTTATCATCAACCGATAAAATGTTTGCTAACTCATTTGTCCAAGCAGTTACTAAGTCCTCACTACCCAAACTTTCAACATCTAATCTATTTAATTCTATTACGCCGTTTAATATCCTGGAATCAAACAGTTGTGATAACCGACTAATATCATCTTGAACTTCTCGGTAATCAACAACTAATTTTTCTAAGGCCTCTCCTGATAATGCTGGTGCATCTGCGTTAACATGCAACGATGCTTCATCAAGAGCCATACTAGTCAGGTATTCTTCTAGGCTTGAGTCATCTTTAACGTAGGTTTCTTGCTTACCCTTTTTTACTTTGTATAAGGGTGGTTGAGCTATATATATATATCCTTTTTCTACCAACTCTAACATTTGGCGGTAGAAGAAGGTCAACAGTAATGTTCTGATATGAGCACCATCAACATCCGCATCAGTCATAATAATAATACGATGATAACGCGTTTTTTCAACATTAAATTCATCACGACCTATTCCACAGCCTAACGCGGTAATTAAAGTACCAACTTCTTGAGAGGACAGCATTTTATCAAACCGTGCTTTTTCTACATTTAGTATTTTACCTTTTAAAGGTAATATCGCTTGGTTTTTTCTATTACGTCCCTGCTTAGCAGAACCACCAGCAGAGTCCCCTTCCACAATATACAGCTCAGATTGAGCAGGATCTTTTTCTTGGCAATCGGCTAACTTACCTGGAAGGCCCGCAATATCTAATGCGCCTTTACGCCTAGTCATATCTCTTGCCTTTCTTGCAGCTTCTCTAGCTCTTGCTGCATCTAGCATTTTTCCGACAATAATTTTTGCTTCCTGAGGATTTTCTAGTAAATAATCCGTCAACTGTGCGCCCATAGCTTGCTCGACTGCACTTTTAACTTCAGACGATACTAGTTTATCTTTGGTTTGAGAAGAAAACTTAGGATCTGGTACTTTAACTGAAATGACTGCTGTTAACCCTTCTCTCGCATCATCACCTGTTGTTTGGGTTTTCCCTTTAGACTTACCTGCCTCCTTCTCCATATAATTGTTAAGCGTGCGAGTTAAGCCACCTCTAAAACCGGCTAAATGAGTACCACCATCTCTTTGAGGTATATTATTAGTAAAGCAAAAAATATTTTCTTGAAATGAATCATTCCATTGCATTGCTACTTCAACAACAATCCCATCATTACCTTCAACACTAAAATGAAACATCTTTTGGTTTATGGGAGTTTTTGCTCTATTAAGATAATCAACGAAAGCTTCAATCCCTCCTTTATATTGGAAGTGATCTTCTTTACCTGATCGCTCATCTTTAAGTTTAATGCTTACTCCAGAATTTAAGAATGAAAGCTCTCTTAAACGCTTAGCTAAAATATCGTAATGGAAATCAATATTCGTGAAAATTGTAGGGCTTGGGTGAAAACGTAATTCAGTCCCAGTTTTTTGAGTATCACCGATTTCAGCTAATGCTGCTTGAGGTTCACCAAGTTTGTAATTCTGTTCATAAACATGCCCTTCTCGTCGAATAGTTATTGTTAAATCATCAGACAGAGCGTTAACAACCGAAATACCTACACCATGTAAACCACCGGAGACTTTATAGGAGTTATCATCAAATTTTCCACCCGCATGTAAAACAGTCATAATTACTTCAGCTGCTGATATTCCTTCTTCTTCATGAATACCAACAGGTATACCTCGACCATCATCAGTTACAGAAACAGAGTTATCGGTATGAATTATCACATTTATATCTTTACAATGACCCGCAAGAGCTTCATCTATGGAGTTATCAACCACTTCAAAGACCATGTGATGTAAACCTGTTCCATCATCAGTATCGCCTATATACATCCCGGGTCTTTTTCGAACGGCATCGAGACCTTTCAAAACCTTTATGCTTGAAGAATCATATTTATTTGAAACTTCTGTTTTTTGTTCATTGTTTTCAGACATCGATTTATATATTCCTTTTTAAAAACCAAACATTATATTAGTTTGGAAGGGTTACTTCACTTATTACACCATGTTCCACGTGAAACATATTAACGTTATTATACTCTTTTATTAGCGGTTTGAGCACTACAGAATCTAGGCAAGATATTAAAACTTGAACATTTTCTTGATCTTTCAAAGCAAGAACTAGTTGTAATTGATTAGATCTATCTAACTCAGATGAAAAATCATCAATAATAAATAAACTATCTTTACTTGAAAGCTCTTTTAGAAGATTAGTTTGAGATAAATAAAGAGCATTAATCAGCATTTTTTTTTGCCCACGCGACAATACATCGCCTACATTTCTACCTCCTAATAGAATTCGTAAGTCAGCTTTGTGTGGACCATAAGTCGTAGTACCACGAGCAACATCCTGACGAATTGACTCTAACAACCTCTCTTGTAAGTTTAAATGACCACAACCAGAACGATAATCTAGTGTTAGTTTTTGTTTTAAGCAAAATTGAATAACTTCCAATACTTTATAAAGATCTGGTAAAATCATATTGGTTAAATTTAATCGCTTATGATTAATAATAGTGGCTGCATCAACAAACTTAGTGTTCCATACATTTATCTGGGCAGGATCTAATTTTGAAATATCTCCCTTTAAAGACCTTAAATAAGAGTTTCGTTGTTTTAATACTTTATTAAAATTTTGCCAATCCGACTTATAACTATGTTCCACGTGAAACAATAACCAATCAAGATATTTTCTTCTCTGACTAGGACCTGCATCTATTAAATGATAAGACTCAGGGCTTAATATCTGTACTGGAAAAAGTGACGCCACAACTGAAAGTACTTTTACATTTTTACCATTTAAACGAATTTTACGAGAGTCTTTTTTGTGTCCATAGGAAAAACCTAATTTTGTAGAATCATCAAACTCTCCAAAAAGAGCGAGTGTTTTTGCGTTATGTGAAATGAGTTGTGTATTATTTGATGCTCGAAAAGACCGCCCAGAAACCAATAAACTAACACCTTCTAGCAAACTACTTTTTCCAGCTGCATTTATACCCTCTACAATATTTAACTGTGAAGAAAGATTAATTGTTGTATCAGCTAAATTCCTAAGCCCTGATGCAACAAATTTTAATAAATACATTTTTTAAGTTTTTATAGGTTAATTTAAAGTCTCATAGGCATAACAACATATGAACTATCAGCACTCTCAGATGCTTGAATTAGTACACTACTATTAGAATCACCTAAACAAAACTTGACTGAATCGCTACGAATCGCATTAACAGCATCTAATAAATAACTAACATTGAACCCAATTTCCATTTCTTTATCATTATATTCAACATCCAACTCAATTTCAGCTTCTTCCTGCTCAGGGTTGTTAGCATTTATCTTTAATTTATTTTCCGATAAGGTCAACCTAACCCCACGAAATTTTTCATTACACAGTATTGCTGCTCTTGAAAATGCTTCTTTTATCGTTTCTTTATCGCACAATAAAATACGTTCAGCATCTTTAGGTAAAACTTTACCATAATCTGGAAAACGCCCATCTACAAGTTTTGATGTAAAAACAAATAAACCTAATGTAATTCTAATATGATTACTATTTAAAGAAATAGTTGCATCTTCATCAATGCTAGACAACAGTTTTCCGGCTTCTAAAACGCCTTTACGGGGAATGATTACCTGGACCAAATCTTCACATACATTTGAGCTTAAAGTTAATCGTGAAAGAGCCAAACGATGACCATCTGTAGCGACAGTTAATAGTTTATCTTGATCAATTTCAATCAACATACCATTCAAATAATATCGAACATCTTGTTGAGCCATTGCAAACTGAGTCTTATCGATAGTGTTTTTGAGTTCACTACTAGAAATAACAAATTCTGTTGAAAAAAGAGAATCTTCGATATTGGGAAACTCTTGAGCAGCAATAGTTGAAAGAGTGAATCGACTTCGACCACTTTTAATAACTAATTTAGTTTCTATTAATTCTATATTTATATCGCTATCAACTGGTAAACTTCTACAAATATCAACAAATTTTCTAGCTGGTACTGTAATATCACCATCCTCAGACTCATTATCTAAATTAATATTGACAGACATCTCGATCTCTAAATCCGTTGCAGTAATACTTAACAAACCTTTCTCAACTTTAATTAACAAGTTTGCTAAAACAGGTAATGTTTGTCTTTTCTCAACAGCTCCTGAAATCAATTGTAAAGGGCTAACCAGTTTAGACTGTATAATGGAAAATTTCATATTAGTTCTACCTTCGTATAAGTTACTTTAACTTGATAAAATTCTTAATAAATTAGTGTAATCTTCCTTTATATCTGGAAGCGTTTCTTTTAGTTCTTTAATTTTTCTACAAGCATGTAATACTGTTGTGTGATCTTTGCCCCCGAAAGACTCCCCAATCTCGGGTAAGCTTCTGTTAGTTAACTCCTTTGCTAGACTCATAGCTATCTGCCTAGGTCTAGCTATTGAACGGGTTCGTCTTTTAGACAATAAATCAGAGACTTTAATTTTAAAGTATTCCGAAACTGTTTTTTGAATATTTTCTATACGAACCTGTTTATCCTGTGCGGCTAATAAATCTTTCAAGGCTTCTTTTACAAACTCAATGGTAATTTCTTTTCCCGTAAATTGAGCTGTGGCCATGACTCTTTTTAGAGCGCCTTCTAACTCTCGAACATTTGAACGTATTTTCTTAGCTATAAAAAATGCGACTTCATTATGTAGTTTAATATTAGATTTTGTAGCTTTAGATTTTAAAATAGCGACCCTTGTTTCTAATTCTGGAGGTTCAATAAAAACAGTTAAACCATGAGACATTCTAGATTTTAACCGTTCTTCTACTCCGTCAATTTCTTTTGGGTAACGATCACAAGTTAATATAACTTGTTGATTTCCTTCAAGTAATGCATTAAATGTATGGAAAAATTCTTCTTGAGATCGTTCCTTATTAGCAAAAAATTGAATATCATCAATTAATAACGCATCAACTGAACGATAGAATTTTTTAAATTTATCTATTGTATTGGTTTGTAATGCTTTAACCATATCAGCTACAAAACGTTCAGAATGAAGGTAGATAACCTTACCATTTTTCTTTTCACTAATAATCTGATTACCAATAGCTTGCATGAGATGGGTTTTACCTAATCCAACACCACCGTAAATAAAAAGTGGATTATATGCTGTACCTGGATTAATTGAAACTTGTTGTGCGGCGGCCATAGCAAGCTGATTACTTTTTCCTTGAACAAATGTTTCAAAATTAAAGTTAGAATTCAAATTACTTTTTCCAGATTTATTTTGAGTATCAATACTCCTTTTTACGGGATTTTTAAATTTTGTAAAGTGGTTATTGTTTAAAATTTGAGAAGAATCTAAATGAATACTCTTCCGCTCTTTAACATCTAAAGAAATATTGATACTTTTATCAAAATTATTACGTAATACTACTTGAATTTTATCTAAATATTTTTCTTTTACCCAATCCAAAACAAAACGATTAGGTGCAATTATATGTAAACCTTTATCATCGTTAGAGGCTTTCAGAGGTCTAATCCACGTACTGAATTCAGTTGGTGGTAATTCGTCCTGTAAGTATTTTTGACATAGATCCCACATATTAAAGTTATTAACTATCCAACTGTTTATTGTTATTGTAACTGTGTAAAGATTTACAAGTTTATAGTGAAATTGATTATTGATCCACAGGTTAATATAAATTTAACCAATATAATTTATATTATCAATATAATTTTGTTTTGTTAAATTTATATTTAAAGGTAATTATTTGCTATTTATAGAGAAAGATATGTGTATTAAATAGTTAATAAATAATGAAAACTGAAAATAACCGTATTTATACATACTTACTATAGAGATAAACAGTCGTGATTCAATGTTTAATAAGAAGTATATAAACAGGATAACTAACTGTTTTTAAAAGATAAATTATACTTATACACTAAAAATAGTGAGTACTAATAATAATAACTATAAGATCTTTTTTAATTATAATTATATTAAACATGTGTATACTTTATTTGAATTTTTTAAAAGTTTAATATAATTATATAATGTATTTTTACAGATAATACAAAAATAACTAGAAACACTTAAAAAAAAGAGTATTTCAAAAATAATAGTTATCCACAGAAAGCGATATAAATTTATAATTATTAGCATATATAGGTATTAATTATAAAATGATAACTAGATATAGTTAATAATTATAAAAAGTTGTTTTTTATACAATAGAAGCAACTTTTTTAATCAAAAAAATAAGCTTGAAAGACATTGACAGTATATTATCTATACAATAGAATTTGCGCCCCTTGAGTCATTGCTTGAATTTGTGTTTGTTTTCATTGTAAATTTACATCACAAAAATAGCAAAAAATTGTTAAACTAACGGAAAGTCTGATGAAACGTACATTTCAACCTAGCACAATCAAACGTAAGCGCCGTCATGGTTTTAGAGCACGTATGGCAACTAAAAGTGGTCGAATAATTATTAACCGACGTCGAGCAAAAGGTCGCGTTAAGTTAAGTGCATAATTTTTGACCTTTTGGTTTTTTTAATAAAAAGAACTATAAAGTAAAGTCAAAAAAGGATTATCTCGTTGAGTTCAGAAAAGCAAAAACTGGACAGGAAGAAAGGCACCGAAAAATTTCCACGAAATAATCGTCTTTTAAACGCAAAACAATTCAGTCGCGTTTTTGATAAAGCAAACAAAATCCACAATAAAGCATTTACCCTTTTGGTAAGAAAAAACGACCTAGGTTACGCTAGACTAGGTTTAGTTATAGCTAAAAAAAATGTCAAACAAGCTCATCGCCGTAATTATATCAAAAGACAGCTTAGAGAATATTTTAGGCAACGTGTCATAATTTTTGGTGATCACGATCTTGTTCTATTAACGAGAAGAGATATTGCTAGTCTAACTAAAACAGATATAATCGCTTACCGAAATAAATTATTTCAACGTTTTGAACGGCAGATCAGCTAACTAGAAGGTGGGTTTTCTAAGTTGAATATAATATTAATTGGAATAATAAAAATCTATCAAAAAACTTTAAGTTTATTGATAGGAAATAGTTGCCGCTTTTATCCAACCTGTTCAAATTACTCGATTGAGGCAATTGAAACGCACGGTTGTGTGAAAGGTGTTGCTTTAACGTTTAGTCGTATTAGTCGATGCCACCCTTTAAATGAAGGCGGCTTTGACCCAGTACCTAAAAAAGATGAAAAAAAGTCTCTGACTAAATTTAACTAAAAATTACTAAGAAAAAAACTTGTACTGAGAAAAACACCATGGAATCAATCAGAACCTTTTTATTTATACTTTTTGCTTTTTTAACATTTCTTTTATACCAAGAGTGGGAAGCGGATCATAAACCAGCTAAAGTTAACAAAGCTCCAATTAGCGAATCTGTTTTAGATTATCAAGATTTGTTTGTGAATGCTGATTTAGAGTCAACCGACCAAATTTCAAAAAACAGCACACCAATAAATGAGCAATCAAAAAACTCTAGTGATCAATTCGGAGGTCAAAATAATAAAGATAGCCAAAATAACTCAGACCTATCTTCTGAACTACCCACCTCTGAAACATTAGTAGCTACGCCATCAAAAAGTATTCCAAACCAATCAGCAATAATTGTAACCACTGATAGGCTGAGAGTTTTAATTACACCTACAGCGGGCAATATAGTTTCTGCTGAACTACTTAATTATAGAGAAACATTAGATAAAAAATCTCAACCAATTAATATTTTAGAGAATAGAAATGGTCGCGTCTTTTTAGCTCTTTCCGGTTTATACGGTAAAGGCGCTCCTGACTTTAAAAAGAATAAACCCATCTATCATTCTTCCGAAAAAGAATATGAATTAAAAACTGATGAAGAGGAGTTAATTGTTGATTTAGATTGGATCAATGAAAACGGTGTTAAATATACAAAACGCTTTACTTTTTATTCTGGACAACACCAGATCAAGGTTGAATATATTGTAAATAATTTTAGTAACGAAAAAATTGCTAACAGAATGTTTACGGCATTAAAAAGAGATTTACTACCAGCTGATGGGCAAGAAGAATCTGGCTTGGGTATGCGTTCATACTTAGGTCCTGCAATATCTACATCAGAAGACAAATATGCAAAACAAGACTTTGAAGACATTGAAGAAGTTCCACTTAATGTAAAAACTCAAGGGGGATGGATAGCTATACTACAACATTATTTTGTTACTGCTTGGATACCTGAGTCTGAAGATTTACACACGATTGATTCAAGTACCAAAAACTTAGGTAAGGCAGGTTTAGCACAGGTTCGAATCACACAAGACTGGAAGTGGATTGAACCGGGAATGAGCCATACTTTTGTAGCAAAGCTTTATGTTGGACCAAAAATACAATCAGACTTAGAAAATATTGCTGATGGTCTAGAGCTTACCGTTGATTACGGTTTTTTATGGTGGATTGGCCGACCAATTTTTTTCTTATTAATATTTTTTCAATCGTTTGTAGTGAATTGGGGTGCGGCTATAATTTTGGTAACTATCGCAATTAAAACATTGCTTTACCCATTAGCTAGAGCACAGTATCGATCGTTTGCAAAAATGAGACTGCTACAGCCTAAGATGGCAAGCATGAAAGAAAAATATGGTGACGACAAAAAGCAAATGTCTATGAAGATGATGGAGCTTTATAAGAAAGAAAAAGTTAATCCTCTTGGTGGTTGTTTTCCTTTATTGATTCAAATGCCTGTTTTTATTTCACTTTATTGGGTTTTGATGGAAAGTGTTGAGTTACGTCATGCGCCTTTTATACTTTGGATTACTGATTTATCGGTAATGGATCCTTATTATGTAATGCCTCTTTTAATGGGAGCTAGTATGTTCCTTATGCAAAAAATGCAACCAATGTCACCAACTATGGATCCAATGCAGCAAAAAATGATGCAATTGATGCCTGTTTTTATGACGGTGTTTTTCGTCTTTTTTCCTGCAGGATTAGTTTTGTACTGGTTAATGAATAACTTAATCTCTATTTCCCAACAACTTTATATAACTAATCAATTTAATAAAGAGCAAGAAGTTAAAAAGAAATAGTTTAAAAAATATAGAAAAAGTGACAAGCTTAAATATGACATCAATTGCCGCTTTAGCGACACCTCCAGGAAAAGGAGGTGTATCGATTATCCGAATATCTGGCGATCTTTGTGAAAACATATCAAAAAAAATTTTAAAAAGAACCCTTTCCCCACGTAAAGCCACCTATCTGCCTTTCTATAATTCCGATAAACAAATTATTGATAATGGCATCGCCATTTTTTTTAAAGCACCAAACTCTTTTACCGGAGAAGATGTATTAGAGCTTCAAGGTCATGGAGGCTCTATCATTATGGATCTTCTTTTAGAGTCTGTAATTCAATGTGGCGCCGAACTAGCAAAACCTGGCGAGTTTTCTGAAAGAGCTTTTCACAACAATAAGTTAGATTTAGCTCAAGCAGAAGCGATAGCCGATCTAATTGAAAGTGGAACTAAAGAAGCCGCATTAAGCGCGGTTAGGTCACTTAATGGTGAGTTTTCCAAATTGGTTTATGCACTGGTTGAGCAGGTTACTTTTTTAAGGATCTACGTTGAGGCGGCGATTGATTTTCCTGAAGAAGAAATTGATTTTTTAAAAGATGAAAAAATTAAAGAAATGTCTATAAATTTAACATTATCAATGACGAATCTTTTAGAAAAAGCAAAACAAGGGAGCTTACTAAGAGAAGGTATTAAAGTGGTCGTTGCTGGTAAACCAAACGCTGGAAAATCTAGTTTACTCAATGTTCTAGCGGGTAAAGATGCTGCCATTGTCACTGATATTGAAGGAACCACGAGAGATGTTTTATCGGAGCAAATTAACTTAGATGGTCTTCCCCTATATATTATTGATACTGCGGGTTTAAGAAAAGCGAAAGATAAAGTCGAACAAATAGGTATTGAAAAAGCGATCGATCAAATAGAGCAAGCAAACCTAGTTTTATGGGTAACAGATTGTCGGGATGAAGAAATTGATCCGAAAAACATCAAAATTGAAGATTTGTTTAAAGAGTTTACAGAGGAAAAAATAAACCTTCCACCTCTTATAAAATTAAGAAATAAAATCGATCTAATTGACTCAGTAAATAAACCAAACGAAAACACTTTAAATATTTCTACTAAAGAAAACCTTGGTATCGATGAACTAAAGAATCAATTAAAAAAGCTAGTTGGTTATAAAACTTCTGAATCTGGAGTGTTTATGGCAAGACGCAGACACTTAACAGCGTTAATTAAAGCAGAAGAGCATATCGGTGTTGGTTTATATCAACTGAAAGAGTTTGCTGCTGGTGAGTTATTAGCTGAAGAATTAAAGCTTGCTCAGGAAGCTTTAAATGAAATTACTGGAGAGTTTACCCCCGATGATTTATTAGGAAGAATTTTTACTAGTTTTTGTATTGGTAAATAATTAAAAACTACTTAGAACTAAAATGTTTGTTTAAGAAGTAATCGACGCTTACAAAACGACCGCCACCTACAAAGAGCAAACTTACTAATAATAACAAATAAGTGAAGGCAAACTCAACGCCATTTTGTAAAATTACAAATGCCCCTTTTTCTGTTAACCACTCATAGTTTTCATGTTCTTCAAGAAGAGATCTAGCCGCATTAATCCGAGAGGCAATCTCACCATCGACGCTAGAAGCAACCGCAGACCAGCCATTATCAATATGAACAGAAAAAATAGCAACAATCATTGTTGCTATTAGAGGAATGCTAATCCAACGAGTAGCTAAACCCAATAACAATAAAATAGCGCCAAAGTACTCTGTTGCCCAAGCTAAAGAACCAAGTAATTCTGGAAATGGAAGCCCTAACCCCCAATCAGAATTACCAAACCAGTCAATGGTTGGTTGAAGAGAGCTTTCAGAATTAAAAGGGTTCCACTTATTATTAGCCGCCATCCAGAAAATATTAGCTAAATAGATCCTAAAAGTTAAAGATGGTAATCCATCAAGTAGGATTATTTTATCTAGTGTTGACGATTGTAGTTGGTAATACTTTTCTACGAGATCCATGTAGTTCTCCTTGGTGGTTTGGGTTAATGACTAGCACCCACAAAATATGTTTCATATTTATCACAAATTAATCATTACTTCTTTTTGGATACCACTTTTGTAAAGCATATTGATCTAAATAGGATAACTCAGTTTGAGCTGGGATCGACTTAAACCTCCCTTTTGTATCAGTAAAAACAATAGCATAATTCATAATTGAAATTTCATCATAAGCCGTAGAGTGAACAGATGACTCTTTAAGTTTTGAGCTTATTTCACTGCATTTAGATATAGCTTTTTTATCGCTATACCCCAAAAACTTCATTTTGGGGGCGCATTTTTTAATAATTTTTGCATTTGCTGCTTGGTTATATGGCCAGTAAGGACTTCTAAACTCATGCTCTAGCCCTAGCGCATGCCCAAACTCATGTAAAATTAAACGTTGAGCACCTGAGTCACTAATTTTTGAAGATGTTAAATCAAATAAATTTAAAGTGGCTTCTTTTGAAAGTAGATCTTTTTGGTTACCTAACTTAGAGCCTGTATGGCTTTTAAAACTTACTCGAATATGAGTTTTATTTGGCGCTGTATTTAGAGATAAATAGAATTTAAACGAAAGGTTTGTTTTTTTTAGCCATTGTTGTGATATATTTTTAACTTTATCAATTAAAACCGGATCGCCATCAAGAAAGACAACAACAAGTTCTGTGTTACTTGACCACATCTTATCAATAACGATTACTGCGGCATTTAAGTTAAGAGAGTTGGAAAAGAAAAGGATCCAAAAAACTAAATTAGTTAACCAAACATTCACAAAACTACTATTTTTTGAAGTTCTAATATAATATAGAATACCTGAGTTGTATCTATAAACCTAGGGCTTGGTGCTCTTGTTAAGTGTGAGATTAGGTGAGTTTGAAAA
>CAZRPK010000008.1:0-46872 GCA_964601915.1 uncultured Kangiella sp. | reverse complement strand
AAAACTTGTTATACTGCGCGTCGTTATAGCTCCAGAGCGGAGCTTATTATAAATAGGATAAACTCACAGATGATAGACCTGTTAAAAGCCGGTGGTTGGATAATGTTTCCAATCCTTCTTTGTTCTCTAGCCGCTTTTGTAATTTGTATTGAGCGTTCTTGGACGTTGAGAAGAACACGGATAGTTCCAAAACATTTAGTGGCCCAAGTTTGGGGATGGATTAAAAATAACCAGCTTGATCGCACGCGATTAAAAAAACTAAAATCAAGCTCACCATTAGGTGAAATATTAGCCTCTGGCTTGGTCAATCATGCTCATGGTAGAGCGACAATGAAAGAAAGTATCCATGAATCAGGTAGGCTAATAGTAATAAATTTAGAAAAATATCTTAATACATTAGGCACTATTGCCCAAATTACACCACTTTTAGGATTGTTAGGCACTGTTATTGGCATGATAAGAGTTTTTACAGTAATTACTGTACAAGGAACCGGTGATTCAGGTGCTCTTGCTCACGGTATATCGGAAGCTTTAATCACAACGGCTACAGGTCTAATAATCGCAATTCCTACATTGATTTTTCATCGTCATTTTGAGCGCCGTGTAGATGAGTTGGTCGCTGAAATGGAAAGAGAAGCTTTAAAAATGGTTGAAGTACTCAACGGTGAAAGAGAAACCTTAAAAGGGTAATTGGATCTTAAAATGATTTTACGAGAGAAAAGAAATAATGTTGAGGTTAACCTAACACCCTTGATCGATGTCGTATTTTTACTATTAATTTTTTTTATGGTATCAACTAGCTTTACCCGCGAAACCCAAATTGAACTAGAATTACCAAAAGCAAACGTTGAACCATTGGAAACCCAAATTAAGTCTTTAGAAATCAGCATTGATAAAGAAGGCCGATATTTTGTGAATAAAAAAGCATTAGTTAACAAATCTATTGATACTTTGAAAAGAGCTATTTCTACAGTTATTGAAAGTAATCCTGACATCGCTGTGATACTTAGTGCAGATGCTAATACGCCTTATCAATCGGTTGTAACTGCGATGGATGCTACCTCACAACTTGGCATAACCAACTTAAAAATGGCAACTCAAAGGAATAATGAATGAGTGCTAAAAGTGACGCTAATTCAAGTGAAGTATTTAAGAGGCTTAGAGGCTACCTTAAAGATTATAAGCTTGCGTTCTTTGTTGCGATTTTAGCTAATCTTATTTTTGCAGGAATGGATTTTTTATTCGTGTGGTCATTAGAACCTTTAACAAATGAAGCATTAGTCAAAAACAACATGTCAACGATAGAAGCTGCGCCGTTGTTTATAATAATACTATTAGTTGTTCGAGGGATTGCTAGTTTTATTTCTGCTTATTGCATGTCATGGGTAGGGCAAAATATTGTTCAAAAAATTCAAATCGAAATAGCGCAAAAATTTGTTAGTTTGCCAAGTCAATTTTTCGATAGAGTTCCAAGCGGTAAATTAATTTCAAAAATGACTTTTGATACTCAACAAATTGCTACCGCTACTACCGATACTTTCACTAAATTATTGAGAGAAGGTGGGCTGATTATATATATTCTCGGCTATTTATTTTATACAAATTGGCAGCTGGCTAGCTTATTTTTGATCTCTTCACCTATCATAGGTCTGGTTGTTAGTCATGCCAGTAAACGTTTCAAAAGAATTAGTCATAATATTCAAGATGCAATGGGTGGAGTCACACAAAAAACACAAGAAATTGTTGAAGGATATAAAGTCATTAAAACTTTCAATGGTGAATCATTTGAAATAGCACAGTTTACTATAGAAGCTCAACAAACTAGAAAGCAAAACATTAAAATGGTTGCAACCAAAGCATTTAGCACTCCAATTATTCAATTAATTGCTGGTTTCTCCCTCGCTTTAGTTATTTACTTTGCAGGAAAACAATTATCATCAGGGGAATTACAGGCCGGTCAATTTGTGGTTATGCTTGCAATGATGATGATGATGTTAAAGCCTTTAAAAGTTGTTTCAAATCTGAATAGCGTATTACAAAAAGGAATAGCCGCTGCAAAAAGCATTTTTGACGTGCTCGATGAGCAGCCCGAAACAGATAATGGCTCAAGGACAATAGCGGCTCCTAGTGGAAATATCAAATTTGAGAATGTAAATTTTTCTTATTCGGCTAACTCTCCCAACGTCATTAATAATGTTTCATTTAGCATAGGCGCTGGAAAAACCGTAGCATTCGTTGGAAAGTCGGGTAGTGGAAAATCAACCATTACTAATTTGTTATTACGTTTTTACAACCCTAAATCCGGTAAAATATATCTTGATGATATGGATACTAGTGAATTAAGTTTGAACAACTTGAGAAGTCATATCAGTATTGTTTCCCAACAAGTTACTTTATTTAATACTAACATTGCAAATAATATTGCCTATCCAAATAGTAGCAATTTGGATGTTGAACGCGTAAAAGACGCCGCAATTAAAGCGCATGCTTGGGAGTTTATTGAAAAACTAGAACATGGGTTAGACGAGCAAATTGGTGAAAATGGTAATAAGCTTTCTGGCGGTCAAAGACAGCGTATAGCGATAGCTAGGGCTTTATACAAAGATTCTCCAATTGTTATTCTTGATGAAGCGACTTCTGCACTTGATACAGAGTCAGAAAGGCATATACAAGCCGCGTTAGAGTCGTTAAGTGTTAATAGGACATCTATAGTAATCGCTCATAGACTATCAACTATAGAAAAAGCAGATACCATCATTGTTTTAAACGAAGGAAAAATTCTCGAAAGCGGAAATCACTCTGAGTTAATTATTAAAAATGGTGCCTATGCTAAACTCCATCAAATGCAGTTTGCAGAACAAGAAAATAATCAATGAAAGAATACCATTTTATTGAAAAATTATGGTATCCAGCTCTACGTTACCGTTCATTGATTTACTATTTATTTTGGATGTTATCTTTTCCATTTTTATTGCTAGTAAAACTTAAATATTTTTTATATCGAAGTGGTTTACTAAAATCAAATGCTTTTAGTAAACCCGTAATAGTCGTTGGCAATTTATCTGTCGGAGGGACTGGTAAAACTCCGTTTATCGCTACTCTGGTTAGCTTGTTAAGTGCGCAAAATATTAAATGCGGCATAGTGAGTCGTGGTTATCAATCATCTGTAAGGAAGTGCCCTCATCAAGTGACTGACTCAGATACTTCATCCAGTGTTGGTGATGAATCTTTTATGCAATACTCTAAATTAAATATTCCCATTGTCATTGATGCGGATCGAAGTAATGCGGTTAAATATTTAATCGAACATAATGATATCGATATCGTTATCAGTGATGATGGGTTACAACATTATAAAATGCAGAGAGATTTAGAGGTTGTTTTAATGGATTCATCACGAGCTTTTGGTAACAAATTAGTGATGCCATTTGGTCCGTTAAGAGAACCTATTTCACGCTGTCAATCAATCGACTTAGTGATTAAAAATGGTAATTGCCCTGTTGGCTCAGAGATTGAAAATTTAGTGAGTGAACAGGTCGACATAGTACCTAATCAATTTGTTAATTTGAATACTAACCAGAAAATAGAACTAGACAAGCTTAGTAAGCATTCAGTTTTTGCCATTGCAGGAATAGGCAACCCTAATCGTTTTTACTCAACGTTAAAGAAAATAGTTAACATTTCAGAGACTAAAACTTTCAAAGATCACCATCAGTTTTGCAAGGTTGATTTTGAAAGTTTCAATTATTCAGAAGGTGAACTGGCTCCAGTAATCATGACTGAAAAAGACGCTGTTAAATGCAAATGTTTCGCAAAAAAAAATTGGTATTATTTAGAGGTGGATATGCCGTTTAATAAAAACCTCAATGATAATTTGTTATCAAGAATACAAAAAATAATTGAAAGGCAAAGTGATGAATAAAAAATTATTGGAGGTCATCATTTGCCCTCGATGTCATGGAAAGTTGGATTTAGATAAAGAGAAGTCTAACCTAATCTGTCGATTTGACCGGTTGAGTTATAAAATAAATGAAGGTCTTCCTGTACTCTTGATTGATCAAGCTCAATCATTAACTCAAGCACAAGTTAATGATGCATTATAATTATACAGCTTCAATTTAATTGATAATAAATGATAAAAAGCCAATTATGAAATTCCATGTGATCATACCCGCACGATATGAATCTTCTCGCTTACCAGCAAAACCTCTGGCAAAAATTAAAAATAAAGAAATGATTTTACATGTCTGTGAAAGGGCAAAAGCAAGTGGTGCAGTTTCGGTGAGTGTCGCTACCGATCATTTAGTGATTAAAAAAATTGTTGAAAATGCTGGTTTTGAAGCGATTATGACTAGGGTTGAACATGGATCTGGTAGTGATCGTATTTATGAAGCTTCTGAAAAGTTAGGTTTAGATGATGATGCCATTATTGTTAATGTACAAGGCGATGAGCCATTTATACCAATTAAAAACATACAACAGGTTGCGAGTATAGTCGCAAATACTGATGCAAAAATGTCAACTTTATGTTGTCCCATCAATGATGAGAGTGAAGTAAATAGCCAAAATACTGTTAAGGTTATTTTTGATAAAAATAATAAAGCCATTTATTTTTCTCGCTCTGTAATTCCGTTTGTACGAAATAAATCAATTAATTCAGATTTCAGTTCTAATAATTATTTTAGACATATAGGAATCTATGCTTACACTAAAGCATTTCTTAAACAATTTGTCCGTTGGCCAATGTCTAATTTAGAAAAATTAGAAAAACTGGAGCAACTTCGAGTGATAGAAAATGGTGCTGAAATCCATCTAAATGTTTTAAACTCAGCACCACCTGCGGGCATAGATACGCCTGAAGATTTAATAAGAGCCAACCAATTCATCGCTAATCAGACACTTTGAATAAAGCCTTTATCCTTAGTAAAACAAACAAAAATAAGATGTGAAAATAAAGCGAACCACTTCCAGAATTTGATGACTGTTCTTCTATTTCAGGAACCTTCGTTACTGAAATTACAGACGTTTTTGTTGCTACGTTATTAGAATTATCAGTGACCGTTAGGGTAATAGTTTTATCTCCTATTTTAGAAAAATTAACAGCTCCAGAGATAGTTGTTGATATATCTTCACCATTAAAGTCCCAGCTATAACTTACAATATTTCCATCACTATCGTTACTTCCACTTGCATCATAATTGCAATTTAAATCGGTGCAGGTAAAGGTGAAATCGGGAGTAGGGGAGTTGTTGTCTCCAACATTGATAAAAACAGCACTTGGTACGCCGGGTTGTTGGTTTTGGTTATATCCTCTAATGTATAGAATATGTTTACCGGTATCGAGTGAACTCGTATCAATAGAAATATTAAACACCTCTGTTTCCGAAGACAGAGAGCCATCATGCCCCGTAATTTCAGTTTTAACAGTTGCTTCAATCCAAATAGGCGAATCAATTGAGTACTCGGCTTTTGATATTGTCCGACTTGATTCAACTAATTTAGTATGATTTGTATTAAGCGTTACAATTAAGTTTATCGGTATTCCCTGAGAAATAGTAATACTATTTTCTGCATTGTTAAGAGAAATTGTTGAGACTTCGGGCCCTTTTGGTAATAGGTAAGGCATGGCGCTTGATTTTGCAGCGTAATATAACGCTTTTAAATTATCGAGCTTGATCTTGTTATGATAAGTCGAACAGTCCTGAAAAAATGAAGTTCCTAATTCAAAGGTTAATGCTGCAATACCTAACTCGCCATAACTTACATCATCACTGGTTCCATCTGTTGCATAAAGCCCCACACTTTGCTGTGGTGTATAGTTATTAAACCATGCTAGTTTATTGCCTAGCGCTACAAACCCACTATCATTTGGAGAAGCTCCCACTTTATGCCCATAAGGCCATAGAACTAACTCACTGTAACTATGAATATCTAAATGCATTCCTGGTGTTGTTTCAGGTGCTGGATCAGTTTCTAAATCACCTCTAGAATCTGGAAATATAGAGCGAATATAATTTGAAATCGCTTTTGTTTCAGGCTCCGACTCTGCTGAAATACCTCTATAAGTTTCGTCACATTCATTACCACTCGAACCACTACCATTAGTATAATTCCAGAAATATGAAAAATTTCGATTCAAATCAACGCCGATAGTACCCGTAGGACAATGATTATCATTAGTGTTTTTTCTTTGCAAAACAGCTGTTTCAGCAATCTTTCTTCCATCAGGATTCATATGAAATAAGATGTGAACTTCATGGTAATCAACTATCCAGCGAGTATCTGCATTAGAGCTATAGTCTTCTAAAAGTCGATGCGCAAATTCTAATGATAATGCCGCTGGTGCGTACTCTCTAGCATGCATGGAACTATGAATAAATAATTTGGGTTTATCCTCGGTAATAGTTTGGTTAGTAATCTTTAAAACCATCAAATCATAACCTGATTGACTATTTTCCTTTTTCCATGAGTCCCCAATGTCTATCCATTCAGAAAGAGTAGGGTAACTATTTGATAAATCTAAACCCTGTTGTAGTGTTTCTTCGACAGTCGCATAACATGGGAAACCAGAAATCCCTACGAATGCTTGTTTGCTTAAATTATCATGGTGCTTTAGAGCTGATTCACGATCACGAGTCTCTTTTCGTATTTTTTCTTGAAAATCACTAAATTTATTAGTCCAGTCGACTGCATGTTTAAATGATATATTTAAACTATTTAATTTGTTTTTATCTTTTAAACTAAGATCGGCTATCGCATAGAGTTGCTGATAGTCAATTTCTAATAAACTATGATGAAACGAAATTGCAAATTTTCGCATCTGTTCTTGATCTGAAAAAGTAACATAACTAAAGCTTAATTCTTTTGGATATTTAGCATTAGCTGATTGAATAACTAAAAGTAGAAATACTATTAGGCTTTTAGTAACAAAATTATTGTAAAAGTATTTGTTATTAAGACTCATCATACACTCTCTGCTTAATTTGGATTAAATGGTTTGTAGATATTATATCTGATAATTATCACCAAAATATGGCATTCTTATTAGCTCTATCTATACTTGCTGAAATTGTAGTTCAGGCTCAGAGTCTAGGGAAGTTGTAATAAATGTATATAAGGTACATTACATCAAACGAAAAAATATGGAGTTCACACCAATCCTTATTATGTCCGATACCTTTTAGTATTGGACATAATCTATTAAGTGTTTCATAATACATCAATTGCCTTTAATAAAGCCAACTAGTCTATGACATTGCCAAATCCAACACCTCTATACCCGACATATACTGAGTTAAAAGCTTTAGTAATTAATGACTATCCAAAACTTGCACTATTCTTTAAAGAAAATAGCACCTGGAACCTAATACATTGGAATTGGGGTAAGGCCTTTTTAGAATACACTGGAAGAAATAAATCTGAACATACTTATACAAGATTTAGAAATGAAATTGAGCGATTTTTGCTATGGTCGTTTGTAATCAAAGAAAAACCAATTGATGAGTACCGTAAATCCGATATTCTAGATTATGCAGATTTTTGTTGGCAACCACCAATTAATTGGATTGGTACGTCAAATTTAGACAGGTTTCTTTTTGATAATGGCCATTTTCAATCAAATAAATTATGGCGTCCTTATAAACTCCAAGCACCTAAATGCCAGAATAACAAAAATGTGGATAAAAAAAAGTATAGACCATCACAGCAAACCTTAGTTTCTAGCTTCACTGCAATTATTGCTTTTTACAAATATTTAATGGGTGAAGAGTATTGTTATGGAAATCCCGCACAAATTGCAAAAAAAGACTGCCGTCACTTCATAATTGATTCACAAGTAAAAGAAGCAAAACGTTTAACTGAAGTTCAATGGCAATTTGTATTAGATACCGCTATTCAAATGGCGGATGAAAACCCAATCTACGAACGCAATCTATTTGTTATTGCTAGTCTCAAAACACTTTTTTTACGAATATCTGAATTATCAGAGCGCGAAAATTGGTCACCCGTTATGGGACATTTTTGGCAAGATGAGGATGAAAATTGGTGGTTAAAGATTTTTGGTAAAGGTAGAAAGTTACGAGATACAACCGTTCCAAATGATTTTATGCCATTCTTAAAACGGTATCGACACGTCAGAAATCTTTCTAGCTATCCTTATGTAGGCGAAAACACCGTATTAGTTGAAAAAATCAGAGGTCAAGGTGGAATGACTTCGAGACATTTACGCAGATTAGTTCAAACAGTATTTGATTGCGCGTATATAAATATGCGTAAAACACAAAGTGAATCTAGAGCAATAAAGTTAAAGGAAGCATCAACTCATTGGTTACGACACACTGGCGCAAGCATGGAAATCGAACGTGGTCGAGCGCTGAAAGATCTATCTGAAGATTTAGGGCATGCTAGTATGGCAACCACAGATACAATTTATGTGCAAAGTGAAAATAAGAAAAGAGCAGAGAGCGGTAAAACTAGAAAGGTTAACTAAAAGAATAATCACTACCCTTCTTTAATTCACTCATTAAAGGTAATCATTTCTAAGAAATAATACGCAAAGTTCCGTCTTCTAATAGTACGTCAAAATCAAAATCATCAGTTAAGCTTTCGGTACTAAGTGGTCGTAATATTTTGAGTTCTTTTGAACACTTATTTTTATTACTATCAGTTTTGATCTCTATTTTATTATGCGCAATTTCAATTAATGTTTTTACTTTAATCAAATCATTTTTATTCTTAATTTGTAGACTACCTAAATCTATATACGTTAATTTTGATTGACAATTGATCGTACGGCCATTTGCTATATCGTAACTTGATTGATTAAATGATACACACAAGTTCTTTAACCCATCTATTACTTTTTGTTTAACAACAGAAGCGTTAAGAATTATATATGTACCATCGTATAATGTATAGAACTGTGAATCAGCATTAGTTTCTCGGCGAAGTTTGATCGATATTTGAGAAATAAAATCTTTAGCTTCAAGCTCACCATAGGTTTTAATGATATCATCGTAATTAACGAATTCGATAATAGCAACTAAGCCATAATTTTTAATATGACTAGTCTGTATAGTATCTTCTTTAAATAATTTATCCGTTTGTATGAGCGATAAATTTTGTTTATTTTTATCCCGGCTTTCTAATACGAAGTCAAATCTATAGAAACCTGTTGATATGTCTCGATATCGTTCGACATTAACTTTTTTTGTTGTAACTTCTAACTCATTACTTAATCTAGCAATCGTTCGATCTCTATCTGAAATAGAGTAAATTAATGAGTCATTATCAATACGGATTTCTTTTATCCTTAATTTTTCTAATGACTGTTTTTTTATTTCGGAAGCTAGATGCTTCTTGTATTTTTGAGAAATTAAAATTAGGATTATTAGGAAAATTAAAGATAGCAACGCTATAACTAAAAATATAAATTGCTTACTCATAAAAAAATCAGAGTTTATTCTTATAGGTAAATATATTGAGTTTGAAGACCAAGATTCACCTGAAACTCTCGATTGAATTTCAATTTCATAAGAGCCTGTTGTGAGGCCAGCTATAAATAATTTTCTATTACTGCCTAGATTAACCCATTTATTATCAAACCCCTTTATTCGATAACGAAACCTTGACACACCAAATTTAAGATTAGTCATGGCTGTTACCCAAATTTCAATTGCATCACCATATTCAATTACTTTAGTTGGGATTTTATTTTTAGTATTCAAAATGAAAGAACCTAAAACTTCTGTACCTAATTTTATTTTTACGAACCTTAAATTTGTCTTTTTAATTAACTTTTTTGTATTTGAATCAACAATTGATGTAATGCCATTAATACTAGAAAAGTAGATCCGATTATTTTCATCAACAAAACTTCCGCCAAGATTGAATTCATCACTAGATAGTCCATCGGCGCTTCTGAATAGATCCATTTTTAAAACATTCTTATCGAATTTTACTACCCCTCTATTTGTGCTTATCCATGTACCAAAATTATCATCTTGTTGTATACCGTAAATTACATTACTTGGTAACCCCTCATGAGTAGTAATTCTCTCAAAGTGATAACTCTTACCATGCAAAGATTCTATTTCGATCACTAGGTTTAAGCCGTCAGCAGTTCCTATCCAAACGAACCCTTGATTATCAATATAGATTGTTTGTACCCCATTGCTTGATAAACTATTAGGCAATGTTGCGTCATAAATAAAATGTTGCCAACTATCTTCCTTTCGATTATAAAGTAGAATACCTGCATCACCGCCAATCCAATAATTTCCATCTCTATCTTCAACCATGCTGTTGAGTGAATTAGTTTTTTCCCTATAGCTGTATGGTAATTTTTCTCTCCAACTCTCAAACTCTAATGTTTTAGTTGATTGATTCTTTATTGCACTGATTTTAATTGAACCCTTCTGTTTATATAATCCAGTTTCACCAAGTAGCCACATAGAACCAGAGTTATCTTCAAAAAATTTAGAAACGTTAACCGACTCTTTAATTTCATGACCATCAATATTAATGATTATTTTACTCACTTGTTCCGTTTCTAAATCAAGCAACATTACTTCACTAAAAGTCGAAATCCATAGTTGATTATTTTTATCTATTTTTAAACTGAATACATATTTATCATATGAAATTCCCTGTTCTTCAAGTGGTTTGCTGATCGTCCCGGTCATCAAATTATATTTAAGCAAACCGCCTCCATAAGAGGCAAGCCATAAATTTTCATATTGATCTTTTTCAATTCCATGAATAGTATTATTTGAATCTATATTTAAGGCATCTTGTTGAGTAAACAAATGTTCAAATCGTCGTTGATTTGGATTCAACAAATTAACACCTCTTCCATAAGTTCCAAGCCAGACTAATCCTTCTGAATCTATATAAGATGAAATAATGTCAGATGCTGAAAGCTGTTTTTTCCCTAGACCAGCTTGAGTGTGGGAAGTGAACTTGTGAGTTCGCCTATTAAAAACACTAACTCCACCGGTTGTTGAAACCCAAATCGAATTATTAGAATCAAACACCAGATCCTGTACATAGTCCGATGCAATGGACTGACCATTTTTAGAATTTTTATCGAAGGAACTAACATTACCATTTTTGAGATTGTATAGAAATAACCCTGTAGTCGTTGCAATCCATAATTCATTATTGTCGATTAAAATTTTATTTATTTCTTTGTACCTAATAAAAGAAAGCACTTTTGAATCACAAAGATTGGTTACCAAATGGTTTATTTTGTTTATTCTGAAAATACAGTTTTTAGTAGCAACAAAAACAGCTTCAACGCTAGATGTCAATACTTTAATGACTTTATTTGACTCACCTTTATCTAACAACTGTATGATTTTAAAAGGCATATTTGGATCTGAATCTTTTTCCCGAAAGAATAATCCATTATTAGTAGCAACCCAAACACCACTATCTTCCAAATATAATAGATCCCTAACTGTGCCAATTAATTCAGGATAACGGATTGAGTAATTAATAAATTTTTCGGTAGCAAAATCTAGGTAACTTAAACCTGCAATAGTACCAATCCATAGGCCTTTTTTTGGAACAACGGCTAAAGATATAACCCAGTTTTCATGTAAAGATGATGGACGCTTATGATCATGTTGATAAATTAAAAAATCATAGCCATCAAATCGATTCAAACCATCTTCAGTTCCAATCCAAATAAACCCATTACTATCTTGGGTAATTTCATTAACAACACTTTGTGAAAGTCCTTCATCAAGAGATATTTTTTGAATGTCAAAAGCTTTTGTATAACGATAATCTAACTTGTTTGCTTTAACAGTTTGAAAAGAAAAAAAGAGACAAAGAAATAGACTTAATATGTATAGGGACTGAGTAAATTTAAGTGAATTAAAATTTAACATTATTAACCGGAATACCTCCAAGTTTTCTCAATAGCCAATCTATTGATCCTATAAAAATAGTATGCTTTCCTATGAAATTAATTTTCAATTTACAGGCAAATTTGACAATGATAAATAAAGAAATCCCAGTTTGAAGTGTGATGTTCGATAATCACAACATATTTTCTTTCATCTGGAGGGCTACCAACTATTTCCCAACCAAGAAGAAAAATATAGCTTTACCCAACAAGCTCAAAATTAAGACTTGCCAACGTTATGCAATTCTATATTACAATCATCATCTTCATCACTATTGCCCTTTGCACTATCATTTCGTTCAAGGTCGATGTTTTTTAAATATTCCTCATCGATGTCACCAGTAATGTATTTCCCATCAAATACAGATGTATCAAAATTTGTTATCTCAGGATTACCCTCTTTACATGTTTCAATCAAATCATCTAAATCTTGATAAATCATGCGATCAGCACCGATTAACTCGCCTACTTCTTTTTCAGTTCGACCGTGGGCAATCAGTTCGCTGACTGATGGCATATCAATACCATAAACATTTGGGTAGCGCACTGGTGGAGCTGCTGAAGCAAAGTAAACTTTATTTGCGCCAGCATCTCTTGCCATTTCTACTATTTGACTGCTAGTAGTCCCGCGAACAATTGAGTCATCGACTAGTAGAACGTTCTTACCTTTAAACTCTAGTTTAATGGCATTTAGTTTTTGTCTGACTGACTTCTTTCTAACTTCTTGTCCAGGCATAATAAACGTGCGACCAATATAACGGTTTTTAACAAAACCGTGTCTTAATTTAAGTTTAAGGTTTTGAGCTAATTCCATTGCGCTAGTCGTCGAAGTATCCGGGATCGGTATTACTACATCGATATCATGATCGATCCATTCCTTTCTAATTTTATCAGCTAGCTTTTCTCCCATTCGTAAACGAGAGCGATAAACTGAAATATTATCCATAAATGAGTCAGGGCGCGCTAAATAAACGTGCTCAAAAATACAGGGGGCTGTTTTATTAAGTTTTACACATTGTTTAGAGTGAAGAACACCGCAATTATCGACATATATAGCTTCACCTGGCATTAAATCTCGCATTTTTTTAAACCCTAAAGCATCAAGCGCGACACTCTCCGAGGCCACCATATATTCGACTTGCCCGTCGGTTTCTTTTCTTCCTAGTACAGCAGGACGAATACCATGTGGATCTCTGAACGCTAGCATGCCATGACCCGTTATTAATACAACCGCAGAATAGGCTCCTTTACAGCGTTTATACACGTTATCCATCGCAGTAAAAATAACGTCTTCATTTAAGTCTGTAGTTGAAGCTTTTTGAAGTTCACTGGCGAATATATTGAGCAGTATTTCTGAATCTGAATTGGTATTAATATGCCTTTTATCGCTTTTTGAAAGTATTTTTTTTAACTCATTCTTGTTAGTTAAATTACCATTATGAGCTAAAACAATACCGTAAGGTGAATTAACATACAGAGGTTGAGCTTCGGCTGAACTAGAGCATCCAGCGGTTGGGTAACGGACATGCCCTACTCCAATATTGCCTTCTAAACGTTGCATATGTCTAGTGTGGAAAACATCTTTTACTAATCCATTAGCCTTACGCAAAAATATTTTTCCGTCATTTAACGTTACTATGCCTGCAGCATCTTGTCCTCGATGTTGCAAAACTGTCAAAACATCGTAAATTCTTTGATTTACAGGGGAATGACTATAAATACCAACAATGCCACACATAGAGCTTGAACCTTTATAAGATAATTAGTCGTTTTTTAGGGGTAATTTACTAGTTAATTCAGGTAAAACAGTATCAACTTTTTCATAAAACCAATTGCCCAATACTTCGATATGGGGAACTAATTGGGATTGCTTCCACCAATCATCTTCATTAACCAAAGTAAATTCTCGTAAAAGAATAATGACAACAGAGGCTAAAAGTACACCTCGAAGAGCGCCAAAAACCATTCCCATAATCCGATCCATGCCACTTAAACCGGTTTTTTCGATCAATTGGCTTAAAATGTAATTAATTAGCCCCATCACGACAAGTGTGATGAGAAATAATGAAACCCATGCAACAGAATAACGTAAACTGGGAGTGTCAATATAGGAGGTTAAAAGAGATGAAAATTCACGATAAAAGCCTTTTGCGATAAAAAAGGCGAGTATCCAACCAGCTAGTGCAAGAGCTTCTCTGGTAAAGCCCCTTAATAAACTGATCGAGGCCGAAAGCCCAATCACAATTACAATTGCCCAATCAATCCACTGCATTAACTTGACTCCACCCTTCTATGCCAATTAAAGACGATAGACATTATTTTAGCTCGAGATAAAATACGATTTTAGCAAATTCGGATCTTTGATGGAATCTTTTTAATCTACGATTTCTATGAGTTCATAAAATAAGGGTTTGATAGCCATCAATAGCATTTAGTGTTTTATAGGATTAAAAACTTTTAGCATACCTTTAGTCCCTGAAACTTTATCGATATCCAAAATATCAGCCGTTGCATTTATCTTCTTAATAAATGGGCCTACGAAAACTCGATAAACGATATTTTTATCAATTGCTACCCTGCTTTTATATGCTTTGTGCCCATTGACTTTAAGTTTGTTAACCAATTTTACTGCATTATATTGTTTAGAAAAGCTAGCGACTTGAATGATCCATGCGCCTGTATCTATCGCTTTATCACTCTCATTATCTATATTTTGCAAGTTTTCATCATTACTTTTAACTGGTTGTTCTTTAATTATAGGTTCATCTACTTTTTCATCTATCTGCAAGCGAGCTTTCTCAGCCTTCTTCTGAATATTTTTCGCAACTATGTCTTCTTCCGCTAATAATTCATCAATCTTAAATGTGTCCATTTTATAATCAGTAATTACTCTAGGTTTTTTAGGGATCTTACTTTCAAAAATACCATTACTCGTTTTTTCTTTTAAAATGGAAGGTAAAAATATAACACCTAGCGCAACCAAAACAATGGCTCCTACAATTCTTTGTTTTAAGCTATTTTCCATTATTCATACCTAAATCATAATGCTGAATCGTTAATTTGAAATTCTTTTTCTAGTTTGAGAAATTCTGATACTGTAATAAATGAACCCATAATATATAAATGATCGTCACTACTCATTATTTCATTAGCATACTCGCAAGCTAAACTCATATGACTAAATGTTTTATGCTTTGATGTTATATTAGACCTATCATTTTGATCAAAGGTTAAAAAGCGTTTCAAATCAGTTGCTAAAGTAGCCCTTTTTGAGGGTAAATCAACAAATAACCAAACATCAATACTCTTATCAAGGATCTGAAGATATTCCTTAACTGCTTTGTCAGACATTAAGCCACAAATAGCAATTCTACAACCATTACAACTCAAAGACTCTATTTGATTTAACAAATTTGATGCTGCTTGTGGATTATGTGCAACATCAATAATAACTTGAGGCATATTTTGAATTTTTTGAAACCTACCAGTAAGACATATATTTTTTAAAATATTTTTTAAATCAATATGTTGCGATAGGTTTCTAAACAAGTATGTAAAGCAAGTTAATGCTAATACGATGTTTTGCCTTTTTAATTGATAGGGATTTACTTGAGTATCCGATAGGTGCTCAAGCAAAGGTATGGCATTTAATTCATTATCTATAGTTAATCGAAACGATAGTTCTAAATCACTAATAGATTTTTTTAGTAATTCAAATGTTTTGACGTCGCCAACAAGGTTTAACGAGGTTGCTCTAAAGATGCCAGACTTTTCCACAGAAATCTCTTCTAAGGTATCACCTAACCAATCTGTGTGGTCTTTTGCAATAGTCGTAATGATTGCAACGTTAGGGTTAATAATATTGACTGCGTCTAAACGTCCTCCTAAACCCACTTCTAGTACAATTAGGTCTAGTTTTTGGGTTGAAAATATTTGGAGTGCCGCCAGTGTGGTAAATTCGAAGAATGTTAATGGGACTTCACCTCTCCATTTTTCGATTTGACGAAAAGCCTCATTGAGCGCTTTATCGCTTACATTAGCTCCATTAATTCGGATCCTTTCGTTGAACATCATTAAATGAGGAGATGTGTAACAGCCAACTTTTAACTTTGATTGAAGTGCTAAAGACTCTAAAGTTGCTACACACGAACCTTTGCCGTTGGTACCTCCTACAATAACCACTTTAGCGTTTGGTTTTAATAGCCCAAGAGAGCCTGCAATATCTTTGATGCGACTCAAGCCCAATTCTATTTCTTTAGGGTGAAAGCACTCTATTTTTACTAGCCAATCGTTCAACTCAATAGCTTCTAGCTGACTAGCATCATTAGGTTTGACTCTTTGATTATTGCTCATTGATAAAATGCTTTTCGTAAAAACAACAAAAGCGCTAAAATTAAGCGCTCTTGTTTAGATGAACTTATTAGAATAAACTCTTGCTATTTTGCCTTATAAATTCACGACTATTTTCTGTTGAACTGGAATAGTTACCATATTAGCTGATTTTTGAAAATCTTCTAATTCATTAAAGTTTAAGTAACGGTAAATTTCATCGCTCATCGTATCCAAATCTGCAGCATAGGACATATATTCCTCGACAGTCGGTAGTTTACCAACAATAGCGGCAACTGCCGCAAGTTCAGCGGAAGCCAAATAAACGTTAGCACCATTACCCAAACGGTTAGGGAAGTTTCTAGTGGAGGTTGACACAACCGTTGAGTTAGCCGCAACACGAGCTTGATTTCCCATGCACAAAGAACAACCAGGCATTTCAGTACGTGCTCCTGCGGTTGCAAAAATATTATAGTAACCTTCTTGCATTAATTGATGTTCGTCCATTTTGGTTGGTGGAGCAATCCAAAGTCGAGTGGGTATTGCATCCGTTTTTTCTAACAATTTACCCGCAGCTCGGTAATGACCAATATTTGTCATACAACTACCAATAAAGACTTCATCAATTTTAACCCCCTGAACATCAGATAAAAGCTTCACATCATCAGGATCGTTCGGGCAGGCTAAAATGGGTTCTTTGATATCATTTAAGTTAATTTCGATGATTTCTGCATATTCTGCATCCGCATCGGCCTTTAATAACTGTGGATCTTTCAGCCACTCTTGCATTTTTTCAATTCGCCGACTAATCGTTCTAGCATCTCCGTAGCCTTCTTTAATCATCCATTTAAGCATAACGACATTGGAATTTAAATATTCAATAATTGGCGCTTTATCTAATTGAATGGAACACCCCGCAGCACTTCTTTCTGCAGCCGCATCAGAAAGTTCAAATGCTTGCTCAACTTTTAGATCGGGTAAACCTTCAATCTCTAAAATTCTTCCTGAGAATATATTCTTCTTGCCTTCTTTTTCGACAGTTAATAAACCTTTTTGAATTGCGACATAAGGTATCGCATTAACCAGATCTCTCAATGTTACACCAGCTTGCATTTCACCGGAAAACCGAACCAGTACAGACTCTGGCATGTCTAAAGGCATGACACCTGTTGCGGCTGCAAATGCAACTAAACCTGACCCAGCAGGAAATGAGATACCAATAGGGAAACGAGTATGTGAATCACCACCAGTCCCAACAGTATCGGGTAATAACATTCTATTTAACCAACTGTGAATTATGCCGTCACCAGGTCTAAGCGAAACACCACCTCTATTCATAATAAAATCAGGCAAAGTATGTTGAGTATCAATATCGATTGGCTTTGGATAAGCCGCTGTATGACAAAAAGATTGCATGGTTAAATCAGCAGAAAATCCTAAACAAGCAAGATCTTTTAGTTCATCTCGAGTCATTGGTCCGGTTGTATCTTGAGAACCAACGGTCGTCATCTTTGGTTCACAATATTGATGAGCTCTCACCCCATCTAAACCGCAAGCTTTACCCACCATTTTTTGCGCTAAGGTAAAGCCTTTATCAGAAGCGACAACCGGCGCGGGCTGTCTAAATAATTCACTCGCTGTCAACCCAAGAAACTCACGTGCTCTAGCGGTTAATCCTCTACCAATAATAAGAGGAATTCGTCCACCCGCTTGCACTTCATCCAAAAGCACATCTGTTTTTAGAGAAAATTCAGCTAGGACTTTTCCATCTTTTTCAATTTTTCCTTGGTAAGGGTAAATATCAATGACGTCACCCATTTCTAACTTAGAAACATCAACTTCTATGGGTAAAGCGCCAGCATCTTCCATTGTATTAAAAAAGATTGGTGCTATTTTTCCACCAAGACAAAATCCACCATCACGCTTGTTAGGAATATTTGGAATATCATCCCCCATAAACCATAAAACAGAGTTAGTGGCTGATTTTCTTGATGAGCCGGTACCAACAACATCACCAACATAGGCAACGGGGTGCCCTTTTTCTTTAAGTTTTTCAATAACTTCGAGAGGGTTACCGTCTAATCCTTCTTTGGGGTTTTTTAACATGGCTAATGCATGTAATGGGATATCGGGTCTTGACCACGCATCTTGAGCAGGTGATAAATCATCTGTATTGGTTTCACCTGGTACCATAAAAACAGTCAATGTGATTTTTTCTTCTAGTGCATCTCTGTTTGTAAACCATTCAGCATCAGCCCAACTTTGTATAATCGATTTTGCGACCTTATTTCCTGCTTTATATTTATCAGCAACATCATGAAAAGCATCAAACATTAAAAGTGTCTTTTTAAGTTGTGTTCCGGCTAGCTCAGCTAACTCTTTATCATCTAACAAGCCAACTAATGTTTCAATATTATAACCACCGAGCATAGTACCTAATAATTCAATAGCTAAATTTTTATCTATAATTGGACTTGTCGTTTCGCCTTTCGCAATAGCTGAAAGAAAACCGGCTTTAACGTAAGCGGCTTGATCAACGCCTGCTGGAACACGATTAGTGACTAAATCGAGCAAAAAACTTTCTTCACCAATGGGTGGTTTTTTAAGTAATTCTACCATGTCAGTCATTTGTTCTGCTGAGATAGGTTGTGGAACAATTCCTTGCTCTGCTCTTTCGTTCACATGATTTCTATAGGCTTGTAACACGTTAGAGATCCTCTCTTAATAAGGTGGATTTTAAAGTAACTTAATTGAAGTAACTTAATATAATCAATTTGTAGTGATAATTCGCGCGATTATACATTCTATCGCATACACATTAAATCAGTTCTTAAAATGTTTTTTCTTATGTCTAATATAGCTTATATTTATTGCGTTTAAAGGCTTTAATCGACAATCTGTTTAACCCTTAATGGTTTTTAATAACCATCTGAAAATAACACCAACTGAACACCTTGCATTGTCCAAGGCGCTCTTCCACCAGTTGGAATTGGCATTTGTTCGTATTTAAGAGAGCCATCGCTATTTGTTTCGTTATTTAAACAATAAATCATTTTATCGACAAACTCACTAGCAGAAACTTGAGTTTTCCAGCTTCTGTATCCCTCAGGCCAGTTTAATGTCATTTCACGTGGACGAGTTCCACCCCATCCCGGAATGGTGCCAAGGTTTTCAAAACGCTCACCGAGTTCAGAACAACCAGCTTCAACCATTAAAAAATCAAGCCTAGAAAGAATGGATGTTGCAACTCGACTATTCCAACAAACCATTGGGGTTCTTCCTTTTTTCCTGTTTAGCCAATGGGTTGAAAAAGATGCAATCAATGACCAACCACTGTTCATTTTAGCCGTCGAATTTGTATCTTTATTAATTGCAGATTTCATTACCGCATATATATTTTCCCAAGTGGCTTCTTTTTGCGGTACTCCTGACTGCAAAAATATTTCTTCCGCCATTTTTACTGCAAGCTCCTTATCATCATCATTCCACTCTAGACCATCATCAATGCCTTTTGCCAATAGAGCAGCTCGATACATTAAAGCATCCGCTGAATGGGAGACTTGCATCAAGCCATTTCTGGGTTTTGGCCAAAAGAAAGCCTCTAACCGATCATGCCAACTACTAACGGATTCAGCCACTCTTTCGCGTTGATACATGGGAGTAAAAGGATCTTCATCAATCCAAGCGACTAATGCACTTGCATAATCTTCATCTGTAGAGTCTTCTGATGGAATGACTGGCGGGTAAATATCTTCGCCAATAACTTCAATTCCAGCATCATCAATAATAATTGGATCGCTACTGGGTGACTCTATATCCGCTTGAATTCTGGCTTCAGCGTAAGCCGTAAACATATCTTGCTCTAAAAATGTTAAAGAATCCCAATAATCGAGTGCTTGATCGGTCAACCTGACACCATAAGCCTCGCTTTCAATCGCTAATTTTGTTCGCCTGATCACATCAGGATTCATTAAAAAGAATGCTCTACCAATCTGAGATTGATCTCTAAATGACCAAGGAACCATTAAACGAGCCGCTACTTCGACCGTAAATCGATTACCACCTTTTAATATCTCATATAGTTTGTCTTCACTTTGACCGCTTGGCATTTTACCTTTTCGCCATTCATCATGCTCTCCGAATCGCTTAAACCAAACCTTCCAAGCGCCTATAAATAAAGCTTTAGGGACTTGATAATGATCTGCTTGAGGAAATATCATTTTTTTCATTTGATAGCCTTTAAATTGGAGTTCGTTTAATATTTTTGTCTAGAACAATTATTATCACCAATACTAATGAAATTTTGTTGAAAATCAAAGGTTTTAAAAAGAAAGTTAATTGAATAATTGATTCAGGTCATAATGCCGTAATAGAGAAAGTATAGTCGATTTTTAGAATACAAAATTAATATTAATAGACAATATTTAAACTGTAACCGCATAGATAAATAGCCATTTTTAATAGAGAGGAAATTTATGATGAAAATCACGCTTTGTTAAAATGACTTAGCGATGCCAATTACCGATTCAATAAGGTAAAATGCTCGCAATCTCAATTTTAATTAATAAAGGAATTTCCATGGAATTATCTGCACTGACGGCTATCTCTTCAGCGGACGGACGCTATGGTAGCAAAACAAAAGAATTACGTGCCATATTTAGTGAATTTGGTTTAATTAAGTATCGTGTTACTGTAGAGGTGCGTTGGTTACAAGCTTTAGCGAACTGTAATTTAATCAATGAAGTTCCTGCGTTTAGCGATTCGACAAGAAATGACTTAGATAAGATAGTTACTGCTTTTAGTTTAGAGGATGCACAACGTGTTAAGAATATCGAAAGCACGACTAATCACGATGTTAAAGCGGTTGAATATTTTCTAAAAGAAAAAACATCAAACAATCAAGAGATCTGCGCAGTCAGTGAATTTATTCACTTTGCTTGCACATCAGAAGACATTAACAACCTCTCTTATGCACTCATGTTAAAAGATGCTTCTCTAATTATTAATGAATACCAAGGACAAGTGGTTAATTCAATTGCAGATTTGGCAAATGAGTTTGCTGAAATTCCTATGATGTCAAGAACTCATGGTCAACCCGCATCACCCACAACATTAGGGAAAGAGATGGCTAATGTTGTTGCGAGATTGCAACGTCAACAAGCACAATTTGGACGAGTTCAATTAATGGGCAAGATGAATGGTGCCGTTGGAAATTATAATGCTCATTATTCGGCTTATCCTGAAGTTGACTGGCCTGCTTTTGCACAACTATTTATTGAAGATTTAGGTTTAACTTGGAATCCTTATACAACTCAAATTGAACCACATGATTACATTGCAGAATACTTTGATGTGATCAGTCGATTCAATGTGATTTTAATGGACTTTGATAGAGATCTTTGGGGGTATATCGCCTTGGGTCATTTTAAACAAAAAACTATCGCTGGGGAAATTGGTTCTTCAACCATGCCACATAAAGTTAATCCAATTGATTTTGAAAACTCTGAAGGTAACATTGGTATAGCTAATGCACTTTTCACCCATCTAGGGCAAAAACTGCCTGTTTCTCGTTGGCAACGTGATTTAAGTGACTCAACGGCCTTAAGAACACTAGGATTAGGCGTTGCCCATTCGTTGATTGCTTATCAATCTACATTAAAAGGGATCACAAAGTTAGAAGTAAATGAACATTCTTTATCATCAGAGCTTGATCAAAATTGGGAAGTGCTAGCTGAACCTATTCAAACCGTTATGCGCCGATATGGTATTGAAAAACCTTATGAAAAATTGAAGGAACTAACTAGGGGTAAAAGAGTTAATCAAGAAGGAATGAAAGCTTTCGTAGATAGTCTTGAACTACCTGAAGAAGTTAAAACATCTCTTAAAACATTAACACCTTCCAGCTATATCGGAAATGCTATTCAACAAGCTAAAAACATTTAAATAGGCATAAAAAAACCGAGATAGCGATGCTAACTCGGTTTAATTAAAACTTTACTATTAGATTAGACTAGATTAATTCTAGCACTTGTTTTTTTAGTTCAGTTAACCATGCCTCGCTCTCACTAACGTCTTCCTTTACACTTTCTTTTTCATTATTGGATACTTGTGGTTTCTTACTATCAATGACAACTGCATTTGCTAAAAATTCAATTGAAGCTAGTTTTTCACCTTTACCCAAAGATTTTGTAGATTGAGAATAAAATGCCTTCTCAATTCCAGTTAAATAATGGGTTAATTTTTCACCTAATTCGATTGATAGTTCAGTCGCAAGCTTATCCATAATTTTTATATCACTAGGCAAGTCGGCTTCTACAAGCTCTTGTAAAAACATTCCTTTTTGAAATTCATGAGTTATCGTTCCTTTAAAGTTACCTTCTTTACTTAAATTACTGGTGATTAATACCTTTTGAGTCACTGGAGAAATTATTTTGTAATCTAATTCAACAACTGCTAATTTTCTAATATGTTCAAGAGAAAGAATTACATCTTCCATTACAGGGGTTTCTAAATATCTTACAGGTGCTTCTCCTTTGATTCTTTTTTTCCACTTGGTATATTCCTTAGTTTCAACCTTATTAATGCCTGTCTGAACATTTTGGCTACGTCTTGCTTGGCTTTTATTTGTTTCAATTACAGCTTGTAAAACTTCACCATTAATTTGATAGTGTGGCCCAGAATAGTTTTGAGAGTCAACCTTACTAATATCAGTAACAACTAAGATCTCATCTTTTAAACCACTAAACAAAATCTTTTCTAACTTACTTGCCATTCTCCTACCAACCGAGGCTACAACAGAATTGGCTGATGCCACTTCACTAAAAGGGCTAATTGCTAGTTTTGTTGTAGAGCGAGAAATAATTTTATCAATACCTTTTAATAAAGATTCATTTAATGTCGGATAACTATTATCAAACTCTTTAATAACCTGCAATAAAGCATAATTTTTTCCAAAGTTATTCTTTTCTTTAAGAGTTTCCTTTTTTAATAAATCGAGAAAGGTTTTTTCTTGAATAAAACCTTTATTACTGGTTTGTAGTTTTTCTTGGATATCTCTTCCGCGTAAAAATTCATTGTAAGCAAGATAGAAATCACCTTTTTTATAAGCCTCTTGAGCATTGCCTGCGAAATAATTTGCTAGAAGCAAAATACTGCGCCCCATTTTTTTCTTGATCTGTAACATGATCGGCTTATCAGCTATATCTAATAATGCACTATAGGCAACTTCTGGTTTGGCATTTTGTAATGCTTCATTAAACTTTTGTTCAAACAAAGCAGCTTCGGCTTGTGCAAGCAGAAACTCAAACTGTATATTACCCGTATCAATTAATAAACCGGTATTAGCTTTTTCAATGGCGGTATTAAACATGCGTTTTTCAAAAGCAGCACGTCCATCCTTAGAAAGAGTTTCTAAACTATTTTTTCGAACATCATTATAATGTGTTGTTTCTTTTTCATCTTTCCCTGCTAATATAGAAGATTTTTCTAGAAACTTCAGATTGAGTTCAAGCTTACTTTCATTATTTTTAGCTAACTGATTTGCTTTTATAATAGCCGAGTTCGTGAGAGATAATTGATCATTTATTTCTTGTTTTGCATTTAAAAATGCACTTTGATCCCAATTTTTCATAGGATTCAAAGTTTTTAAAATTTGATTCAAAGTTTGACGTGCAACGAGATCATATTCTGTTTTTTTTGAAAGTTGAAGTTCCATTTTACTACGATAAGAAGCCACTAAACGACTAACTATTTGGGACTGAACAACGATGGCTTCTTTTTTACTAGAGCCAGAACTTTCTGCTATTGTTTGACCAATTGCTTTATAAAGTTTTTCTAGGGTACCATTATTTTCAGCCCGAGATATGTCGGCTGTTGATATTGTGGCTTTTTTTGCACCACCACACGCTAATAGTAAAGCAATAAAAATGACTGATGTAATGTTAAATAAAAACCCATTCATAACTTTCTCGCTGTTGTAATAATTGTTTATTCTGAAGTTGAATTGTTTACCAATTCATTATTTTATTATGTGCTATTTGCTACAAAATTTATTTATACAAGATCTATTTAAATATCAACAGTTTCACTTGTGATTGGATTGTCTTCATTTTCTGTATTATCGTTTTCTAAACTACTTTCGTTGTTACTACTAGGCTCGATAACCGAACTACTTTCAAGAACACTACCATCGTCATTTATCGAGCCACCTTCTAACGGTATACTGATGTCTTCAGTTTGTAACGGTTTAGAATTTTCTGTAGGGGTATCTACAATGTTCCGAATTTTTACATCATAACCAGCTAAGCGACTATCGGTTGGTTTATAAGTTTTTAATGCATCGTGCCACTTAATAGCTTCAACTTTCAAACTATTTGAAACAGACACATCAAGATTTTGAATAATAGTGTCGCCAATTTTTTTAACGCCAGCAAGTGCTTCTTCATCCTTAGCATCAATTTTCAATACCGCTTTATATCGATCTAACGAATTATTACCATAAGGTGTTACTAGATTTCCTTCATCAAATAATTGTTGAGCAATTTGTAAGTTGCTATTAAGCTGCATTCTTATTAAAGGATTTGCTCTTTTCTTTTGTCTAGTATCTTCGGCTAACCGTTCATTTTCAGCTAAAGTGGCAAGTCTTTTTCTCTCTAGCTCTCTTGCAACAAATATTTTTTTTGCTTTTGTAACTCGACCATCCAAATTTGGTAAGTTAATTTTTTCATTGGCTGGCTTTGGAATAGTCTTTAAGCTAGTCACATAACGTCTAGCTTTACTAAATTCTTTTTTCTTAATTGCTTGTTCTAACAGTACCAAATATTTTTTTGTGACTGAGCGTAATCCATCTAAAGCCTGAACATTTTCAGGTTCAATTTTTAATGCTGACTTATAATAAAAAATGGAGTTATTCTTTTCTGGCGCACCTAACCGACCCTTATTAAAGGAATCTAAACCTTTATTTAAATAGGTATTAAGATTTCTTGCATCTTCTTTTCTTTTCGCAAGGTCAGCATCATATGTAGTTTTTATAGCAATAACCTTCTTTTTAGTAGATTGCAAGTTAGGGTTATCTCGATCGGCAATTTCAACTAGTTTTACCCAATCATTTGCGGCATTAAATTTTGAAGCATTCGCAGTAGCCACAGCCTCATCAAGCGCAATTTCAATAATTTTCCCACGTGTGACAGTCACATTCTGATTCGTAGGTTCTAATGATTTTGCTATGGTTAAATTATCAAGCGCTTGTTCAATATCTTTTAATTCATGCGGGGTATATTGTGCCAAAGTCTCTGCGCGTTGAATCAGTTGCGCCACCCTATCGGTAGGTTCTAGACTACTTTCTCGAGTATTCGAATCCTCTTGCTCTACCTTTTCAGTTAGTTCTTCTGCTGGCTTTCCTGATTCCGTAATAGGCTTATTATCATTTTTAACCAAGTTTCGTTTTTTAGTTTCACTACGTCTTATAGGTTTGGGAATACTTTGAGTCAAGTTTAAACCAGACATTTCTTGAAATTCTGGCAACCATTTATTTTGAAAAATAAAACCTGTAGCACCAGTTGAAATTAGTATAACAATCGTAATGATTAAGCCAACTTTACTTTTAGTTTCTGGTGCAACATTAATTCTCCGATCGACATTAAACTCATCGCTCAGCTCATAATCTTCATCATCAAAGTCATCACGTCTCAATGGTTGTTCTATCACTTTAGACACAACTGTTTTCGCGATACCGTCTGAAACTTTAAAAATACTTTCAGTAGCACCTGGATGATTTCCCGTTACAATAAACTCTTTTAAAGCATCAGCCAGTTCATTTCCAGTTTGGAACCTGGCATTAGGATTTTTATCTAATAATAAATTGATAATCCATTGAAGATGATTCAATCGTGCTGGTAATTGAGGTACCGATTTAGTCACATGTTTTATACATATACTAACTGAATCTTCACCTGTGAAAGGAACACTGCCGGTCATCATTTCAAATAAAATAATTCCTAAACTATATAAGTCTGAACGACCATCTAATTTTTTCCCACGGCACTGTTCTGGACTCATATATTCTGGAGTACCAATTAACTTGCCTGTTTGGGTCATTTGTGTCGAAGAATTAGATGCTTTAGCTATGCCAAAATCAGTTAAAATTGGTTGATTATCATCATCAAAAAGAATATTTTCTGATTTAACATCTCTATGGATGTAACCTTTGCTATGTGCAAAATGAAGCGCTTTAGCCAACTTAGCGATAATAGATAACGCTTCTTTTGTTTTTAAACCATTAGAAATTCTTGATTTTAATTCCTTACCACGCATATATTCCATTGCGAGATAATAAAAATTTTCACTTTCACCCACATCATATACAGTTATAATCCTAGAATGAGCCAGTTTCGCCACAATTTTTGCTTCTCGGATGAAGCGCTCACCAAATGTGGGATCTGCTGCAAGAGCGGGTGACATTACTTTCAATGCAACTTCACGATCAAAGCCCTTTTGAATAGCGAGGTACACAGTAGCTTGCCCACCAACACCAAGTGTTTTTATTATCTCATAACCTGGAATTTCAATAGCACTCACTGAGGCATTTTTCCTTTTTTATTATTGTTGAGGTGAGGAACATATCGTTTCAGCAAATTTCAGAATCTAGAACTCGGTAATAATAGCAAATCAAGATGAATGTTTGAATCAGTTTATTAAATTAACAGCAATTCTCGGTGAAAATAATTTCTTTTAATAATCAATGGGTTAAAATAATATTTCTGGAATGTTTTCGCACTATTTTTTATATGTAATTCTTATTAATCAATATGTTACGAGCGTTTTTACCAAGAACTGCTGTTAAATTAACCTTCCATTTCTTCACTTTAAGATATTATTAATAAATGCTGAATATTTACTAGATTTCCTCTAGAATATATTAAGCAGTCGTGATTAATGTTAAATTTAAGTCGCAAAGGAGAACAAAATGCGTACACGTGCAGGAGAAGCAGCTCGACCATGGTTTAGAAGTGAACGTTACTACCACACAGGTGAAGGTTGGTGGTTTATGACAAGAGAAAATAAAGAAGAAGGACCTTTTATCTCTCAACATGAAGCTGAAAATGAGCTGGTACTATACATTCGTCATTATAATCAACACAGTAACATTCCAACAATGGGTCAACGAAGTCACTAGTGATTGCCCTTTACTGGTCTTATTATTTTGTTAGATCGGTTTAAACTTTGCTAAAAGCCGATTGACAACTCTGGATGCTGCCACCATACCAAATGTAGATGTCACCATTACCGAGGCTCCTAATCCTTGAGAACAGTCGAGCTTATTGGATTCTGAATTAGTTTGTTTTGCAAAACTAACTTGACCTGAATCCGTCGGATAACGTACTTGTTCGGTTGAATATACGCATTCGATACCATAAACCCGCTTTGGATTACGGCTAAAACCATAGTTACGCCTTAACTCATTACGTACTTTTGCTGAAAGCGGATCTTGCCAGCTTTTATTCAAATCTGAAACTATAATTTTTAAAGGATCTAATTGGCCACCCGCTCCTCCTGTCGTAATAATATTGATTTTAATTCTTTTACAGTAAGCAACTAAGGATGCTTTCACTTTTGCATTATCAATCGCATCTATTATGTAGTCAGTATTCTTAGGTATCAAATCATCTAAATTATACTTATTAATAAAGTTTAATCGTGTATCGATTTTACAACTTGGATTAATATTGATTAAACGATCTTTCATAGTGTCAGCTTTCAATTGTCCAACCGTATTAATGGTGGTGTGTATCTGACGGTTACTATTTGTAATGCAAATATCATCTAAGTCAATTAAGCATAAATTTCCTACTGCGGAGCGAACAAGCGCTTCAGCAGCCCAACTACCTACACCTCCAACTCCAATTATCGTAACATGCATATCTGCAAGAACATCCATCGCATCAGTACCGTAAAGTCTAGCGATGCCACCAAATGCAAGGGGATTTATATCATCATTGTTCATTGTTTATATCTTCAATATTCTTTTAAATAAAAAGCGAACAAATGTTCGTTTTTTTTGCTTGACCTTACTAATCAGACCAGATAAATTAACGGTTATACACTTATCACTAGAATTCTGTTGATTAACTTGTTTAGAGGTCTTTGTACGAAACATATGATGAGTAATTAGCCAATTTTTCTTTTGCCATAATCTTGTACAAAGGTCTCTTAAATAAATGAAAATCAATTATCACTATATAAAAACTCATTAAAAGTGTTCTAAAGTATAACGGAAAAAAGATTATGCCCCAATATAAAGCACCTGTTGAAGACATGAAATTCATATTACATGACTGGTTAAAAGTCTCTGAACTTTATTCCAAAATTGGTTTTGATGATGCAAGCGATCCTGAGTTAATCAATGCCATTATAGATGAATCAGCAAAGTTTGCTGAAATGCAACTTTCACCAATCAATCACTCTGGCGATACGGCTGAATGTGTTTGGGATAATGGTAAAGTAACCACTCCTGATGGTTTTGCTGATGTATATAAACAATTTTGTGATGCTGGCTGGGCGTCTTTAGGATTTTCTACCGAGTACGGTGGTCAAGGTTTGCCAGCAAGTGTTGCTATTTGTGTGGCTGAAATGAATGCTTCCGCAAATACCTCATGGAGTATGTACCCAGGATTAACACATGGTGTAGTTTCAGCTTTGTCAGCCCATGGTAGCAAAGAACTTAAAAAGCGATATTTACCTAACCTAATTCAAGGACGTTGGACCGGCACAATGTGCTTAACTGAAGCTCATTGCGGTTCAGATTTAGGTCTATTAAAAACATCGGCAAAATTATTAGATAATAACAAATATTCAATTTCAGGTACTAAGATTTTCATTTCTGCTGGTGAGCATGATATGTCCGATAATATCATTCATTTGGTTTTAGCTAGACTTCCAAATGCTCCAAATGGTGTTAAAGGTATTTCTCTATTTATCGTTCCCAAAATCATAGATGATAAAAGCGCGACCGATGGAAATGCTCTTGTCACCGATAATAATGTTACTTGTGGATCAATAGAACATAAAATGGGGATTAAAGCATCAGCAACTTGTGTCATGAATTTTGATGAATCTATCGGCTACTTAGTTGGAGAAGAAAATAAAGGTTTAAGTTGTATGTTCACCATGATGAACGCAGCTCGTTTGGCTACAGGAACTCAGGGATATGCCATTGCTGATTTATCTCGCTCCGCTTCATTAGAGTACGCAAAAGACAGGACACAAATGCGTTCATTGTCTGGATCCAAATATCCCGATAAATCGGCGGATCCCATAATTGTTCACCCGGATGTAAAAAGGATGTTAATGAGTCAAAAAGCCATTATTGAAGGGTGTAGAGGTTTGGCATTTTATGTTTCAACCTTACTTGATCAAGTTAAAGCAGGTGTCGATACAAATGGAGATATTGAAGAAAGACTAGGTTTACTAACACCAATATGTAAAGCAGTAATGTCTGAGTTAGGTTTTGAATCAGCAAATCATGCCGTACAAGTCTTAGGCGGACATGGGTATATTAAGGAATGGGAATTAGAACAACAAGTCAGAGATTCTAGAATTACTATGATTTACGAAGGCACAAATGGGATCCAGGCACTTGATTTATTAGGTCGAAAAATAATGAGAGATCAAGGAAAAACTTTGAAATTATGGATTAATGACATCAATGTTCATTGTGAAATGGCAGTCTCTTTGGATATGGAACCATCTAGCTATTTTTTAACTGTTCTAAATAAAGCAGCAACAAAAATTAAAGAGTCTAATGCCGAGTGGTTAATTTTAACTCAAAATATTACTATAAAAAGTCAGCACAATCCTGAAGAAATAGGTTCTGCAGCCTTTGATTTCATGATGTACTCTGGTTATGTTTCAATTGCCAGTATACTATTACAAATGGCAATAGTCGCACATACATCAAAACAATCACCTAGCTTTATAAAATCAAAATTTCAAGTATTAGATTTTTATATTGACAGACTATTACCACGCACTAAAACCCACAAAGAGTGTATCCTTTCTAGTGCTAGCGTTTTAGATTGTGAAGAGTTTATTCTCGATTAAATATGTAGTATTTCTTTCACAAAAGGGATCGTTATTTTACGCTGATGGGTAAGTGATTGCTCGTCAAGCGTATGAATTATTTTTTTCAAATTGATAATGCTTCGGTCACTTCTGTTTAAAATAAAAGTAGCGACGTCAATACTTATCCCCATTCCAACATTTATACCGCTACTTTGTACAAATTCAATTAATTTTTTCTCATCTATTTTTTGTAATTTATAAAGAGGTATTGAAGATAAGCGAGAGGATAAATCTGCTAGCTCCATCTGCATTTGTAGTGGTGTTTCATTTGAAAATATAATTAGTTTTTTACCTAAATCTTTTAGTTCATTATATAAATTAAATAGTGCTACTTGCCAGTTTTGGTCACCTTTTATACTTTCCAAATTGTCAATACAAACAAGATCAACTTCAGCTAATCCATCCAAAATGTGGTAAGAAATTTGAGTATTGTTAAGAGGTAAATAAACACAGGTTTTTTCACAAGATTGATCAAACAGACGGCAAATCGCCTGAGCTAAATGAGATTTTCCTGAACTCTCTGCTCCCCAAATAAAAAGCATATTAGTATTATCTTGCCTGTGTAAATCATAATCTAAATAAGTTTTGATATTTTCTATTAATTCAACATTTAAACCAACAAAAAAGCTTGCTAATGTTGCAGAAGAATCTAAATTAATTTTTAAAGGAAGTTGAAACATAGTTAGTACACTTGAGATAAATAAATGAGCCATTTAAAAAATATTTCATTCATTTATCAACATGATAATATTCTTTACTAAAATATCGCCCTCCCCAAATAAAGGAGTAATGAAGCGTACTAATAAAAAGAAAGATATATATTAGCCAATTGAACACAATAAATAAACTAGCCGAAAAAACTTTATATCCTAGAGATACAAGCAATAATGTCACCATAGAAATTTGAAAAAAAGTATTTAACTTTGAATAAATACTAGGTTTCATTTGATATTTACCAAATTTTCGATGATATAAGTAAGCACCAATTACAATATAAATATCTCGTAAAGCAACTAACGAAAACAATAATACATCTATTTTCGAATTTAGTGTCAGTATTGCCATAGATATGACTAATAATGCTTTATCTGCCAATGGATCTAAAACGCTACCAAAATGACTAGTCCAATTATAAGTTTTAGCTAGATACCCATCCAAAGCATCAGATAAACCAGCAATAAAAAATATGTACAAAGCTGTTGTGTAATCTTCTTTTGAAAGATAATATGAAAGTGGAACAAGCAGAAGTAACCTAATACTAGTAATTATATTTGGAATAGAACTTCTACTTATCGTCATTCTAATCAATCCATCTATAGAAGATTGTGTTGGGTTCTATAACAGGCTTTATTTCAATAGTATTTGTATCATTTCTAATTTTCAACTCTTCTACATTTAGCGATTCAGGTTCTACTTTCACTATAAAGGTATCTGCATTTTCATCGATTGCTTCTTTCTCTTTTTCAATTAGCTCTAAATGCCTATTCAAACTTAGACTATCAATGACGGCTTGTTCGCTAGATAACAAAGAAACCCTTAAAAGAACTTTGTCTTGGTGAATATTTAGTACGTCAACTTGTCTTACTGCAGATAATTCAGATAAATATTTTTTTAATATTTGAAAAGACTTAAAACTAGATATGTTTTCAATTTCTAAAAAAAGACTACTCGTTTCGCTAACAACTTGCGTTACGCAATATTGCTCACACAATGTTTCTGCCAGACTATCAAACATTTGTTTGTATATCGTTTTAACATCTTCAGATTGATGATGAAAACTAACACTTCTTGTTTTATTCAAATAGGTAAATTGCCCTAACCAGAGTCCATCTCGTTGATATATTTTACCAATTATCATTGAGTCAACTGAATATCGGTTATTAGCGTTAATAATCGCTTCAGGAAAACGCCCCCAAACATCACTTTGAGTAACAAGTAAATCATCCTCCAAATCCATCAACGGCAAGATAATGGGAACGCCTCTACGTTTTGAATTCTTTGAAATAAGCGTGTACATGTCTATTTCGTTAGGGTTTTCTACTATTATGCGTCTGTAAAGAGATGAGTTTCTAGCTAACTCTTCTTGAGCTAGCCATAATATAGTTACAGGCCGATTAAAATCCCAAAGTTGCTGATTCGCACTTTTTATTAAGTTGTCAATTAAGCGCGGTTCAAAATAAAGAGAAATAACGTAATTGTTGCCATCTATAACTTCTGTATTACTTGAGTATTCAAACTTTTGTAGATAGCTAGTTACTTTTTTATAAGCTTTCAACGTTTCGCTAGAATTTAAAATCCGGCTACTACCACTACGCCGAACCAAAACTTGTTTAAATCCTTCAAGGCTTGCTTTCCAGCGTGCAGTGTTACTTTGTTCTTTAACTTGAATATCGACTTGGTACATATTTGTAATATCGACCGCACTAACGATATTAGGTATTAATAAAAATACTAATAAAGTTAAGATATAGCGGCCTAACTTAAATGAAAATAGTTGCATAAAAATGTCAATAAACTTCATACTGGTTATAGTAAATAATAATAATTCTATGTTAAATAAGAGATTAAGCGATAGTAATACTAAGGTTGAACAGTTTTGATTGTATCATTAACTAGAAACAACTGCATAATTGCCTCACCCTTTTATAAATAAAAAAGCTAATTTACTCTAGTTTGGATAAATCGTCGGAAAAATGTAAAAGACCATGAGAATCAACTAGGATCGCTGATGTATTTGGGAGTTTATTTATTAATTCTAATCCTTTTTCTCGACCTAATACAAAAACGCTCGTAGATAGCGCATCGGCCATCGTTGAATTCAGAGCTAGTATGGTTACACTTTGTAATTCATAAGCTGATTCGCCTGTTTTAGGGTCTATTATATGATGGTATCTAACACCATTTTTTATAAAAAAACGTTCATAGTCACCAGAAGTCGAAAGTGAAACTTCTTCTAAAGGTAGGTTAACCAAAAGTTTATCTTTGTTTCTAGGGTGCTTTATGCCGATATACCATAATCGATTGTCCTTTTTTCCAATGATACGACTATCCCCACCGGCACTAACATAGGCATTAATGACACCATTACCTATCAGTATCTGAATACATTGGTCAACGGCATAACCTTTTGCTATACCACCAAGATCAATTTTAACTAATGGTTTTGTGAACCTCACACTATATTCTTTACTATTCAACAATATCGATTGATAATTAATATTATTTTTTAGCTTCGCTATTTCTTGTTTTGTTGGTTTTATAGCCTTTCTGTAGTCAAAAAGAAAACCTACACTTGAAAAACTAATATCAAATGCCCCATTAGTTAACTTTGAGTATTTTTCAGATTGAATAAGTAATTGAAATAATTCTTTGCTAATCTTTACGTCGTGCTGTGAAGCTAAGCGATTAATTTTTGATAGTTCACTTGATGGCTTATATGGACTCATTAATGCATCAATACGATGCATTTCATTCACAACTAGTGCTAAAATTTTAGACGAGTCTTTATTTTCGGGAATGTCAAACTCAACAATTGCCTGAGTCCCCATCACTTCAAAAGTATGGCGAAGCCATTTTGCGTTAGCATTATATGAAGTTGTTAGAATGTATATGATGAATAATAGTTTTGCAGAAGGCGAAAATATGTTCATAATAAATTGATTCAAATTTTACAAGCACTAACCTGGAAGGAAATTAATTTGATATGTATCATTCCAAATCACAACGCTTTGAGCACCGAAATTTATTCTTTTAATTCGTGACACTAATCGTTTTAACAATTTAGGCTCATTGAGTTCACTTGAATCAACACTACAGGCAGTTACTTTCCCGCTAGCTGAGATGGTCAATCTAAAGACTACTCGACCTTGTAGACTTGGATTTTTTCTTAAAGCTCTATGATAAAGAGCAAAAATAGCTGATTTGTTTTTGTCAAAAGCTAATTGTATATTCTCTTCGCTTCTCTTTTGACTACCATCTCTAGTCTTTCTTTTTGTATTCGCAACTGCATCGCCAATATTACTTGTTACCTTAGTAACATTTTGACCTTTTAGCGCGCCAACACCACTAGATCGACTAGCAGTAGCAACTCGGATCCCACCACTACCTTGAGTTGCTTTTTTAGTGATTAACGAACGAGTAACTTTGGCAACTTGCCCTGTATCATTAGAAAGTGATTTGTTAGTTTTTAAATCATCGACATCCGCCAAATCACGTAAATCAGCTAAAGCATCAAATACGGCAATATGTTTTTTAGCAACTTCTTTTGCTGTTTTCTCTTTAACCGGTTTAGGTTCCTCTTCTTTTTCTTCTGGCTTTTTCTTTTCTTCTTCTTTCTTTTCCTCTTTAGGTTCTGGAGGTGGAGGTGGTTCAACAACCTTCTTTTGTTCTAAAATCATTTTCACTAAACGAGGCGGTATTGTGGTAGTTTTCATTCTATCGAGTTTCTTGACGGTCAAAAATGGAACAATACTGCTAATCAACATTGAAATAACGATTGCCGAGATAATAAGTTTTAAGAAACGATTAGTTTCCTCAGGTTTTTTTTCCCAAGGCAATATCGGGTCAAATGACATTGATGGATTATACGCCATGCTCCCTCCTACTCTTGACTGCTTTTAGGCGAGTCATTTTTTTTCATCACTGCCATAGAAATATTTGTGTAGTTTGCGGCGCTCAGTGTTGCCAAGATCTTTCTTAATAACCTGTATGGAATATTTTTGTCTCCCATTATAGTGACATCAAAACCTTCTTCTTCAGCATTTTCTACTAAACTAGAAGCTGCTTGAATTTTCATTTCCTCTAACAACTCTTTAATTAATGGTTCTTTGTTTGAAAGAACTTCGCTGACTTGGGCAATGAGACGTCCTTGAACTAGTATCTGACTTTTATTGACTAATAAAATAACTGTTTCTTCAGGTAATTGTTGAGCCGATGATGTCGGCAACTTCATATCTTTACTACTAGGCAACTGTTGAACAGAAGATGAATTAACTAGTAAGAAAAATACCAGTATTGTGAATATATCCATTAATGACACTAAGTTCAAACCGTTTCCACTTTGCCTTTTATGGTGCCGTTCCATTCTCACAGCGCGATAAGATTTTTTCATTTCTTACTCCCTGATTTCATCGTCTTAAAATTCGACGTATCAGGAGGAGCATCACCCATTGAAATGTTTGGAAAAAGTTCACCATGTACAGTATTACCTTCACCATCTAATTCCTTTTGTTCTAGTTCAATTAATCTAACTGCATCCATAGTTTGTATTAAGGCATCATAGGGAGTGTCCATTTCCATTAATAAAGTAATCCCCGTATCGGTATTAAATTCAGGATGAGCTTTCACTTGTTGAAGAAATTTATTTAACTCAAGAAAGTCATATTTTTCATTAATATTAGGAATACTTCTTAACAGACCAGAATTTCTTTCTAAAACATCCAATCGATTGTTACGTATTACCACTTCCAATGTTTTGGGTGGTTTTTCCTCAGTTTCAATGACTTCAGATGTGCCAGCAGGAAGGTTCATATTTAAAATAGAAACTTGCGAGAAAACAGCCGTCATCAAAAGAAATGGTACTAAAACAACCATTAGATTCATAAATGCCGTAATGTTCAATTCAGCATTCATTTCTTTCATTTTTTTAGAGCGTCTATCAAACATAAAATTAAATTTCTAAGTTTTTATAGTTTAAATATTTATCTAATGATCAAATTTTGTGAGTTCTATTCATTAGATGCTAGATACAACTTATTTAAGGGTGTAAAGTTCTCAAATAATTACCCAGTAGTACGTTTTGTAGCAACTTTAGTTTTTTCTTGTGGGCGTGCAGCTCTTATTAAATTAACAAATTTGACTGAAGCCATTTCAATACTATCGACAATCTCTGTTGTTTTTGTTTGTAAAAATGTAAAAAGTAGAAGTAACGGTATGGCAGCCATAAGTCCAAATGCTGTCGTGTTCATGGCTACTGATATACTAGCAGATAATAGATTTGCTTTTTCTGCGGGGTCAACATTTGCTACTGCAGTAAATGCCTTAATCAGCCCCATGATGGTACCAAGTAGCCCTAATAATGTAGCAATGTTTGCAAAAGTTGCTAGATAAGGTGTACGTTTTTCTAATCTTGGTAGAATCTCCATCATTCCCTCTTCCATCGCCATTTCTAAATCATCATGACGACGTCCCGGCCCTACTTTTGTTAATCCATAAGCCAATATGCGGCCAATTGCAGAATTTGAATTAGTCGCCATGTCAAGAGCTTGTCTAAAGTTCCCTTGATTTAATATAGGCAGAAGCCTATTCCATGTAGCTTTATTTTTTGTTTTCATTAGACTTAAATAAATAAACCGCTCTATCGCTATAGCCATTCCAATAAAAAAAACAAATAAAATAATGTACATAAATTCACCACCATTCTGCATAAAGCTAATGATCGTGTCATAAGTGCCTAGTGCTGGTTGTTCAATTGCAATATTTGCGATTGACTGTGATGCTTCTGCCATATATTTCTCCTAACGGCTTAAAACTTAATTCAGTTTAGTAATTAAATATTTTCTATTATCAAATTAGTATAGCTTGTTTATTTCAATTTTAAAGCTCTACTGGTTCACAGAGTGAAATTAAAATCCGATTGTAAAATTTGACTGATAGATTAGGCTATTTCTTTTCTAGCTTTAATGAGTTTGTTTTTGTAAGTTGTTGATAGAAACCCAGTTCTTTTTCATAAACATCAGGATCGATTGTAGAAAACACTTCGTCCATTAATCGGTTAACTTCTGGAGGCTTTGAGTGCTCTGTACTATCTTTCCAAGGAATAATATAAAGCAGATTGGGAGCTTCTTTATTTCCTGATACATTCATGCCTAAAATGGCTTCCTGAATTTTTATTTTTCTATTAACGGTTTTATCATCAGCTTTATCCATGTTGTCTTCAGCTGAAAAGGCGCAAAAGGATAAAAACAAGTTCAATAATATAATCATTTTTTTGAACTTGCTATTGAATTGATTATTACGGTTATAAACCTTCATCATTTATTAAACCTATTTTGTAGAATTAATACGTCTTTTAACTTCTAAAACCCAATTAGCGACTTTTTTATCTTTGTTTGAAGTTAATTTCATGTAAGTTTTGTATTCACTTAAAGCCAAATCAAGCTCACCTAAGTATACGTCAGCCAATACGCCCAAATTTAAATGAGACTTGCTATAATATGGATAAATTTGTATCGCTTGTAAATAACTAGCTTTCGCGTCTTTAAATTTACCCTGAGCTTTAAGAATGACGCCTTTAAGAGACAAAGAATAATAATTTCTAGTATTCTTTGTAAGACTAACATCTACTTGTTCTATTGCTTTCTCATGTTTTTTTTGTAGTAAATAAATTCGAGCCATTTGATAGTTTGGTCCTGATAACTGAGGATACTTTGCTTTAATCTTAATCATTAAATTAAGAGCTTTAGGTAGTTTTTTTTGTTTTATTAAACTCGCAGCTTGCTTATAGGCTTTTTTGATCTCTGAATTAATTTGTATATTTCCCATTGGGTCGCTTTTAGCAACAGTATCAATACCGACCTGACTACTCACCTCAACTTCATTTGATTCAGATCTTGTTACATAATCAGTTACTCCTGAATCCTGTTTTAAATCTTTCTTATTATTGGATTGAAAAGTCGAACACGACGCTACAGTAAAACTAAGTATAATAATAAAGAGATATTTCATCATCATACAGCCTCTACTAAAAAAGAACATCTTCAACAGCCTCCAATTTCTCAGTTTTATCATATCGAGCCGGTTTTAGCTTTCTTAATGCATTCAGACTATCTTCGATCGGTGCGTTATAAAGGCCATCATGCGTTCTGTTGACGTTTATTTCGTAAAAAGTAATAGCCTTATCTTCAAATGGTAACGCTTGCTCTTCTAATAGATAACCATATTCCTCTAGCTCTTCTTTATTTAATCCTTTAGGTCGAGTTGATGACATTAGATCATCAGACAATATTTGATAAATCTGAGCGATACGATGAGTCGCGTTAGATGTATACAAAGCAACTTTGTATTTCACTATCGATTCATAAGCTGTTAACGCAGTTTTCATTGCCTTTCTTTTCTTTTTAAGTGATTTAGCAAGCGGCAACTTCAATTTGATAGATTTGTATTGTATGAAAAATTGTTCACTCAATACAAACTTAGATTCGGCCGCTAAAAAATTTGTGCGCGCATTATTCTCTTTTGATTTATGAAAAGCTTGAATCAATTTTTGCCGCCAAAATATTGTTTTATTTTGATCCTTTGACTTAGCATAGAGTTTAATCAACTCATTTCGTCCTTCTTGAGCCAATAAATATGGTGCAGGATAAGTCCATACATAGTGCTTAAAAGCTTTTATTGCTTCAATATTATTCTTCGCTTTTAAATAGAGTTCAGCTATTTTCCAACTACCATCTCTGGCAAAATTCGTACCCGGCTGACCCTTAATCATTCTAGTTAATTCTTTTGCTGCTTTATTCCAATCTTTTTGTTCTTGATATATGAATGCTAATTTTTCAGGAATACTTTTAGCTAGTTGATGTTTGCTATATTTCCCCCTAAAATTGATCAATATTTTTTCAGCTCTATCCCACGCGTTAATACCTAAAAGTAATGTTGCAGCGTCATATTGTGCATTTATATTCACAAGCGCATTTGGCTCTAAAATGTTTATTTTTAAAAATAAAGAAATAGCCAAATTGATATCATCTGATTGCTTAGCAGCTTCAGCTTGTTTGTATATACTTTCCGCTCTACGTTGATGAAAAATTTTACGCTCTTTTTTAGTTAAGCGCTTAGTTTTTAATAACTCACTAATGGCTAATTCAGCTTCTGCATATTGAGCTTGATCAAACAAGCCGTTAGCTATAATAACTAGCGCGCGTTGTTTTTGTTTTAACGAAACTGGAATCTTTAGTGCTAATAATTTTTGACTTGTTAATATGGCAGCTCCAACATCTTGAATTTTTAATTGTTGCTCAGCAACCCTCGCTAAAATATCAGGTGCTTGTTTGTCCAATGGAAAAGTGTCAACAAAACTTAACCCACTTAAAATGAGAGGTGTTAATTTTTCTATATTGGTTGCTGTTTTCGGATAGATAATAGCTTGGTAAGATATTAATGAGCGATAAGCTGCATCTCTCGTATATTTCGATTTTGGATTTTTGTAAGCAACAATATCATAAGCCTTTGCAGACTCTAAAAATGCTTTTCCTTCATATAATGTTTCTGCGAGTAAAAAACGATATTGTGAATCAATATTTGGTTCTGAAAAGGTGTCCAATATTTCCCTATACCATCTTGCGGCTATCAAGAAATCTTTTGTCTTTTTACTCTTTTGTGCTTCAGCGTGATAAAAGCGGGAAATATCATTAAGATGCAACCTCAATAATGGTTTAATTTGCTCAATCACAGAACCTTCATGTTTTAACCAGAATTGACTATTACGACCATAATTTACCACAAATTTTTCTTTTGCTGGTAAAATTAAACTCGGAAAACCACCACTTTTGTATATATCAATAACTTCTGAATGAAAGTTTGGAGCAATGACGCTAAGTGGTCTAGTATCGATGTATCCCATATAAGTATCGGCAGCATCTTTAAACCTTTCTTGCGATATATAAAGCTCGGCCAATGATTTATATATATCACTTTCATAACTTTTTAAAGTTACTTTGGAAAAATGCTTATTTACAGAAATATAACCATCTATATTATAAAAGGCTAGACTAATAACTCTTTTTGTATCGCTCATAAGCGCTGGAGAAAGGTGTTTTTGATTATCAGCCAATGTCGCTTGATTATTAATCAACCGGTCATAAAGCAAAAAGAAATCTGCTAGTGCCTCATCAAAAAGACTTAATTTATATCGGCTCCAACCTCGCTTATATAAAGCTTTATCGTAGAAATGTGTATTTTCACCTTTTAGTACGACTTCGCTATATGCTTTTTCTGATACTTCATAATCTTTATATACAAAGTAGGATTCACCACGTCTAAATTGGCTTTCGACGTATGAACTCGCTTTCACTGGACTTATCGCTATTTGATCAAGAAGTACAAGTGATTTTTCTGGTTCTTGATTAAGTGAGTGAGCTCTAGCTAGTTGGTATTTAACTGCAGAAATATTTCCATAAGAAGGATATTCAACAATTAATCTTTGATAAAGCTTTATTGCTTCAGAAAAACTAGCCTCTCTCATAGTTTTGCTTAAATCTGCGAGTTTGTTAGGATCATCGATAGTCATTTTTGATTCTGCTAAACGCATATTAAGATCCGCTAAAAGTACTAACGCTTCCATCTTTATTTTCTCATCACCTCTTTGCAAGAGGCGTTTGTAACTTTCAATAACTTGTTCTGGATTAACACTTGGTAACTTTGAAGGTTTAATGGTTGCAGGCTGCTCATTCTCAATAAAAGAAATTCGTGGTTCTTGTGTTCTCGGCTCAATTTTTTCAAAGGGATCCGCCCATTTTAAACCCGCGCAGGAAGTTAAAAGCAAACATAATAGCAATAGGAATGTTCTATTTAATTGGCACAAAACTAGTTTCATCAATTTTTACTCATCCTCAGGGATGGTTAAAGCTTTCTCATGTAGCCTAGCTATGGATAAATCAGACTGTAATTGAAAGTGTTTAAGTGTCGCTTTGCGTTTTCCTAATACCTCAAGAATTTGTTGCTTGATTTTTTCAGATTGAATCGAAGACTGTTGCTCAATTTTTTCTTTTAACTGTTTTATCGTATCTTTACCTTTCGTTATCTTTTGCTCTTCACCTAAAAACCTTGTCCCAGCTTTTTTTCTAGCGCTGGCAAGTGATTTTTTTCTTTTTGATAATAAATCAAACTCTGAAAATATTTGTTTTTGTATCTTTTCAAGCTCCCAAATTTTGGCTCGACTATTCTCTTGAAACTCCCACAATAAAAGTCCTTCAGCTCGTTTAGTTTTCATTCTTACTTCATCAGAAATCATACTTGCAGGGATTTGTTTCAATCTATTTTGTAGTTTTATAAGACGATTATAAATTTCTGTTTGTTTAGTATTTGCAAGTAAATACATATTTTTATTCTGCTTTAACTGCATAACCTCCTGTTGAACTTGATTGTAGAGAAGCTCATATTCATTATTGGAATCTTCTTGAATATATTGTTCAATACGGGGCAGTCTTTCTTGATATCGTGTTTGGTTGGCGCTAACCATTTGTGAAAACATTGGTAGCTGACTCTCCCAGTGCCCTAATATCAAGGCCAGCGTCCCTAGTTTCTGATAATTTTTAAACCCTTGATTAAAACTGTTCGTTGCTAACAACTCATATATATAATAATCATATTCATCGCCAAATAGGTTGGAATCTTTAACTTCACTATCTCCGACACTAAGACCATTTTCTCCAACTTTTGAAGCAATTAAACTCGCCACTAAATTTTCAACAAGGTTACCTTTTGAAACTCTTTTTTCAATTTTTTCAATTAGATCAATTTGAGTTTGAAACACACCCGATGCCAACAAATACTTCTCTAATGACTGCGTCATAGCATCTAATTTTTGGTAAGCATATGGAATAGCAAGTAAAGCTTCTTGTACCGCCAAATCTCTCACATCTTTTTCTATTAATTTAAGCCAATGAGCCAATGCTTTTTCATAATTTTCTTGCTCAATATAAGTCCAACCAATCCCTAAAAGCGCTTTGTTAGTTGATGGAGAAGATAATCTAACTTGTTTAAATTTGATATTCGCTTTTTCAAATTGCTTACTTCGTAAAAAATGGAACCCAAGTGCAACACTGGCTCTATCTTGCAAAGTTCTTTGAAGTTCACTCGGCTCTAAGGTTACATAGACTCTTTCTAAAAATGGTAATGATGATTCCAATTGCCCTTGTTGCAACCAAAGAACTCCAAGATTAAATCTTACATAGGTTGAATAATTTGACTCTTCACTTATTTTCACCAGCCATTGTTTTGCTTGATCTAATTTTTTTTCTGAGAGCGCTATATTGCTCAGCATAATCAGACTTTCGTCTCTATATTGATCTGAGAGTTGGTTGTAGACTTTAGTTAATCCGTTTTTAGCCTGGGTATAATCGCCCTGTTTATAGTGTAATTTATTAAGGTAAAAATTTATTCGTGCTAGAAGTTGATTTTGAAGATCTTTTTCAGTTAGTAACCTATCAAAAATAGTCTTTGCCATATTTAACATGCCAAGATTTAGATAGATTGCTCCAGACAGTAGTTCAGCTCTATTTTTATGGTGAGGTAAAGTATTATGTTTTTGAGCAATTAATATTTTAGTCAAAGCATTGAGTTCTTTTCCTCTATAATAATCGTACAAAATATCTCCATACGCTAGATCTTGTAAGTGAACCGGTTTTTTTAAATTTTCTCTCTCTTCTTGAGTAAGAACTTCAGGATCTTTCTTTAAGGTATTATCAGAACCACTAAACAATGAACAACTACTAAGTGGCAAAACTAGAAGAATAAAAACAAAATACTTAAAACTATTTTTGATAACTTTATAGCTCAAAGAATTGATAACTGAATGATGTTCCACAATTAAGAGCCTACCATTCAACAATATTAAGAGTTGGTTGCATTTTCCCTGAGTCATCTCGCAGTTGAATTTCTATTGCTTTTGCTCCGGTTGCTTTTTCAAAGGTAAAAGAAATCGCTTTACGGTATGCTCTGTTATGGGGGCCAGTACCAACAATTATGGCAACTAACTCATGCTCTCCACTGTTAACATTGCCAATAAAAGCTTTTTGTATTGCACCTCGATACAACGCATCAACATCTTTTTCTGTATATAAATGATGAGTAACTTGCTTATCGTCAATCTTTAACTTTAAGTTATCAAGCGCAAAAAAATAGCCTATATCGACTGAAAAATAGAGCGCCACTTGAGTAGATGCAGGAAAAAGAAGATCCTCTTCTAAAATAAATAGATCCCGGTTAACGGCTATAACTTCCTGTTTTAGAGCTTCTAATTTTTCTGACGTTGAACGATTATCTGTGACAGGTTCTATTTGGCTCTGGCTTTGCTCAGTATTATTTGAATTAGCTACAGTAGAGCCAAAAATATCTGATGGATTTTCAGAACCCAGCAAAGAGTCTTCCTCTTCAAACATATCAAAAATTTTAGAAGATGACGTTTCCTGATCAGTACTTTCTACTTCCTCTGCCTGAATTGAAGTTAAAAATAGGAAGAATACTAGCGAGATCGCAGACTTTAATAAAAATCTGTCATGAACTAAAGGCATAATTTTAATTCTCTTTTGCTATTAAATAGATAAGGAAGTACTTAAAGTAAGTCCAATTATAGTCCATATACAAAAGGACAAAGGCCATTTATTAAACCATTTTGAATAAGCGCAGACATAAGTGCTAAATCAAGCTCAGAATCTTATATCACACCAAGACGAGGAAACCTAGACTGGCTCACAAAAACTAAGGATTTATACTTGTTAGACGCATTAATTAATTTTATTTCGTAAGGAATTCAACAGTTTGTTGATACTTTTAAGATCTTGCTCACCATTAACTTTAGCGACAAGCTTAAGTTCAGGGGATAAAATGTATAAGGCTGGTAATTGTTTAGGAAGACTGAAAGGTAAAATGGGTGCAGGATGAGTTGAAATAACGGGATAACCAAATTGCCAATCTCCAACAATTCGTTTTAAATCAGGCATTTCTAATGGATCATAACTAATCCCTACAATTGAAAGGTTAGGGATCTGATTTTCATTGGCAATCTCAGATAGAACTTTCACTTCTGCCCTGCAAGGTGAACACCACTCTGCCCAAAAATTTAAAATAATCCAATGACCTTTTAAATCCTCTAAATCCCCAGGCTTTCCTGTTAGATAGACAAAATCGTGCTTAGGGTTGCACGACATTAAAAGTACAACGACAAAGCATAGAAATAAAGTATTTAGGTATGGTATAGTTTTATTCATTATATTGATATATTAATTTCTTGAAGTGAATTATTCACATTCCTAACTCAGCACACAGCAAATATTTTGCAAGAAGGTTGCATTATTACGGATTAATAACTACTAATCAATTAGTTAACTCAAAAATGAACTAAACTAATCAGCGGGCAGTTTAAAATATGCCCCAGATATTCAACCTAAAATAAGTTAATTGGGCTATACTTCTATTCACATGGAAAGAATTAAACTAACAATCCCTTCACAGCAGGTCGGTCAACATATTTTAGTTGAAACCGAGCCGACTAAATTAGCGCGATGGCTAAAATCGTTGCCGCTTGCTGATATGTCAAAAACCTTACCTGAGTTAACTCGGGCTATATCTAGCCTAAACCGCACCGAACTTTCTTATAAACAGCGCTCTGAGTTAGTGAAGTTTTTTGATGAAACCTATACCTTTGTACATGATTATTTTAGGCCTAATGTTAAAGCCTCTCTTAAAAACAACTCTACAAATGAAAAGATGATTGATAAGTTACACATCTTTACTAAAGAAATGGCTTTTGCACACAAAATTATCGTTAGTGATGCTCAGGGGAAAAAGCAATTTTTTGGTAAAAACAAAGTTGAAATTCGCTCCATAGATTTTTCAATTTTTTACTTGGGTCTAATGTTAATTGAACAATACGAACTTTATTCACCAATCCCTATTTACCTCTGGCGTGAAATCAACTCTTTATATGCCTATGCCGGAAAGAAAGAATATACGGATATAGTAATAGAAAATGATAAGACTTACTGTTTGCCTTCAATCCAACAGAGTTATATTAGAAATTGCTTGCTTGCACTAGCTGATCCCTATCATCTCGATCGCGGTGAGCATTGGTATTTATTTCATTATTTACACTTGTGGGTTAAATTGGCAAGGATTTCTGAAAATCCTGATGATTTTAGAAAGGAAGAGTGTTTCATTATTGATATTACTAGTGAAAACAAACCTAATTTTGTGACACAAGAACTCGATGATCCAGAAGACCCAAAAATTCGTTTATTATTAACTTACAATTTGATAAGACAAATAAAATTTGATTCTGAAACCCTAGATGAAAAAGGTAAAATTCCCGACAATAGTTTTAATAAATCAATAAAACTTTCAACGGCCTCTTATCTTTGGCAACATGTTAGCCGACATTGGAACCATAGAATTAAAAGAGATAACCGCCGTTATCCCATAGTGTCAAAGATTGATGTTGTATGGGGTTTGCGCGATATTATACGGATACTCGGTCTTGTTTCACAAAATGATGGTTCAACTTTATCTGCCGAAGAAATTGTAAATTTAACCAACCATAAAGATATCCAACAATTGTCATGGGGTGCAATTAATGTCAGTAGTGGTGGTATAGGAATTTGTACAAGACAATTTATGTTGCCACACGTTGACTTAGGAAATATTGCTTTAATAAGAGAGTATATGGATGATAATCCTGCTCCTCATTGGCGTTTAGCCATTTGCCGCTGGCATACTGGTGACGAAAATAACGGTACAATGCTCGGATTAGAGTATATTGATGGTCGATATACACCAATTCGCTTAGTTTTACATCAAGGACAAAATGAAAAAGGTGGTCAACCTGGCTTAGTCGTATCATCAACTCAATTAAACGGAAGTGACGCACCAACTATTATTACAGCAAAAGACTCATATAATAGTGAAAGAGTTTATGCGATGTTGGGGTTGGATGATCCCGTTGAAGTAAGACCAAGAGCAAGAGTCGAGTCGACATCATGTGTTGATCGCTTTTTCTATCAAACTTTTGAGCTAAGAGATGAGTTAGCTGAAGAAGTATTAGAAGATGTATCTGATGTTATTCCGTGGACATCTATTCCACCTGAGAGTTGTGGTGTCGATGCTGAAACGGATGAGTTTAATATTGTTCCTGCCACTTTAAATGAAATTCGTTTGCCGGGTGATCATTGATAATATTTTCTCTAACTTATTACTTCTGAACAATGATTTTATTTGAATTCCTGAGACTTTAATATTATTTTGAGAGCTTTGCACGATCACAAAATAACTGAGCAGAAAAATATTTTTAGATTTTTTTGAGATATTCTATACCAATAATCATCGCAGATTCAACCCACAAGTGCATAATGATTTAAGCTACAATAGCAGCCATATATTCTGCCATTTTAATAGCAGGCGTTTTATAGTTTAGCTTTTTTCTCGGTCGATTGTTGAGTTGTACTATGACGGAGGAAACTGATTTTTGCGAGACTTTTTTAAAGTCTGTTTTCTTTGGCCAATATTGCCTTAGTAATCCGTTCGTATTTTCGTTTAGACCCCGTTGCCATGAACAATAGGGATCGGCGAAATAAACTTTAGCTTTGAGAGCTTCTGTCATTCTTTCGTGATACGCAAACTCTTTACCATTATCAGCTGTAATCGTTAATACTGCATCTTTATAAGGCTCTAATAGTTTTATTGTTGCAGCAGTATGTAATGGTCAAGTTTTTTTGGACTGTTTTTAAGCCGCTTTTTTCATTTCCTGT
>CAZRPK010000007.1:0-56050 GCA_964601915.1 uncultured Kangiella sp. | reverse complement strand
CGTTCACCGCCCCAATAAATTATGGGCTTCCAACGATATAGTGCAGAAGAGAGCAGCCTTAAAAATGCTCTTTAAGAACAATTTAGCTTACACCAAAAATGAAGGATTTCGAACACCCTCTGTCGCAGACTCCATAAGGTTTTGCGGTACTTTTGCGACAGGTGATTATGATATGGTGCGCCTGGCAAGAGTCGAACTTGCTACCTAACCCTTAGGAGGGGTTCGCTCTATCCAAGTGAGCTACAGGCGCTTTAAGCGATTGGTATGGCTTGTATTTCTAGAAAAATGCATCATAACGTAACTGAGATTTGAATCAAGCTTAAAATACAGACCAACGGATACCGATTCCTGCATAGGCTTGTTGATAGGAGAAAATGATATCTTTATTTATATATTTTGTGTAGCCAATATCAGCATAGCCCGCTAAATTGGTTTTAAATAATGTTGCTATTATCCATTCGTAGCTTAATTTTATATCCGTACCATAGTATTCTTTAGCATCTTCTTCTCTTGGGTTTAGGATTACATTATCTTGATTTTTAAAGGAGAATTTATAATATCCTAAAGTGCCGTAAATATGGTGAAAATTATTTATTGCATATTTACCCGTCATAGTGATAAATCCTTGAACACCGTTGTAATACCCTGATGATTTGTCTCTATGGTTTTGATAATTGTATTTATATTCCCAATGGATACCCTTTTCTGGCTGGTAGATATATCCAATATTAACATCATACATTTCTAATTCTAGAAGTTCATCAGGAATAGTCGCAGCTTGTAGATTTCTTGAAAGACGCTCTTTATAGATCGTTTCACTATACTCGCCATTGATGAAAAATCGTCCTTTCTCAGATGCTAAATATTCCATACCTAACTGATAAATACTTTTCTTATTGTCTAGGCTGGTTAATCCAACAACCTCAAGTTCTTGGTAAATTCTATCAAAAGAAGTATAAGTTAATGCGACTTCTAATGTTCGATAAGGTTTATATTTTAATTTTGCTTGATAATTGGTTTCATCAAAGTCATATCGATTTGCGATTGATTGACCGCCAAATGTGCCGATAAATCCAGTGTATTGGCTAACATATGTTTTATCTAGTGTATCAAAACCGTAGGTGAGCTCGTAGGCTAAATCAATATCTTCAAAACCAAAAGTTGAATCAATTCTCAACTCCACAGATGCATTAAAATTATCGGCTCTTTCGTCGTTAATATATTGGCTTTTATTGACATCAGCAGAGAAGAAAAGAAGCTCATCATAATTCGTATCAATTAAAACTGATGCCTTCCAGTATTCTTCTTGAATAACGCTTTGAGAATCAGGTAAATGATGTGGGTTACTATCAAACCCGTAAACGCCTGTTAAATTGATGGCATTGTTTTCTGTGGCTTTGGGGCTAAAAGAAACCATCAAAAGAAATAGAAAAGTGAATTTAGAAATGGAGCGCATTATATTCCTGATCATTTTATTGTTTGTAGTCAAAAGACTAGTTTAATAAATTCTTATCCACATAAATCAATTTATCATTATGTAACGAATTTTAACCTGAGATAATTAACAATGAGGGATGAATATCACAATTTAGGCCTAAGCTACTAATCTCCAACTAATTTATCTAGATTTAACCAATAAGGCAGGATCTAGTCTAGTCGTGTTCCAGTTAAGGCGCCAATCTAAATGTGGTCCGGTTACTCGTCCTGTTGCACCTATTTCACCAATTTTGTCTGATTGATTAACCTCTTGCCCTACTTTGACATTTATTTGGCTTAAATGTAAATAGGTGGTGCTAACACCAAAACCGTGGTCAATAATAATGGTTCCGCCCGAAAAGAATAGACTACTTTCTGCAAGTGTAATCATCCCGCTGATAGGCGCTATTACAGGTGTACCAATTTTATTCGCTATATCTTGTCCATAATGAGGTTGCTTTTTAAAACCATTTAAGATCCTTTGACTACCATAAACGCCTGAGATCCTGCCTTGTGCAGGTTTTATAAGGGAAGAAATAAAATCAGTACGTTGGCTTTTAACCGCTCTTGCTTGTTTAACGAGTATTGTTTCTTTCTTAATTCTATTACGTAATTTCTTAGAGCGTGGATTAACTTTTGATTTAGGTAATCCATTAATATGTTCTATTTTCCAATCTCTTTGATTAATTTTAAAGACAAAGAGTTGAGAGGTTTTCTTACGTGCTTTTGTTAAAAATGTAACTAGAGTCACTTCTTCTATTTCATCTCTGCCAATGCCGAAAACGAAATATCCACCTGCCGTTATTGGTAGGTTAGTTCCATTTAGATTAATAGCATAGCCTGATTTGAGCTTACCTATAACTAAACTACCTTGCGTTATTTTATCAGTATTAAGTGTAAACGGTCTGTTAGTTCTTTCCTCACTACAAGAAATAGAACTCCAGATTAAAGCAAATGTGACAGTTGCTAAAAAAAGGGGTTTGAGAAACGACAACTTTAGTTCTCTAATTGAATTTAGAAAACAAAAGAGAACCGTTAGTGCCTCCAAAACCAAAAGAATTACATAATGCATGTTCCATTGTTGTTTCTTGAGGTGTGTGTGCAACATAGTTCAAGTCGCAGCCTTCACTTGGGGTGTCTAAATTAATCGTCGGTGGTGCAATTTGTTCTTGCAACGCTTTCACTGTAAATATTGCTTCAACACTACCTGCTGCGCCTAAAAGATGACCTGTCATGGATTTTGTGGAACTCATCTTTAAATTGTACACATGGTCACCAAAAACTGTTTTTGCAGCACTTGTTTCTGCCAAATCACCTGCCGGTGTGGATGTGCCATGAGCATTAATGTAACTGATTTGTTCAGAACTGATTTTGGCATCGTTTAGAGCATTTATCATTGCAGAAGCGCCACCTTCGCCATCAGCCGGTGGTGAAGTCATATGATAGGCATCACCAGACATACCAAAACCTGTCAATTCTGCATAAATATTTGCACCTCTGGCTGTAGCGCTCTCTAAAGACTCTAGTACCATCACTCCAGCGCCTTCACCTAGTACAAAGCCATCTCGATCTTTATCCCAAGGGCGGCTAGCTAAAGTAGGGTTTTCATTATTGGTCGAAAGCGCTTTAGCTGATGCAAAACCAGCCATTGTCAATGGTGTAGTGGTCATCTCACAACCACCTGCTACCATTGCATCGGCATCGCCATAAGCAATCATTCTAGCGGCATGACCTATGTTATGCACACCCGTGGTGCATGCGGTAACAATAGAAATATTGGGACCTTTTAATCCATACATGATCGACAATTGTCCAGCAGCCATATTAACGATAGAGCCGGGAATATAAAAAGGTGAAACTCTCCGAGGACCTTTATCAAGCAGTTTTTTATGGTTTTCTTCTATAGACTTCATTCCACCTATACCTGCAGCCAAACAAACACCAATACGGTGGGCATTTGAATCAGTCACTTCTAATCCAGAGTCCTTAATAGCTTGAACCGATGCAGATACACCATATTGAACAAATATGTCATATTTTCGGGCATCTTTTTTAGCCATGTATTGTTCTACATTTAAACCTTTAACCTTTGCAGCGATATAGGTTGACAATCCTATGTCTTGAAATTCAGATATAATTTCAACTCCACTTTTTCCTTCCATCAATGATTGCCATGAGGTTAAAACGTCATTTCCTATAGGGCTAACCATGCCCATCCCTGTTATCACAACGCGGTTTTTCATCAATTGCTCTTCTCTTTTATTGTGCACATAAATAGGAATAAAAAAAGCCACATTAGGTGATCCAATGTAGCTCTAATCGGCTTAAACAAGCCAAACGATGAAATAGAAACAAATCAAACGTTTAATATATTACTTTTAACTAAAATTATAAATCTTAGTTTTGCTGACGAGCAAGGTTTAAAGACTTATGCGTCTTCTACGTTTGCTTTTATGTAGTCAACCGCAGCAGAAACAGTATTGATTTTCTCGGCTTCATCATCAGGAATTTCTGTATCAAACTCTTCTTCTAAAAGCATGACTAACTCAACGGTATCTAAAGAGTCTGCTCCAAGGTCATCAACGAAAGAAGCTTCTAATGTAACTTCGTCTTCTTTAACACCCAATTGTTCAATAACGATTTTTTTTACGCGGTCTTCTATAGTGCTCATGTCTTTATTCTTCCTCTAAAATTAAACAGCGTATGCTGAGGCGTGTAGTTTATTGATTTTCTATAAAGTTGCAAGTAACTATTTGCGCTTATTTTAAGGTCTGACCTCAAATTATACAAGTAAAGCCGACTGAATAATGGTTTAGCGCTTATCCCATGTACATTCCGCCATTTACATGGATAGTTTCACCAGTTATATAATTTGCACCATTTGATGCTAAAAAACTTACTACAGAGGCAATTTCTTCTGGTTTGCCTAAACGATTAAGTGGGATAGTTGCAGATAATGAGTCTTTTTGACTGTCATCGAGTACTTTTGTCATGTCTGTATCGATAAAACCTGGAGAAACGACATTAACCGTTATTCCCCTAGAACCAACTTCTTTTGCTAATGATTTTGAAAAACCGATTAAACCGGCTTTTGCAGCAGAATAATTAGTTTGACCGGGGTTCCCAGTTGTTCCCACAACTGAGCCAACATTTATGATTTTACCAAATTTGGCTTTCATCATTCCTCTTAAACATGCCTTCGCTAGACGAAATATTGATGTTAAATTTGTTTCAATGATTAAATCCCATTCATCATCTTTCATTCTCATTAATAAATTATCGCGAGTTATCCCAGCATTATTAACTAAAATCTCTGGTGTTTTACCGTATTTTTCTTTAATTGATTTAATTAATTCTGCAATAGATTCAGCTTGTGAGACATTAACCACCATGCCTTCACCTTGAATACCTTGTTCCCTAAAATAGTCACTAATGTTTGATGCACCATTTTCTGAAGTGGCAGTTCCCACAAGTGTAAAACCATCACTTCCTAATTTTTCCGCAATGGCTCTACCAATTCCACGTGATGCGCCAGTGACAAGCACTAAACGATTATCTGACATTGAATTCCCCTTTTTAATTTCTAATTCTATATTATATTACTAATTTTAAATTCTATTATTTGTTGGCTACTTACTTTCTCACGACCATATATTTCTAGTATTTACTTTAATTAAATGATTCAACTGATTGATTTAATGAGTTTAAATCCTGTAGTGATAACGACTTTAACGATCGATTTATGCGCCTATTTAATCCACTCAACACTTTTCCAGATCCACATTCGATTAACGTTTCAATTCCATCATTGACCATTAATTCTATGCTTTTAGACCAATTGACAGGACAATATAGTTGTCTGACTAAGGCATCTTTGATTTTCGCAGGTTCTAACTCAATTTTAACATCAACGTTATTAATCACTCTTGATTCACTTTGGTTTAACAAAATATTAGATAACTCTGATTCTAGGGCTTCCGACGCCGACTTCATCAACATACAATGAGATGGAACACTCACGGCTAATGGTAGTGCTCTTTTTGCCCCTGCTTCTTTACATGCTTCCATAGCTCTCTCAACAGCTTCTGCATTGCCTGCTATAACTGTTTGCCCTGGAGAATTATAGTTAACGGGTGAAACGATTTGAGATCCCGCCGACTGAGTGCAAGCCAAGTCAATTTTATCATCGTCTAGACCTATAATCGCCGCCATTTTACCAATACCAGCAGGAACCGCCTGTTTCATTAATTGACCGCGTTTTTCAACTAACTTTATAGCAACTTCAAAATTTAGAATACCAGCGCAAACTAGTGCAGAATATTCACCCAAACTGTGTCCAGCCATAATACCGGGTAATGGACCGATGGTTTTCCAATAGTTCCACAATGCCACACTGGCAGTTAAAAGAGCGGGTTGAGTTTTGTCGGTTTCATTTAATGATTCAACTGGTCCTTCTTGACATAATTTCCAGATATCATAACCAATTGCATCAGATGCTCGCTCGAAAGTATGCACAATTTCTGTTACATCAGAAAAAGAGCTCAACATTTCAATCGATTGCGAGCCTTGCCCAGGAAATATAAAAGCCAGACTTTTGTTCAAATCACCGGTTAAGTTAGACATTAAATCTCCAGATACGCTTGTATAAATACGTATGGGTTAATAAAAAAGGTAATGCGAAAAAAATCCTGCGCACTATATCAAGTACAACATTTAATGCTAGTCAATTTAATACTCCTCAGACCATTGATTATTGCTATAGTGATTAACTAATTCAGATGCCTACTTTTGCCTGCAAACTTTCTCTAATACGGCTAGGTACTTTTTTTATTGCTTGTGTTACAGCCTCTTCAATAGCAAAAAATGTCGCATTCACATTTGCTCCACCGTGGCTTTTGATAACGATGCCTCTTAATCCTATAAAACTAGCTCCATTATAGCGCTCTGGATTAACCTCATTTTTAAAAATATTAATAACAGGTCTTGCAAAAATAGCAATCCATTTAGTCCACCAACTATTTTGGAAAGCTAATTTTAATTTGGTTATTAAGAATTCACTTAATCCTTCGGATGCCTTTAAAACGCTATTTCCGGTAAACCCATCAGTGACAATCACTTGGTAATCACCAGTAAAAATTTGGTTTGCTTCAACAAAACCGCAATAGTTTAACCCACTGTGAGCATATAACAGTTTTGAAGCTTGTTTAAGGCGCTCAGAGCCTTTTATTTCCTCTTCACCTACATTTAAAAGCCCTATTTTTGGATTTTCAATGTTATCAATACTTTTGCAAAGAACATTACCCATCACAGCAAATTGAAACAGTCGATGTTCATCACAGTCAATATTGGCTCCTAAATCTAGCAAATAAACCGATGAATCTTTTAGTGTAGGAATGGCTGAGATGATTGCTGGTCGATCGATCCCTGGGAGCATCTTTAATATGAATCTTGCGACAGCCATTAGCGCTCCAGTATTACCAGCACTGACACAAGCATTTGAACGCCCATCTCGAACAGATTCTAACGCGAGTCTCATAGATGATCGCTTTTTCTTTTTAAGGGCTGTTAATGGCTTATCCGTCATTAAAACATCATCTTCAGATGGGATAATACTGATGTTGGGGTGGTTAAGAATTTTTGCTTTAGACAACTCAGATAATATCTCTGATTCGTTACCAAAAAGCTTAAAATCGACGTTACTTGATTCTGCTAGTGAAGATTTTAGATCTATCTTGCGATTCAAAGACGCTTTTTGCCTCTGATGTTTAAGAAGTGACTGATGTACTGCAGGAATAATGACTGAGGGGCCAAAGTCGCCCCCCATACAATCTATCGCTATTTTTAAATATGCCACTGGCAATTAAAAAATTAGGATAAGGTTAATTATCAATTTAACGATAATTAAACAATCTTACGACCACGGTAATAACCATCTTCAGTCATATTATGGCGTAAGTGTAATTCACCTGTTGTTTGATCTTCTGACAATGATGTTGTGTGATCTGTTAACGCATCATGTGAGCGACGCATGCCACGACGAGCGCGTGATTTTTTGCTTTTTTGAACTGCCATTGGATTGACTCCGTTTAGTAATATAATGTTAAGTTTTTAAAATTTTGTTTTATTTAAACTATTTTTAATCAACCTTGAAACCTTGTAAAACTTCAAAAGGATTCTTTTTAGCCGACTCTTTTGGTAATTCTCCATAAGAAACCTTTACATCGGTTTCTTCAATTGCTCTATTAGCAGCAATTGGTATTGCTAATATCAGTTCATCTTCTATCACTGACTTTATATCAACGATGCCATCTTCTACCAAAAGCGCTTCAAACTCTTCTTCAACTTCCGTAATTTGTTCTTCTTTAATCACCGTACAATAAGTGATAATTGTATCAATATTATACTCTAAAGCTTCAAAAGTCGTTTGGCATTCTAATTGAAAATCAGCTTTAATTCGTACTTTTATCAAACTACGATGTCTATTATCTTGCTCACCGCTAACATGTACAGTTATTTTACCTTGATTTGAATATAACAAGCCATCTAATCGGGTAAAATCAGCGACATCCCACAAAAACTGCAACTCTCCTTCTTTCAACGCTAACTTTCTTGGTTGTATTAGGTTTGCTTTTTTACGACTTGAATTTTCTTTTTCCATTCTGTCGTCACTGCAATTTTTTGAGCTATCCGCCATAGGCGCGCGATTCTACCCAAAAGCCTACGAAAAGGCAAAAGTTATTCGAGTAATTTTAATCAATTAGTCTAGGTTTCGTTTGTTTATACTAGTCTTCATCAAGCAAATCATCTATCAGCACTATCGGTTCTATTTCTACACCCTCAAGCTCTCGGTTCCAATTGATACCAACCAAGGTGTTATCTTCTTCTAAACCATGTAACCAAGCGTCTATGAAATCATCAATTCTAATTGGGTTTGGCTTATAATTAGACCAATCCTCAGAGCACGCATCTTTTGCACCTTTTTCAATTGACCAAAAAGGCATCACTAAAACACCTTCGTCTTGAGATGACTCACAAATGGCAAATCCCTCATCAGATTGGAGATTCCAAACGATTTCCAGCTCGTTTGCCTCAAAAATAAATCGTTCGTAACTTTCTCTAAAATCTATATTAGCCATCATCATTTTGTTCAACTGCGAATAAGATCTTATTTTACAGAGATTGGCATAACGTTTCATTAAAGAATTTAATTTAAAAACACTATATTCTTTGTGACAGCTTAAAAGGTATGATTTAATCTGGCACCGATCGAAATTAGTGCAGGTTTCGCTGATATGAAACATCGACAACATTTACCTGATTCAAATGACTCGCAAGCGCCTGTAGATAACTGGAATGTGTTAAAAAACCTAATCCCCTACTTGATGGAGTTTAAAACTCGCATTTTTTTAGCTTTAATTTTTCTAGCTTTAGCAAAGTTAGCAAATATAGGGCTGCCATTTCTGATTAAAGAAATTGTTGATCAACTTAGTCAAACTGAAACGACTGACAAATTATGGATGTTAGCACCGATTGGATTAGTACTTGTTTACGGTTCACTCAGACTCGCCAATGTGTTATTCGGTGAAATTAGAGACACATTATTTGGTCGCGTGACAGAACGGGCAATGAGACGTATAGGCTACCGAGTTTTTCAACACCTGCACAAGCTCGACTTAGATTTCCATTTAAACAAAAAAACAGGTGGTCTTTCAAGAGATATTGAACGAGGAACTAGCGGGATCAATTTCCTTATGCGATTTTTAGTATTCAACATAGTACCAACGCTATTTGAAATAATGATCGTTATAGCCATTTTTTTTACTCAATACGGATGGAAATTTGCGGCAGTAACGCTCGTTTCAATTCTTTGTTATGTTCTATTTTCCGTCAAAATGACAGAGTGGCGAAATCGATTTTTACGGGAAGCAAACAAAGCCGATTCGGATAGCAGTAGCCAAGCGATCGATAGCCTACTTAACTATGAAACCGTTAAGTACTACACAAATGAATCTTTTGAAGCGAATAAATACGATAAAAATCTAGCTGATTGGGAAGTCGCTCGTCGTAAAAATAGACTCTCTCTCTTTGCCCTTAACGGCGGACAAGCTCTAATTATTAGCATATCTATGACAGCTATGATGCTACTCGCTACAGTCGGTGTACAAAATAATGAAATGAGCATTGGTGATTTTGTTTTAGTGAATGCTTTTATGATGCAATTATTTATCCCGCTCAATTTTCTTGGTTTTGTTTACCGTGAAATCAAAATGTCACTGATCAATATTGAACAAATGTTTAAGTTATTGGCAATTAAACCCAATATCGACGATTCAAAAGATGCTAAAGAACTTGTTGTAAGTGACGGAGCCATTCAATTTGAAGATGTCAGTTTTGCTTACAATGATAAAAGAAAGATCATTAAAAATCTCAATCTTCGCATAAATAAAGGCGAATCCTTAGCCGTTGTTGGAAAAAGTGGATCGGGTAAATCAACCTTAGTCAAACTGCTTTTCCGATTTTATGACCCAAATGCTGGTGTTATCAAAATTGATGGTCAACCTATCCATAAAATCACTCAACATTCGTTAAGAAAAACAATTGGCATCGTTCCTCAAGATACCGTTTTATTTAATAATTCAATTCTCGAAAACGTTCGATATGGCAGGCCGGACGCTTCAGATAAGGAGGTGAAAGAAGCCATTCTGATGGCTCATTTAGATGCTTTTATTAAAGAATTACCTGAGGGACTCGAAACTCAAGTGGGCGAAAGAGGATTAAAATTATCTGGCGGCGAAAAACAAAGAGTTGCAATTGCCAGAACGATTTTGAAACGACCTGCAATTTATGTTTTTGATGAAGCGACATCGTCACTCGACAGCCATGCTGAAGCTTCAATACTTAAAGCGATAAATGAAATATCATCTCAAACGACTAGCCTAATGATTGCACACCGCCTTTCCACCATTATCAATGCCGATAAAATTATTGTTCTAGAAAAAGGCGAAATAAAAGAGACAGGAAACCATGAAGAGCTGATTAAACTTAAAGGTGAGTATTACGCACTTTGGATGGCTCAGCAAAAGGAATAAGCACTGTGAGTTTTCATTTTTCAAGCCGTTATAGACTGACCTTGATGTTGCACTAAACTTCGGCTTCCTTCGCGGTTATAAATGTTATTGTCTGGATCTAAGCCCTTAATTAAGTTGAAAGTTCTTTTGGTAGAGATAGTTATTAGTTGCACCATTTTGGCATTAACTTCATTTTTAAAATGACATTCGCCAACTAATGTGATGAGAGCCTCCCAACTAGTTTTTAATTCGACAGAATTTAAACAGAAAATTTTCGCTTTATTCAATTTAGTAAGAGCTGATTCCTTGATAGGCGTAATTTTACTATGGGATAGTTGACCATTAAAATCTTGTTGTGGAATTGGTTGTTCATTAATTTGATTAACCAAAATATTTTTATCAGAAACTAATTTTTCTAAGCCTTTATAGTCTCTTTTTTCTAAAGCCTTTTTTTCACTCTCTAATAAGTCATTTAGCTTCTGATATGAAGTTAACCAAAGATTGATGAATGTTTTAAACTCTTGTACTTTATTCATGGTGTATCCTGTTCTTAGTGGTGTAATTATTAATAAGCAGATTCAAAATCTAAAAGCTTATTTGCAACTTGTATGTATTCAATTTCGTATTCATCGTTAGTTAACTTATCTATAATCGGAGAAACTCTATCCGGATTAACCGCTGGAGCTGTTTTCATTTGATTCACTAATTTGCTAATTTGATCAGCAAATCCTGTCAGTTCAACGGAATCATCTTCTGATACCATCGCGCTTAAATTTTTATTTTTTGAACTCGTTTTTTTTACACCAGATGCTTTTTTCGTACCTGATGCCGAGCCTAACAAAGCTTTTGCTTGACTTGTATCGATATTTCTAACGTCTAATATCATTTAGTTATTGTTCCTCGAATTCAAGTTCCAATCAATTTAATAACCTAGCTTAAACAAGTTTTTATTTAAGCTTAATAAATATCTACTCAAACCAAGCATATCTATTTAAGTAACTGGACTTGAGCTTTATTTCTTCCTATGACCATACCGTCAAATATTCGTCGAGATTTGGAGTTTCTTAATTTGACTCTTTCTCCAATAGAAGCATCCGCTAACGCCTCCGCTTCTAAATTAATGCTAAAAAATTCCGAACCGGCACTAACATTGACTGTATTACCTTTACAAATCATACAAATATTGTTTCTGTATATAATAGACCCCGCTCTAATAAATCGACGAGGACTAGTCATCACGACTTGATTACTGTTAACTGCGGGCTGCTTTCTAAAATTAGATATCCTGACTCGTTTATAGGCTAAATCTTGCTTTGAAATAAGTTTTCCTTTCGCTAAAGAGTTATTCGCAATGACTACGGTTTGAAACTGGTATTTTGTCGCGGAAAGAAAAATTTTCCATGGCACCGGCCCATTACACTTTATTCCTACACTTAATTTACCCAGAGATTTAGATCCTTGTGGTAAAAATGCAACTAATGGTTGATTACATTTTTTTAATTTTAATCTGGGATCAATCTGTCCAATATTTAATTCAATGTCCTTTGTATCGGCAGATGTTGTCTTTTCCTCAAGGAAAATTTTTGCCGTATTTCTAATATCATTAAGGTTTTCATACGGTGTAATTTCAGTTGATTTTGTAATATTGCAGATAAAAAGAGATAAGACCGTTATTAACGTCAATCGATTGGGTGAAATCAACTTGGGTGCTTGAATGTACATTTTAGCAAAAAACTTCATCTTTATCCTACGCTCTCTATTATTTTTACTATACTTAATGCAATCAATCGGTCTTGTTTCAATCTTTCAGTTTGTTTTTACGTTAGATTAAGATTGCAATTAGATCAATTAGTGCCAAATTTAAATAATTAGCGACTTACTTATCGTTAATAAAAGAGTTTGCAACTAATATGCCAAAATAGAAAAGAGGGTGTAAAAATGTCAAGTATTCTCGATACCGTTAACCAAAGAACTCAAATGGTGGGGCAGAATCGATTAGAGCTTTTAATGTTTAGTCTTGAAGGGAAGCAGCTTTACGGGATTAATGTGTTTAAAGTTCGAGAAGTGATTCAGTGCCCTCCGTTAACGACAATGCCTCAATGTCATCCTGTTGTTCGAGGGATTGCTCAAATTAGAGGGAAAGCTATATCGGTTATTGATTTAAGTATGGCTGTAGGTGGAGCATGTTTAGGTGATGTTGAAAAGTGTTTTGTTATTATTGCAGAATACAATAGGCGAGTGCAGGGCTTTTTAGTTAAATCGGTAGAAAGAATAGTTAATATGAATTGGAATGAGATCCATCCGCCACCTGCTGGATCCGGTGATACTCATTATTTAACTGCAGTCACGAATATTGATAATAAACTAGTAGAAATTATAGATGTAGAGAAGGTTTTATCTGAAATAACGCCTAATAATCAAACAGTTAGTGCTGAAATTATTGAACAATCGGCAGGGGTTGCTCCCGAAGATAAATTGTTGCTCATTGCTGATGATTCGTCAGTAGCCCGTAACCAAGTTAAAAGAACGGTAGAGCAACTTGGTTTTGTCACTAAAGTATTTAAAGATGGTCAGGAATGTTATGACTATCTCGAAGCGCTTGTTTCCGATGGCACAAGAGTTGAAGATCAAGTTTTGATGCTTATTTCTGATATAGAAATGCCTGAAATGGATGGTTATACTTTAACTTCCGAAATTCGTAGCAATGAAAAACTGAAAGGAATGTTTGTTATGTTACATACATCATTGAGTGGTGTTTTTAATGAAGCAATGGTTGAGAAGGTGGGAGCAAATGATTTTATACCCAAATTTAATCCTGATGAACTGGCCAAAGCGGTTCAAAGACGCATGGATATGGATGATTAGTGATTTATTATAATTAATTCTATTAAACTGCAAGACGGAAAAGTATAATTTATGGAAATCTCTGCCTCTGATTATGATAGGTTTAAGAACCTTTTAGAGCGTAAAAGTGGTATTTTGTTAGGAAATAATAAGCAATACTTGGTATCAAGTAGGCTAGCTAACTTTATTAAAGAATGTAATATTGCATCCCTAACCGATTTGCTAATTCAGATCGAACGACCTACCAACGATCAATTACTACAAAAAGTCATTGATCGAATGACTACTAACGAAACTCTCTGGTTTCGTGATAGTTATCCTTTTGAATATATGAAAAAAAAGTTAATCCCAGAGTTTAGTAAAAAAGGTTCATTTAAAATTTGGTGTGCAGCGTGCTCTTCTGGTCAAGAACCTTTTTCACTAGCGATGCTATTGGATGAATTGGGAACTTTTAATCATGGTAATATTATAGCGACTGATTTGTCGAGTCGAATATTAGACAAAGCAAAACAAGGGATATATCAAGATATCGAGTTAAAAAGAGGTTTGCCGCAGGATAAATTAAAAAAATATTTTGACTCAATCGAATTAAATAGCTGGCAAATAAAATCCAATTTGCGCAATAAAATCCGCTATCAATTAATGAACTTGTTGGATGCACCTTTTAATCTTGGAAAATTTGAAATTATCTTTTGCCGAAATGTACTGATATATTTTTCCCAAGAAAATAAAACCAAGGTTTTAAATGGTTTAATTGATAGCTTAAAACCTGGTGGGTACCTATTTCTTGGCGCTTCTGAATCTCTTACTAAAGATTGCAAAAAATTGGATATGATTCGATGCAATCCTGGTCTAGTTTATCAAAAACCTATTTAGAAAATATTTGCTCCTAACCTATTTTAAATATTAACCTCTTTAATCTAAACCCTTTTAGTCCAAATAATGGTTACTTGCGGTAATGGTTTGCCGTTATTCCTTTTTTAACCTCACTATAACTTATCAATCAGCCTTTCAACCCGCTCAAACCTCAACAGCTATTACCTTTCGCAATATTTTATTCAATTGGCACATGAATTGCATTTTTGAATTTAATCGGCTTTTTTAGTCGAGATAGAATTCAAATATACGATTTTTTAACATAGCGAAAAAATATGGCGATTAACTTTAACACAGCATTTGGTATTCACGAATCAGCACTAAGTCTCAAGGCGAAAAGAGCAGAGGTTTTGGCAAACAACTTAGCCAATGCAGATACTCCCAATTTTAAAGCGCGGGATATTGATTTTCAGCAGGCGCTCATTAATCAACAATCAAAAATGAATTCAAGCTTGCATAAAACGCATTTTAATCATATTGATTCTAAGTACGGGGATTCTAAAGTCGGAGGCGAAATTCCTGGGCTTTCATATCGAATACCTTTTCAACCCGATACAGGTGATGGCAATACGGTTGAAGCTCAAATTGAACAAACAAAATTTGCTGAAAATGCCATGCAATATCAAGCAAGTTTAACATTCTTAACAGGTAGAATTAAAGGTTTGTTAAGCGCCATTAAGGGCGAGTAAAAGAGGAAATTACGATGGGGTTATACGATATTTTTAATGTGAGCGGTTCTGGAATGTCAGCTCAAACCGTTCGCTTAAATACAACGGCAAGCAATATTGCTAATGCTGATAGTGTGGCAAGTAGTAGTGGTGAAGCTTATAAAGCAAGACATCCAGTCTTTTCCACAATAATGAAAGATGTTGCTCAAGGAAATGATGTTTCGGCTGGGGTTAGAGTTGATGGGATCATTGAAAGCCAAGCACCTCCAGTTGCTCGGTATGAGCCTAATAATCCACTGGCTGATGAAGGGGGTTATGTTTATGCACCCAATGTCAGCTTGGTTGAAGAAATGGCTAATATGATTTCAGCGTCTCGCTCATATCAATCAAATGTTCAGGTGGCAAATATGGCGAAGAACTTAATTAGTCGAACCTTAACACTCGGTCAATAAAAAATACCAAGACAGCAAAAATATTTTATCAGTAGAAATTTAATTTAAACGTTAGATTATTTTAAAAGAGAGAAAGACAATGCCGATTACAACAGATGTAGTTGATAACATTTACACCAACATTGGATTAACAGCACCGCCAACTGATGATAATGGGACAAAACAAGAGCTTGGACAATCTGATTTCCTTGCTTTGTTAACGACTCAATTAGCTAATCAGGATCCATTAGCGCCCACTGATAGTAAAGAATTTATTACTCAAATGTCTCAATTTGCAAGTCTTGATAGTTTGCAGTCTTTAGACAATCAGTTTGCTAGCTTATCTGAGTCTTTAACTTCAAACCAAGCTTTACAAGCTTCTTCTTTAGTTGGGCGACAAGTGCTTATCCCTTCAACCGTTGCGTTTATGCCGGAAGAAGGCGGAATATCTGGGCAAATTAACTTACCGACTCATGCGAATAATTTGAGATTTGAAATACGAAATACAAGTGGTGAAATTGTACGTCGAGTTGACGTCGGTGATCGTGAAGCGGGAGATATTGAATTCTTTTGGGATGGTAAGAATGAGGAGGGTGAGTTCTTGGATGAAGGACAATATGAAGTTGTTGCGTTTGCGAGTGTGAACGGGCAAGCGGAGCAAATCCCAACATCAATAAGAGCACAAGTTCAAAGTGTTAATTTAGGAAGTGGTTTTGGCGGTATCGTATTAAATCTTACCGGATTAGGACAAATTAATTTTAATGAAGTAAAAGCAGTAGGCTAATAGGAGAAATAAATAATGTCATTTAATACAGCACTCAGTGGTTTAAATGCAGCGCAAGCAGCTCTAAATATTACCAGCAATAATATTGCAAATGTAAGTACAACAGGCTTTAAAGGTTCACGAGCTGAATTTGCAGATATATATGCAAGCTCTGCGTTTGGATCTGCAAATACGGCGATTGGAAGTGGAACTTTACTGGCTAATGTCGCTCAACAATTTGGACAAGGTATTTTAGAATTCACATCCAATACATTGGATTTAGCAATTTCTGGTGAAGGTTTTTTTATTCTTGATCCAAGTGAAGGAAGCGCGAATAATTTATTTACTAGAAACGGTGAGTTTGGTGTTGATAATAATGGATTTGTGGTAAATAACGCCGGTTCACGTTTACAAGTTTTCCCAGTTAATGCAGACGGTACCGTAGCGGCAACTAGTTTATCAAATACAGTTTCTTTACAATTGCCGCAAACTGCAGGTGTTCCAACGCCGACATCAGTTGTAAATGTTGGTGTTAATCTGCCAGCAGATGCAGCAATATTAGATCCAGTGTTATTTAATCCAGCGTTAACCTCAACCTATACTAATGCTACCTCCGCAACAGTATTTGATTCACTCGGTGAAAGTCATGTGGTGACAGCTTACTACATAAAAACAGGTGCTAATCAATGGGGTACTTATTATAACTCAACTGATAATACGGGCGCTGTTTTACCTTTAGATATTGCCGGTGGTACTGTCGGTTCAGGAGGGCAGTTGTTTCATAGTATGACTTATAATAATTCCGGTGTATTACAATCAACAGCGCCTGATCCTGTCGTTACTACTGCGATAGATTTTGGTAATGGCTCAGCTGCAACTGGTACTTTAACTTTTGATTATTTGAATAATAGTAGTACCCAATTCTCTTCACCTTTTACAGTTAATACATTAGAACAAAATGGTTTTCCAATTGGTCGATTAACGGGTGTTGATATTTCTGATTCAGGTGTCGTTAGAGCCAACTTCAGTAATGGACAATCAACAGCATTAGGTAAAGTTGCTTTAGCTAGATTTCAAAATGCTCAAGGGTTATCTCAAAAAGGAAACAATACTTGGGAAGATAATACTGACTCAGGTATCCCCTTAGTTGGAGAAGCCGTAACTTCAAGTTTTGGAAATATTCGTTCTGGTGCGCTTGAAACTTCCAATGTTGATTTAACGGGAGAACTGGTAAATTTAATTGCATCCCAAAGAAATTTTCAGGCGAATGCAAAGTCGATTGAAACGGAAAATACAGTAACCCAAGCAATTATTAATATTAGATAGAAAAATTTAATAATAATTTAGTACTAGAGGCACGATTTTAGATGGATAAGCTACTTTACATTGCTATGACGGGAGCAAGGGAAACTACCTTTGCTCAAGCCAAAACTGCTCATAATCTTGCTAATGCCTCTACAATAGGCTTTAAGGCAGATCTTGCTCAATTTAGAGCAATGCCAGCTTATGGAGAAGGTTTGCCTACACGTGTTTTTGCAATGAGTGAGCGTCCAGGATATCGTTTGGATAGTGGTAATGTTATTACAACTGGCAACGATTTAGATGTCGCCATTCGTGGTGAAGGTTGGTTAGTAATACAAGGAAAAGATGGTGAAGAATTATTAAGCCGTCGGGGCGATTTAAAAATAGGAGCTAATGGAAATTTAACTAACGGATTAAATCAACCCATTATGGGAACGGGTGGGCCTATTACAATTCCTCCTTATGAAAAATTAGATATTGCAACGGATGGAACTATATCCATCAGACCGGTTGGCGCTCAGCCAAGTGAAACGGCAATCATTGACCGAATCAAATTGGTTAACCCCCACGCAAAAAGCTTAACAAAGAATAAAGAAGGGCTGTTTACTAGCTCTGAAACCAATGTTTTTGAAAGTGATATTGATGTCAAAATCCATACAAGAATGCTTGAGTCGAGTAACGTCAGTGTCGTTGAAGAACTAACAAATATGATTCAACTTTCTCGACAGTTTGAAGTACAAGTGAAATTAATGTCAGGTGTGAAAGAAAGAGGTCAAGCATTGGATCGATTATTGCAACCATAACTTTCATTAACATTAAAAGTGAATTTACGAAAGTGAGCGGGAGAAAAATATGCATCCAGCACTTTGGATAGCAAAAACAGGTCTAGAGGCACAAACTAAAAACTTAGCAGTTATATCCAATAATTTAGCTAATGCGGGTACCGTCGGATTTAAAAGAGATCGAGTTGTTTTTGAAGATCTCTTTTATCAAAACTTTCGTCAATCTGGTGCACAGTCTTCGGCTGATACACAGTTACCTTCCGGTTTACAAATAGGAACTGGAACAAAAGTTGTTGCTACTCAAAAACAACATCAACAAGGTAGTTTTCAAACTTCCAGTAGTCAACTTGATATGGCGATTCAAGGCAATGGTTTTTTTCAAATCACAATGCCTGATGGAACAACGAGTTATACACGAGCAGGTAATTTTGCACTAGATAATGCTGGACAAATTGTTACTGCGGGTAGTGGTTATGTTTTACAGCCAGCAATCACCGTGCCGGCTAACACTACGAGTTTGGATATTGCGATTGATGGAACCGTGACTGTACAAGAGCAAGGAACAGCTGCTCCAACAAACTTAGGCACAATAAATATTGCAACCTTTGTTAATCCTGCAGGCTTGCAAGCTGTGGGTGAAAATTTATTTGTCGAAACAGGAAGTAGTGGTACGCCCGTTGTTGGGACACCCGGATTAGATGGTGTCGGTCAGTTGAGAGGTGGACAATTGGAAACTTCGAATGTTTCGAGCGTAGAGGAATTAGTCGCATTAATTGAAACTCAGCGAACCTATGAAACCAATGCCAAAGTATTATCAGCGGTTGATAAAATGCTTCAATTTGTTAACCAAACACTTTAACCAGTAGGACAAGTAATAATGCGGACACTCTATTTTTTAATTTTTATTATTTTTTGTTCAGGTTGTACAACAATCTATCAAAGTGCAAGTATGGACGATAAAGATTGGGCTCCAAGTTTTCCTGAAGAGGAGTCAAAACAAAACTCAAATCCAGGTGCTATATATAATGTAGCTTCCGCTCAAATGATATTTGAAGACAAAAAAGCTCTAAGAATTGGTGACATAATTACTGTCGTCTTAAAAGAGAATATGAACGCATCAAAAAATGCAGATACCGAATTAAAGAAAGATACTAGCGTCAATATTTTACCACTTCCTTATAATTTATTTGGTAATCAAACAACGGTTGATCCAGGGATTGGTATTCCAAGTTTAAATGTTAATTATACTGGCGCAAATAGCTTTAAAGCAGAAACAGATACGAAACAAAGTAATCTTCTTCAAGGGACTATCACCGTAACTGTTCAAAAAGTTTATTCAAATGGAAATTTAGCAATTAAAGGTGAGAAATGGATCTCTCTTAATCAAGGGGATGAATTTATTAGAGTTTCTGGATTGATTAGGCCTGAAGACATAAACAAAGATAATCAAGTAGAGTCAACTAAAGTTGCTAATGCTAGGATTTATTACGGTGGCACAGGTCCTCTTGCAGAGGTTAATGAAGAGGGATGGTTGACACGATTTTTTAATAGCGGTTGGTGGCCATTTTAAGGAGTTATTTATGTTAGGACTGATAAAAAGTACGAGTTTATTTGTTTTTCTATTTTCTGTTTCTACAGCGTCAATTTCAGAAAGAATAAAAGATATAACAAGCGTTAATGGTGTAAGAGAAAATCAACTGATTGGCTATGGCTTAGTGGTTGGTCTTGATGGAACTGGCGAAAAAACAAAATATACAGAACAAACTTTTAGAACAATGTTAGGGCGTTTTGGTATTAATGTGCCTGCGGGCGGACAGTTAAAACTAAAAAATACGGCTGCCGTTGCAATCCATGCAACCTTACCTGCATTTGCCAAAACAGGACAAACGCTTGATGTTACGGTTAGTAGTATTGGTGAAGCTAAAAGTTTACGCGGCGGAACACTTTTGATGACACCATTAAAAGGTGTTAATGGAAAGACATACGCAATTGCTCAAGGAAATTTAATTGTTGGTGGCTTTGGAATTCAAGGAGGAGATGGTTCATCAATCACTCTAAATGTGCCAACTGTTGGTAGAGTTCCTAACGGAGCTACCGTTGAACAAACGGTGGCTAGTCCTTTTTTAACCGATGAGTATATTATTTTTAATTTAAATCAACCTGATTTTACAACCGCAGTCAGCTTGGCTAAAACGATCAATCAATTAGTGGGTTCTGAAACGGCAAAACCAATTGACTCAACAAGTATAAAAGTTTCTGCTCCTAGAGATGGAGCACAAAGAATTAGCTACCTCTCTGTGTTAGAAAATTTACAAGTGACGCCTGCAGAAGGTAAAGCAAAAATTGTTGTTAATTCAAGAACAGGAACTATCGTTATAGGAAAAAATATCCATTTAAAAGAAGCTGCAATAGCGCATGGAAGCTTAATCATTAAGATTAAAGAAAGTCAGGATGTGAGTCAGCCTGCGCCATTTTCTGAACAAGGCACTACAGAAATCACTCAAGATAGTGAAATTGATATCACTCAAACGAATAGCCGAATGTTTCACTTTAAACCGGGGGCGACTCTACAAGAGTTAGTTGAAGCTGTAAATGCTGTTGGGGCAGCGCCAGGAGATGTCATGGCTATTTTAGAAGCGTTAAAAATTGCAGGAGCGTTGAGTGGCGAGTTGATCGTGATTTAACCGATAAATTATACAAAACAAAAAAATGAATATTTTAAGTAAAACAGAACAAATATCACCGAGTATCTATTCTGATAACTCCAGTCTTGATCGTATTCGACAAAAAGCGATCACTGATTCACCCGCAGCAATTAAAGCTGCCGCAAAAGAATTTGAATCATTTTTTATGAATATGATGCTTAAATCAATGCGTCAAGCAAGTGAAGTGATTGGAGAGGACTCAATGTTCTCTAGCCCTCAAGAGAAAATGTTTATTGGTATGTTAGATGAGCAGATGTCGGTTGAACTTTCGCAAAAAGGATCGTTAGGCATTGCGGAATTGATTACACGAAATTTAACACCTAAACCTGCTGTCGGATTTAATATTTTAGAGGGGAGAACGAAGCAAGAAACACCGATTGAAAGTAACGTGGGGGTTAATAAATTTATTAAAGCAGAAATAACGCCAATTAACACTAAGTTTGTGGATGGGGTCATTTCTATGGAGTTAGATATTAATAAAGTTGATTTTAGGGAACACGAAACTGATAAAAACATATCTAAAAAAGACATCACTCGCATTGCTACGACTAAAAGTTCAATGTTTGAATCTATCTCTACTTTTGTCGAACAGCTAATGCCTCTAGCGCAAAAAGCAGCGGATAAAATAGGTGTCGATCCAAAAATATTACTAGCTCAAGCCGCTTTAGAAACCGGATGGGGAAAACATGTAATTCATGATTCAAAGGGTAGATCCAGTTTTAATTTATTTGGTATCAAAGATTCTAAAAGTTGGAAAGGTGAATCCGTTAAAATAAATACACTGGAAGTTGAGTCTGGTGAGTTGGTCAAACGCAAAGAAAACTTTCGTTCATATTCGAGTTTTGAAAGCTCTTTTGATGATTTTATTTCTTTTATATCAGAAAATCCACGTTATGAAAAAGCAATGCAATTTGTACATGATGCAGAGCAATTTATTCAGTCAATCCAGGATGCTGGATATGCCACCGATCCAAACTATGCAAATAAAATAATTAATATATTTAACCGAAATTTAACAAAATAGTTATAATTAAAAGAGACTCTCACGGAGAGAAAAATGCCAAATATATTTGGAATTAGCATTGGTGGGTTATTGAGTAATCAAGCCGCACTAAATACAACTGCACATAATATCGCTAATGCGAACACCGAAGGTTACAGTCGTCAACGTGTTGATTTGACTGCAAGCAATCCAGAATTTATTGGTGGAAACTATTTTGGTTCAGGAGTCGAAGTTTCTCAAGTGAGACGAATATTTGAACAAACCCATCAATTAGAAATTCAATCTGCTACTGCTAATTTTATGAGATTAGACATGTATTTATCTCAAGCGGGTCGAGTTGATGGAATGCTAGCGGACAGTAATAATGGACTTAATAATGCGATTCAGAATTTTTTTACGGCAGCTCAAGGAGTTTCTAATGATCCTGCGTCAATTGCTGCAAGGCAAGTTATGCTCGACCAAGCCGGTGGTTTAGTTTCTCGATTTGAATCTATTCATTCCCAGCTTGAAACACAAACAACACAAGTGAATGCCAGTATTGATTCAATCGCCAAAGAAATCACCTCAATCGGACAATCAATAGCAGAACTTAATCAACAAATAGCTGGTTCCGGTGGAAATCCACCGCCTGATCTTTTAGATCAAAGGGATTTAGCTGTCACGCGACTTAGTGAGTTAGTCTCTGTACAAACGACAACGCAAGAAAATGGAAGCCTAAATATTTTTATTGGATCAGGTCAGTCGTTAGTTGTTGGTGCTTTAGCAACTGAGTTAGTCGCACAACAAGATCCACAGGATCCACGTTCGATGAACTTGTTTTTAAAAACTAGTACCGCCACTATAGACATTACGCAAAATATTAATGGTGGTCAGTTAGGTGGATTGCGAGATGTTGTTTCTGAAATAATTGAACCAGCATTTAATACGTTAGGTCGAGTAGCCATTGCCATTTCTGATGCACTAAATCAACAAAGTCAATTAGGTTTAGATCTTAATAATGAACTTGGAAGTTTGTTATTTACAGATATAAATGATGCAACAATAGCTAATTCTAGAGTTACAAATAGTATTAATAATGCTGGAACATCTTCTATTAGTTTAGACATTGACGCCCCCGCATTATTAAATGATTCCAATTACACGCTATTCTTTGACGGTGGTAATTACCAGTTAATCGATCAAACAACTGATTCAACTATCGCAACTTTTGCTGCACCTGGAGCTATACCTGGAAGTGTGGCAGTACCATCTATTGGTGTGACGATTAATTTTAATTCAGGCACTTCAATCGTAGGTGATAGTTTTGAAATTCAGCCAACTCGAAACTTTTCACGAGATATTGCTGTTGGAATTACCTCTGCGGAACAGATAGCCGCCGCATCACCGATAAGGGCAACGTTAGATCAAGCTAACATTGGAAGTGGTGAAATAAGATCAACACGAGTGACAGATACTACGACAGCCCAATTTACAGGTGTTTCAGGTGATCTAAACCCACCAATACGGATTGAGTTTGATTCGCCTCCTAGTGAGTTTTCTATTTATGATATGTCGTCTGGATCACCGATTTTAATTGCAGGCGGCATTTCTGGTTATCAAGCAAATCAAGAGAATGACATGTTAGCTTTGGCTGGAGCGCCATTTAATGCTTATGGTTATGAAATGACACTTGCTGGCGATCCACAACCGGGCGACAGCTTTGATGTCAATTATAATGCAAACGGCGGGGGGGATAATAGTAATATCAATCTTTTAGCCGATCTGCAAACAGCAACAACGCTCGATAATGGTACTTCTAGTTTTCAGCAAGCTTTTGGGCGAATTATTAGTAAGGTTGGTGTTAATACACAATCAGCACAGATTAAAAGAAATGCTGCCGAGAGCATTCTTTTTCAAACAAAAGAAAGAAGAGAAAGTTTATCGGGTGTTAATTTAGATGAAGAGGCTGCTAATTTAATGAAGTTTCAACAAGCTTATGAAGCATCGGCGCAAGTCATTAATGTTGCTAGAACACTTTTCCAAACGATGTTGGATTCAGTGAGATAGATCATAGCTAAGCTTTACAGGTGAAAAATTAAATGAGAATTTCAACCGGACAAATAACCAGTGCAGGCGTAAGGCAAATGCTTTTACGTCAAGCGGAAGTTCAATATACACAATTACAATTAGCAACGCAATTGCGCGTACTAAAACCCTCGGATGATCCCGTAGCCGCGACCATGATTAGCGCGCTAAATATTGAAATTTCACAGTTAGAGCAGTATAACCGAAATGCAGATGCCGCTAAATCAAGTAATGAATTAGAAGAGATCGTGCTGCAAAGTACGACAGAACTTTTATTTCGTGTTCGTGAGTTAACGGTATCGTTAGGAAATGTTACTTATGATGGAAATGCTTTAGATAATATTAGTGTTGAGCTACAGGAGCGCTTGCAAGAAGCGGTTGGTTTAGCTAATACACAAAATGCAAACGGTGATTATCTTTTTAGTGGAAGTCAAGTTAAAATACAAACATTTAGTCAAGATGCCAGTGGCAATTATATTTATAACGGTGATCAGAGTCAGAGGTTATTAAGAGTCAGTAGTGGAGTAGTGGAACCAACCAGTGATTCTGGTTTTGATGTTTTTGTCAATATTCCGACAGGGAATGGTAAATTTTCGGTGGGATCGAATGTGGCAAATACCGGTACAGCAACCATTTCTCCAGGTAGCTATCAAGCACCACCAAATTTTTTAGCTGAAGCCTATTCTATAACTTTTGGTGCTAATGTTGCCGGTGAAACGACTTATACCGTTACAGGTGATACGACAGCCGGAGTTATAGTGCCTGCAACCGTTTATCAAAGCGATCAGGCGATCTCTTTTAATGGTGTGAGTGTGACAATAAAAGGTGAACCTGCGAACGGTGATGTCTTAAATATTGCGCCAAGCATTAAGCAGGATATTTTCACCACTTTACAAAGTGGCATAGATGCCATCAATAGTTTTGTTGATAGTCCTGCTGGAAGAGCTTCTTTTCAAAATGTTTTAACTAATCTACAAGAGTCACTCGATAATGGCATGCAAAACATTGATCTAACAAGGGGTAAAATTGGTGGACGTTTAAATGCCATTGATTCAGAAATAAATACCAATCTTTCTTTACTTATAACTAGCAAGGAGAGTCTCTCTGACGTTAGAGATCTCGATGTGGTTGAAGCTTCGGTTCGATTTTCACAACAATTAACTGTTTTAGAAGCTGCTCAAGCAAGCTTTGTTAGAATTCAAAATCTGAGTTTATTTAATTTTCTATAATTTAGTTATTAATTTTTTTCTTGCTGTGATTGAATAGCTGTCATAATCCATACTACACCAAAATTTTTTAGCTAACATATTTTTTGAAGTATAAGAAACTTCAATCAAAGCAATTGAATTTTCTTTGAAGCAGACTTCCATATTTATTAGAAGCTGTTGAGCAATGTTTTTTCTACGGTATTCCTTTTCAACCCAAATTAGATTAATGATACCTTTCATCGGATTTTCTAGAAAACCATTATCATTGATTACGGTTGAACCACTAATAAACCCAACGGATTTATTTTTGATCTCTGCAATTAACAATAGGCTAAGAGGGTTTTTTAGCTCCAGTAACAACCATTTTTCTAGGTTAGTTAAGAAGTTTTTATGGGGTGGAATTGATTTATCATCTTCTTGAATATGAATCGCGTGGGTGAATAAAACGATTTGTGCCAAATCATCAGTTGTTGCTTGGCGAATAGTTGTTTGATGAACGGTTATTTTACGAGTAGCTATTTTACGAATAGCTACCTGACTAGAATCTGGCACTTTATTTATCTAAGCAAACGAAATAAAATACTAGGCAAAAGTCGCATTTTGATAACTATTGACCGCTTTGAAATTATGTTTTAACGATAAGCTTTCATTAATAAGCGTGGATTTAGATTTTTTCATGATGGAACGTACATTTTTATCGCAATCTGTTACTAGATTCTCAAGTGTTTTTGCCGCCTTAATATCTTCTACAAACTCAATTCCATCGAGATTTTGAGTAATATAACTATGGCGTTGCTGTGACATAATTAAAACATCTTCCCAATTGTTTTGATTAGCTAATATTTTTATCTGAGTATTTATTTCTTTAACTTTTTCTAGTATTGGTAAAATCATTTCATGACACCTTTTTTGTTATTGTGAGTTTTAATGGGACTAACTATTACTATAGTACACTTATATAAAAATACCAATTATCGAAGGTTATAGAACGTAAACATCTGTTTTAACTTACTAACTCTAACGAGTCTTTTCTAATGCCATCCCAACCTTCTTTAATTGTTTTCATTACTGTCAGTACGTTTTCTAATTTATCAACATCATTTTTTGCATTTGCCTCAATCAGTGTCGCCGTTGAAAATTCGTATAAACTTTCTAGGTTTGCAGATATTTCGCCACCTTTTTCCATATCGAGACTTGCTCTTAGTCCGCCAATAATTGAAATAGCCCAACTTACATGTTGACCTTTTTTAGACCATTGTTTTTGTAGCATGAAAAATTTGGCCATGTTAATTTTTTCTATAGCTCCGTCAACCAACATTTGGATCAACATATGCGGATCAGCATTTTCGACACCAGAAGTTGCGTTCACGTTTGTATATGCTCTTGCGCCCGATAGCCCCATTGAATAATTCCTTAATCTAAATAGTTAATACTTATTTTTTATTACTACCATAACCTGGTAAATTTTCAAACTGTTGTGTGAGAAAATTCTGAGTACTATTAAATTGAGCTACAAGAGCGTCCATTGTTGCGAATTGATTTGTAAGCCTTAATTGTAAGCTTTCAATTTTCATATTCAGATTTAATCTGTCGTCAGCAATTCGATCTAATTGACTATTTAAAGAGGTCACTCTTGATGAGATTATGCCAGAACTGTTTGTGTAGTCTGTGACTAAGTCTCTAAGCTTTGTAGCAAAACCTTCATCACTTGAAAACAGTTCATCAAACTGATCAAAATCACTGCTTATAGCATCATCTAAAAGATCGCTATCAAGCTCTAACTTACCATCTTGCGTTGTTGTAATGCCGATGCTAGATAAACTATTAAAAGAACCTGTTACTGAAGATACTGGTGTTGAAAATAACATTCTTATTTGTGAAGATACTTGGCGAAGAGTTGCATCGCCGATGAGTATTCCTGGTGCCGATGTATCAGCAGCTCCTAGAGATTTGACCACATCTGTGTAAGCATTAAATGCTTCAACAAAAGCTGAAATAAGTGTTTTTGTTGATGCGCTATCGATTGCAACAGATAAGCTATCTGTGTCTCCAGGTGTGCCATGTACTTTTTTTATGTTTAAGGTGATATCTTGTATAACGTTTGTAAAAATATTATCGCTGCTGGTTGCACTAATGTCATCAATTAAAATGGTAGAATCGCCAGCATCTTGAGTTTTTGTGAGTCCAGTTGATAAGTCTGCTAATGAGGCATCGCCAGAAAAAGTGACCACTAAATTATTACCTAAGCCAAGCGTTTTAGAATCAAAAATTAATAAGCTACCTGTATCTGGTATTTCAGTGACATCATTAAACAAGTTAACAGAGACAAGTTCGTTATCGGATGCGGCGTTAATATTATCTCTAATATCTGCAAGGCTATCGGATGCTGAAACGTTAATATTAAATGTTTCAGAACCCACAGTAAATGTAAGAGTACCACCAGTGCCAAAAGTGGCTGTACTACCAGCGGTAAATACTTTTGATTTGTGTGCACTAGCTTGAGCTAGTGTAACTACTTCAATATCATAATCACCTGCACTAGCTGTTGATGAAGCTGTAGCAGTAAAATGATCTGTGCTAGATAATGTAGTAGAACGTTTACTAAAATTAGAATCTAAACTTAAAGATAATACCGAAGAGCTAAGCTCATTTAATGAAGCTTTTAATCCACCCAAGCCCGTTAAGGTAACAGATACATCTGCTTCAAAACGGTTTAAGCTATTTTCTTTTGGCGCACGCTCAGCATTAACCAATGCATCAACAATACTTGTTACATCAAGTCCAGAACCTAAGCCACCTATACTAATGAGTCCCATTATCTTTAACCTTGAATTTATAAATTAATTAAATATTACTTCTTTATTTATCGGCTGTATAAAAGCAAAACTTAATCTTTTTTTATTTACATTAATTTAGCAAATCTCATGCCAATTAATGCCTATTTCTAAAAGTGAGCTCCCATAAAAAAGAGAGGCGAACCTCTCTTAAATAAACCACATGATAGAATATTAATTAAACCTTTTCGTGCAATAAAATACCTGTATTGCCTACGTCTTGTTCATTAAGCTCTTTAAGACGTCTAGATAAATTAATTAACTCTTCTGGGGGGAATTGTCTAATAAGTTCATCCGTATCCTTATCAACTACTCTTACAATCGTGACCCCTAGTTCATCATCAACTTCAAAGTGCAAACTTCGCTCAATACTTTGATTGAATTGTTGTAACTTTTCAATCTCATTTTGAATATCCTGATTGCCATTTTTAGCTTTATTATTCTCTGCTACATTTTCTAAACCATAATTTGAAGGCTTAGATTTTTTTACATCAACTAATTGTGAATTAGTTGATGTAAAAGAGCTTGAAATTGCTGATTGATCTTTTAAATTTTGTGGCAATGTACTGCCATTACTACTAGGTAACGGTTGAAAATTGCCTGCTAAGTTAACAATAGACATAGCAAATTACCTCATTGAATTAAAGAGAAAGAAGGCTTGTGCCAACTTTCTCCAACGAACGCTAATTTGTAAAAACAATATCATAGCGTTAACCATCAACTTATTGTAATAATGAAAGAACTGACTGACTAGAAGCATTCGCTTGCGCAAGGATAGATAAACCAGCCTGTTGCAATACTTGATTTTTAGCCAAATTAGCTGTTTCAACTGCAAAATCAGTATCTCTGATACGTGAACGAGCAGCAGATACATTTTCAACAATGTTACTTAAGTTAGAAATAGTGCTAGATAAGCGATTTTGAATTGCACCTAAATCTGCTCGGTTACTATCAATTTTGCTTAAAGCACCATCTACAACATCAATAGCACTCTGAGCTCCTGCTTGAGTAGTAATGTCGATACTGTCAACGTCGCTCAAACTACTACTTGCAGCAGCTGTTGCAAATAATTCGGTATCTGCACCAGTGAAACTAAAGCTACTATCACTTGATAACTCAACTTCACCGACAGTAATACCATTTTGTCCAGTTGTAAGAGTCGTAGCTGTACCATCGTTAGATGTTAAAACTGCATTAGTACCACCAGCATTAGTGAATTCAAAGTTAATATCGTCACTAGCTGTTAAAACAAGCTTGTCACTATTGTTTGGATCAACTGTTGCAACTAAACCTGAGATACCTTGTTCATTAATTGCCGCCGCTAATTCAGAAACATCACTTTGGTTAAAGTTTGATATAGAAAATGCAGTAGTTGTAGTTCCAACACCAACATCAAAAGCAATAGTATCACCAGCCTGATCAGCACTGAATGTGACAGTACTAACATTTGCAACGCTGGCTGTGACACCAACATTAGCTGATGCTGTAGCAGTATTGATTGCACTTGCGACTGTTGCTGATGAGTCATTTAAAGAAAATACGATATTACCAGTTGTGTTTCCGCCTGATTCAGATATTTGTAGATCTGTTTCAGCATTTAGTCCATTAGCTCCAGCTGCGGCTTGTAGACCTGAACCCGCTATGGTTCCTTCTAAATTAAATACTTGATTACCAAGTGCTGCACCTTTAGCTGAATTGATACTAACATTAATTGTTTGATTAGCTTGAGAGCCAACCTGTAATGATGAAGAGCCAAATGTTCCATCAAGGAGATTTCTACCACCAAATGCTGTTGTATCAGCAATACGGTTTATTTCTGCTTGAAGCTGAGTAACTTCGGACTGTAAAGCATCTCTTTGTGAAGAACTATTTGTACCGTTGGCAGATTGGATAGATAAATCACGAATACGTTGAAGTAGGTTGGTTGTTTCTTGTAAAGCTCCTTCAGCGGTTTGTGCTAGTGATATACCATCGTTAGCATTTCGTGAAGCTACATTTAATCCATTAATTTGAGAAGTTAACTTGTTAGAAATTTGCAAGCCTGCAGCATCATCCTTAGCGCTGTTAATTCTTAAACCAGTTGATAAACGTTTAAAAGTTGTTGCTAGTTCGTTATTTGTAGAACTTAAAGTACGTTGTGCACCGAGAGACGATACGTTTGTTTGTATAACATTACCCATGATAAATCTCCTAAACCTTCGACATTTAAGATTGACCTCTTTTTATTAGAGGGTTCTAGTCGGCTGAGAACCTGTAGAACTTCTTAAAATTACAAAGTGCTTAAAATAATAGATCGTCATTAAATTACCTTAAATAGGTATTTTAATTAGCGATCCGCGATTGTCTTATAAAAGACATTTTTTGAATTAATAGTTTGAGAAACCAATAATCCAAGTAAATTAAGGTTTCTAAAGAGAGGAATGTTGAATAATCATCGCCTGAGAAACAATAACTTACAGTGTTCGCTTATTGCTGAGAACAATTTGCGTTCAACAAAGGTATCGGCGATTAAATTGGCAACTTTAAAATTAATTTATATATTTAGAAAAATCACACCCCAGAACTGAAATTCTGGGGCTATCTACACCTAAAGTTGTCGTACGGTAGGGGCTTTTGTAATCATATTTTTAACCTTGTAATAATGATAGAACAGACTGACTTGACGCATTGGCCTGAGAAAGCACTGACAAGCCAGCTTGTTGTAACACTTGATTCTTAGATAGATTAGAAGTTTCTATTGCATAATCAGTATCTCTAATACGCGATCGAGCGGCAGAAACATTTTCAACAATATTTTGTAAATTAGAGATTGTTGAAGATAATCTATTTTGAACAGCACCTAATTCTGCTCGTTGAGAGTCAATTTTATTGATAGAAGCATCAACCACGGCAATTGCACTTTGTGCGCCAGCATAGGTTGAAATATCAATTGATTGAACTGTCACAAGACTACTTGTAGATGTTGCCCCTGCAAATACATCGGTATTTGCCGTAGCGGTTGTAATGGTGCCTTTTGTACTTGCAATGCTAACCGTTCCAACAACATTCCCAATAATCGTACTGCCTTCAGTTAAAGTGTTACCACCAATATCAATCGAATCATTACCAACTGTTGCATTTATGAATGCAGAAAGCGCAATATCACGTCCATCAGTTGTATTTAAGGTCAAACTAGACAAGTTACCCTGAATCGTAAATGTAGCAGTAACGCCTGAAGCGCCTGAAGAGCCATTAATCGCAGCAGCTATTGTCGATAAATCATTAGGGTTGGTCACTGTTGCGGCTATCGCCGAACCATTTAGTGTGAAAGTTACTGCTCCAGCGGCAGTCAATGATTCTAAAGTAGCTGAGTTAGTCGCAGTCGCAGTAATACCAATACCATTAGCGGACGTGTTAATAGCAGTTGCAATGTCGGCTGCCGTTGCATTGGCACTATAAGTAATATTTGTAACGGTTCCACCGTCAGCGGTGGTAAGGGATAAATCTGTTTCTCCTCCAATACCATTAAGAACTGTTGCTACCGTTGTACCAGAAATTGTACCAGCGGTTGTTAATATATTGGTACCTAATGATGTTGCTCTGGCATCAGAAATACCAAATGAAATGGTTTCATTAGCTTGTGCACCCACTTGAATTTGTTTGGTTGCAAAAGATCCATCTAATAACGCAGTACTACCAAATTTAGTGGTATCTGCAATTCTTCCAATTTCTGCAATTAACTGTGTGACTTCTGCTTGAAGCGCAGCTCTCTCTGATGGACCATTAACATCCGATGCAGATTGTATAGAAAGCTCTCTAATTCTTTGCAGAATATTCGTTGATTCCTGTAATGCGCCCTCAGCGACTTGAGCCAGCGATATACCATCATTCGCATTTCTGGCTGCAACGCTCAAGCCCCTTATTTGCGATGTTAAGCCATTAGATATTTGTAAACCAGCAGCATCATCTTTGGCACTGTTAATGCGTAAACCGGTTGAAAGTCTTTGAAAGGTAGTGCTTAAATCATTGTTTACATTTAATAGACTTCGTTGGGCACCTAGAGAAGAAACATTTGTGTTAAGTACGTTTCCCATAATATTCACTCCTTTAATGCGTGCTACAACAAGGTCGTTTTAACGATATGCTGAAAACACATTAATAAATAAAAAAATTAATTGGGAAAGAAAAACTGAGAATAGATCTTTCGATATAAATCGAACTTCTGAGAACTGTCGATAACTTTAAAAATAAACTGATATGAATAAATTTAAAGTGATTAAGAAGTTACTTTTTATTGAGTGCAACTTCCTGTTCAAATGATTTATCGGCGCTAAAAAAGTCGACTTTAAAAAATTAATCATAAAAATAAAGGATTCAACGAGTTAACAGGTTGGCACAGCATTTGCTGTATTGTATTTAACCAATATAGATATTTGCGAAATAAATCATTACCCATGATAAATCTCCTAATACTTATAGCGGTTTTGTTCTTAGGAGCAAAGTGAAGTTAAATGGATAGGTTGCTGAGAACAGCTTATTCGTTAGGCATTCACTAGAAGAATTAAGTCAGGTGGTTGCTGAGAACAGCCACCCAGCGCTTAACTTCAGTCGTACGGTAAGGGGTCGCAAGTCGACCCCTTTTCTTTTGTAATCTGTTACGGCAATAAATTTCCATTCTTTTTGGCAAATAATTGCCAATGTCACTCACCTTCAATAATTATTTAAAATAAAATCCGCCAAAACTTTGACAATATTAAATTAATCGACTAAAACTTAACTATGTTGTTAATTTGTAACTAGTTTTTGGTTGTTTATTGTACAGCTATTATTTAGAAAAAATGGAACATTAATCCCATAATTGGAAAAATAATATCGACTTTAATCGATCTAAGGAAGTTAAATGTATACGAACAAGCAGTTGATGGTGATAGATGATAATTTAAGTAGAAGTCATGACCTCAAGGTTATTTTTGAATTTATAGGTGAGTCTTGCATAGAAAGAACTAGCAATAATTGGAACACCCGTTTTCAAGAACCAGAAACGTTGGTTGGTATTTTAATAGGAGAACTTAAACACTATGATAACGTGTCTAATTTACTTAAAGAGATTAATCAATTCGATCCATCCATGCCGATTGTTATGTTGGATGATTTACCATTCACAGGTAATGTTTCTCAAGATCTAGCTGAGCAAGTTGTCGAGCGTATTGTATGGCCTTTACATCATAATCAAGTTTTAGAAGTTATTCATACCTGCCAATTTTGTAGAGAAAATAGTCATGCACTAAAGCAAAAATCAAAGTCTCTAGAACTTTTCCGTAGCATGGTTGGACAAAGTGAACCCATGCAGGCAACTCGAAAATTAATTGAGCAAGTGGCTAATACTGGTGCAAGTGTTTTAATTTTAGGAGAATCTGGAACAGGTAAAGAGGTTGCAGCAAGAAATTTACATTACCTTTCAGACAGAGCAGAAAAACCATTTATACCGATTAATTGTGGAGCCATACCTGCAGAACTGTTAGAAAGTGAATTATTTGGTCATGAAAAGGGATCTTTTACTGGTGCTTTATCGACACGCAAAGGTCGTTTTGAATTAGCTGAAGGTGGAACTATTTTTTTAGATGAAATTGGTGATATGCCAATGCCTATGCAAGTAAAATTATTACGCGTTTTACAAGAGCGAACATTCGAGCGTGTAGGAGGGAGTCATTCCATTAAAGCCAATGTGAGAATTATTGCTGCGACCCATCGTAACTTAGATATTGAAGTGAAGGAAAACCGTTTTAGAGAAGATCTCTTTTATCGTTTAAATGTATTTCCAATTGATATGCCTTCTTTAAGAGTGAGAAGTGATGATATGCCTTTATTAGTAAATGAACTGATTGCTAGATTAGAAAATGACAAACGTGGCTCAGTACGATTAAGTCCAAATGCGATCCAATCCTTAATGAAATGTAGTTGGCCTGGAAATGTTAGAGAACTAGCCAATTTGATGGAGCGATTATGTATTCTTTACCCTTACGGTGTGGTTGATGTAAAAGACTTGCCTAGTGAATATCAAAATACGGAAGGGTTAACTATTTATTCAAAACCACAATTGGCAGAAAGACGACAAGAGTTAAATGCAAAAATAACACCTATAGACGTTAACTCTCTATCAAATACATTACCTGAAAGCGGTGTTAATTTAAAAGAGTTTGTAAAGAAGTTTGAAATATCTTACATCGAACAAGCTTTGTCTGAAGAGGACTGGATTGTTGCTAGAGCGGCTAAACGATTAGGAATGAGGCGGACGACCTTAGTTGAAAAAATGCGAAAATATGATTTACAAAAAGCCAGTTAATTGACACTGGCTTTTTTTTTAACAGATATATCTTTTAACTCATTGATAAATATGGACAATTAAAACAGGCATAGTTATTGCTCTAGTCTTTATAACGTTCGCATAGAGCGACCATCATAAAGAGTAAATAGCATGGCTTTACTAAAACAAATTGAGACCAGATTGACAGAATCTAAATCGATGAACCCTGATTCAGCAGCTATTCTTAAAAATAATAAGCGAGTTAAACTCAACCATTCAGTTTCCATTTTATCCCAGTTAAACGATAGCCAAAAGCAAGCAAAAAATGTGATGTCTGACTTAAGTCAACTATCCCAAGCTTTCGTCGATTCTTTTCAAAATATAGAAGTAAAAGTTGAAGCGTTGAATGGTCAATTAAATGATGCAGAGAATAAGCATTTAATAGAAAAAAATGCAAAAATCAAACTTCAATCTGAAAATGATAAAATTAATAACCGACTTAATAATCTTCTTGATATATTACCTTCTGGAGTTGTTTTACTCGATCACAAAGGGTTTGTTTGTGATTGTAATCGAGCGGCTATTGATATGTTGGGACGACCATTGTTAGGAGAAATTTGGATAAAGGTTATTGAAAGAGCATTTTCACCACAAGCTGATGACGGACATCAAGTATCCCTAATAGACGGTAGAAAAATTCATATAGAAACAACTGGCTTATCACCAGAACCTGGTCAATTGATTGTGTTGACTGACCTAACTAAAACAAGGCAGTTACAAGATCAGTTAAGTCAAAATAATAAACTTTCTAGTATGGGAAAAATGATTGCATCTCTTGCACATCAAATCAGGACACCTCTATCAGCAGCAATGATTTATGGTTCACACATTAATGATTCCAATCTTGATAAAAAACAAGTGAAAAAGTTTTCAGAAAATTTGATGGAAAGGTTAAAGTTTATGGATAGACAAATCCATGACATGTTGAAGTTTGTTAGAGGTGAGAGAAAACAAAAAAAATCAATAAATGTTGAAAAATTATTATGCGATTTAAAACTGAATTTAGTTATGCTTGAACGAGTAAGTTTTAGTGATTCAATAGAAGAATTAAATAATTATTATTTACTCGGTAACAGTGATGATTTGATTGGAGCAATCTCAAATTTAGCAGAAAATGCAATAGCCGCGAGTAAATTAGATCAAAGTATTGAAATAAAGCTGACTATTTTATTTGAAAATAATCAGAGGAAACTAATTGTTGAGGTGGCAGATCGCGGAAAAGGTATGAGCCATACTCAAAAAAATAAAATTTTCGAACCGTTTTATACAACAAAGAATAATGGTAACGGACTCGGTTTGGCGATTGTTAGAGGTGTGATTATCGAGCATGGTGGCACCATAGAGGTTGAGTCCTCAAAAGGAATAGGAAGTGTATTCAAGATTAATTTGCCGTTAAGCCAAAAGGCTATCTTAAGAAATGGTAATTCAAAAAAATTAACGGATGAGGTTGTTGCAAATGGCTAGTCGAATTTTAGTGGTTGAAGATGATTTTGCATTAAGAAGTGCATTAGTCGCTAGTCTAGAAGTCGCAGGGTTTGATGTGACAGCAATTGAAGATGCTGAGTCAGCAGTTGTTGTGCTTAATAAATTTCGTCCTGATCTTGTGGTCACGGATGTTCAAATGAAATCTATGTCTGGTGTTGATCTATTAAGGCATATTAGAAAAAATGATCGATACCTTCCCGTTGTTCTCATGACAGCTTTTGCTGAAATTAAAGATGCTATTGAAGTCATGAAATTGGGAGCATGTGATTACCTTGAGAAACCTTTTGAACCAAAAGGTTTAACCCTATTGATTGAGAAGTACTTGCCAAAAGAAACAAAAGAAAAAATCATCATCGAAGATCCTCAAAGTAAAATTTTATTCGAATATGCAAAAAAAGTTGCGCAAACTAGTTCGAACGTTCTTTTGATTGGTGAAAGTGGTTCAGGTAAAGAGGTGATGAGTCAATATATTCATGATCAATCTAATCGTAGTGAGTCAAAGTTTGTTGCAATTAATTGTGCGGCGATTCCAGAGAATATGTTAGAAGCAACATTGTTTGGTTATGAGAAAGGAGCTTTTACTGGCGCTCATCAAGCTTGTTCAGGAAAATTTGAACAAGCTCAAGGTGGAACTCTTTTGCTCGATGAAATCTCAGAAATGCCTATCAATTTACAGGCAAAAATACTTAGAGTTTTACAAGAAAAAGAGGTGGAGCGATTAGGAGGAAAAAAAATGATAAAGCTCGATGTAAGAATTATTGCTACCACTAATCGAGATCTTGTGACTGAAGTCAAAGAAAAGCGTTTTAGAGAAGATCTTTATTACCGACTAAATGTTTTTCCAATTCGGTGTTTAGCTTTAAGAGAACGAGTAGCTGATATTGTTCCTTTAGCAACACGGCTGCTAAATCAATATTCGAAATCTTGTGGTTCAGTAGTTAATGATTCAAATAATGAAAAACTTAAACTTTCTAATTCTGCAATTAATAAATTAATTCAATATGTCTGGCCAGGGAATGTAAGAGAACTTGATAATTTAATGCAACGTATTGCTGTTCTTACTAATAATATAACAGTGACTCACAGTGATATTGTTTTTGAGAGTTTTGAATTGAATACAGCTGTTTCAAGTGAAGCTTGCTATGTTGAAAAAGATGATCTAAATGGTGAAAATATTTTTTCTAATAGCTTAAGTGGCGTGCCTAAAACTAATAACGAAGAAAAACTATTAGGAAGTGATATGCGTCAACATGAATATCAATTGATTATCGAGTCATTAAATAAATGTTCTGGAAAGAAGAAAGAGGTAGCTGAACGTTTAGGAATAAGCGCTCGTACTTTACGATACAAACTGGCTAAAATGCGAGATTCTGGTTATAAAATACCCAATAAAAAATCTTACGCGTAAATATTTTTTAATATTGAAAAGTACTATCAAGGAATAGAAAATGCAGATTAATCTAAATCCTAATCAATTACTACAACAGATGCAGTCCCTTAATAAAATTGCTAAGTCTGGTGCATCTATCGCATCACAAACAGGCGTGCAAAATATTAATGGTACAGGTGCCGATTTTGGCAATTTATTGACTAGAGCCATTAACACGGTCAATGCACAGCAAATGGAATCTGGCAGGTTGGCTGCTCAAATTGAAACTGGTGATGGAGGTGTGAGTTTAGTAAAAGCAATGATAGCCTCTCAAAAATCAGGAATTGCTTTTCAAGCAACCATGCAGGTAAGAAACAAAATTGTATCAGCCTATCAAGATATTATGAATATGCCGATCTAGGGTAAAATTAGAGTTAAAAAAATTATAATGATAAACATATTTTGGAGTTATAAATAGTGGCAGAAGCAACGACAGATCTTGTTTCCATAGAATCTCAATCACCAGGAATTTTGCCTGGCATGAGTAGTTTAGAACCATTAAAACAAGTCGGTATTTTATTAGCGATTGCAGCAAGCATAGCTTTGGGTGTTTTTATCGCTCTTTGGTCTAATGATCCACCTATGCGTCCATTACCCAATTTGCAAGCTGAAGCATCAATGGATGTTATTAATTTTTTAGAGCAAAAACAGATAGCGTATAAAGTTGGTACAGATGGAAGAATTCTAGTACCTCAATCTGAATATAAAATGATTCAGATTGAATTGGGTTCTCAAGGTGTTTCCCTACAAGATCAATCCACTATGTCTTACTTGGATAAAGAGGTCGGGTTTGGTGTATCACAAAGGATGGAAAAAGCGAGGCTTTTGCGTAGTCAAGAAATGGAATTGAAAAATACTTTAGAGCAGTTTACTGGCGTGCGAGCCGTTAAAGTCCATTTAGCGATCCCTAAAGAATCATCCTTCATTAAAAACCGTAGAAAACCCAGTGCATCCATCCTATTAAATCTATATTCTCGCGGTGCAATTTCTGATGAAACGAGTAGTTCTATGGTCGATTTAATTGCAGGTAGTATACCCAATTTAGAAAGAGCTCAGGTCACAATAACCGATCAATATGGCCGTCTTTATCACTCGGGGGGAATGTCTAGTAAAGAACAAGATGGCTCTCGTGAGTTAAATATTATCAGAGATCGTCAAGGTGAAATTAAAGAAAGAATTGAACAACTACTAACACCTATTGTAGGAATTGGCGCTTACACAGTGCAAGTTAATGTTGATATGGATTTCACAAGAAAAGAACAAACAATGCAAACATTTAATCCGGATCTTCCTGCGATTAGAAGCGAAAGAACGATAGAAGATACAAGAAATTCAGGAGTAACACAAGGTGTACCAGGAGCGCTTTCAAATCAACCTCCAGGAGCATCAGTTATTCCAGAAACAAATCAAGATGTGGAGGGAAGTAAAAGTAACGCTAATAAAAATCAGCGTCTAGAAGCCGAGAGAAACTATGATTTAGATACAACTATAAGCCATATACTTCCACAGGTTGGGATCATTGATAAAATTAGTGTTTCTATCGGATTAGATTATGTTAAAGCATCTACCAATCAGAGTGAGAGTGCCCAAAATGGCGCGCAAGATGGTGATGCGAATAGTCCAACTAGTGTTGCAAGAAGCAATGAAGAGCTTGATAGAATTAGACGACTTATTCAAGCCAGTATCGGTTTTAATGTACAAAGAGGCGATGTGGTTAGTGTTGAATCTTTTCCATTTGTTTCTGGCGAAATATTACCAGAACCTGAACCCTTGCCTTTTTATGAGCAAACTTTATTTCAAACACTCTTAAAACCACTGGTAGGATTAATACTTGGGATTCTACTAATATTTATGGTGCTAAAGCCGACATTTAATAAACTTTCAAAAGTACCTGTACCTATCAATATGCCAGCTTCAACAAGTGGTAATGAAGCAAATTATGAAAATTTGGGGGGGGAGCTAGGTGGTGATTTAGGCGGCTTAGATACAAATAACAGTATGTTAGACGATCAAATAACCTTAGCAGGAAACGAAAATTTGGAACTGCCACCACCAACGGTTGGTGAAGTGAAAAAACTTGAACAAGCAAAGAATGTTGTTGAAAATAACCCAACGCTTGTCGCGCAATTAGTTAAAGGATGGTTGGAAGAAGATGCCTGAAGAAGCAACTAAAGAAAATAAAGTCGAAAAATTATCTGGGGTTGATAAAGCTGCGGTTTTATTGCTTTCTCTTGGAGAAAATGCAGCTGCCGAAGTTCTTAAACATATGGGTCCTAAAGAAGTACAATTTTTAGGCATGAGTATGGCAAGTTTAAAAAATATTGGCAAAGGCACTGTTGAGGCTGTTGTGGATGAGTTTTTAGAAACTGTAGAGCAACAAACGGGGATTGGAATTGGCACCGAGGACTACATTAGATCAACGCTTAAAAATGCGTTAGGTGACGATAAAGCTAGTGGAATCATTGATCGAATTCTTGCTGGAGCAAATACTAAAGGATTAGATACTTTAAAGTGGATGGATGCACGCTCAGTTGCCGATGTTGTTCGTTTTGAACATCCACAAATACAATCAATTATACTATCTTACTTAGAGCCGGATCAGGCAGCAGAAGTTTTGAAGTTAATGCCTGATAAAGTAAGAGTTGATTTAACTATGAGAATTGCCGCGCTAGAAGCTGTTCAACCGGATGCATTACAAGAATTGAATGACATCATGGAAAGACAGTTTTCTGGCGGTGGAGCTTCCCAGTCAAAAGAAATTGGTGGTATTAAACAAGTTGCTGACATTATGAATTTTATGGATGGTGCTAACGAGGCTATGATCATGGATTCTATAAAGGAAACTGATGAAGAACTTGCACAAGGTATTCAAGATTTAATGTTTGTGTTTGATAATTTGGAATCGGTTGATGATAGAGGTATTCAAACTCTCTTAAGAGAAATTTCAACGGATACTTTAATTGTTGCATTAAAAGCGTGTGAAGAATCAATCAAAGAAAAAATATTTAAAAACATGTCAAAACGAGCCGCCGAATTAATGCGAGACGATCTAGAAGCAATGGGTCCATGTAAATTAAGTGAAGTTGAAGCGGCACAAAAAGAAATTCTAACAATTGCACGTCGATTAGCTGATTCTGGTGAAATTGCATTAGGCGGTAGCGGCGAGGAAATGGTTTAAATCCTTCGTCCTAGTTAACCGCCAAATTAAAAAAATGGTATAACAATTAGAGAAAGTAACCACATGGTTCAAAAAGTAAAGTCAGAGGCTCCCATAAAACTACTGCGCAATGTCGGTAACTATCAAGCTTGGCGAGCACCAGCAATTGATATTGCCGGTGCGAGAGTTTTTAGACAAGAAAGTGAACTGGAAGCTAATGACGATCCAATAGAAGATGAAAAATTAGAAGAATTAATTATAGCCGAAGAATTACAAACAATAAAAGACCAAGCTTACACTGAAGGTTTTGAAAAAGGTCGTAGCGAAGGATTGCAATCTGGTGTTACAGAAGTGGAAAAAAAAATTGGTTTACTTAAAAATATCATAAACGAATTAGAATCACCGCTTAAAAACTGTGGAGAGAATACTGAAAAAGAATTATTAGAGCTTTCATTTTCCATAGCAAAACAAATTTTAAGACGAGAATTAAAGCAAGATCCTACTCAATTAATAGCAATTATTAGAGAATCTTTGCAATTATTACCTATCGGCTCAAAAGATATCCAGGTTTTATTACATCCCGATGATGCCAGTATTATTAGGGAAGCCTTGTCTTTAAATGGATCTGAGCAAGACATTAATGGGAATCATAAGCAAAAGTCTACAGAAAAGAGTTGGTCGTTATTAGAAGAACCATCAATGCAACCAGGTGGTTGTATTATCAAAACGAGTAACTCAAAAATTGATGCATCTATTGATCAACAAATAGCGGTACTTTTTAGCAAGATGATTGACGAGCATAGGACTGCAGAAGTTCGCGAACCAGCTGTAGAAGACTTTGATACACAAAATAAAGAATGAAAAATAAAGTACTAATAATATGGAATCGTCTAATTTGAAAACAGATGAAGATTTTGCCAAATATCTATCCCAATTTAATGAGCCATTAATTAAAGCCAATTCTATTCAGGTTGAGGGGCGTTTAACTCGAATGGTGGGAATGACTCTTGAAGCGGTAGGTTGTCGTGTCAATATTGGAGAACGTTGTTTAGTTGAATCCAGTCTAGGTGGTTTTGAGGAAGCCGAGGTCGTCGGTTTTTCAGATGATAAAATTTTCTTAATGCCAATTGGTCGTATACAAGGGCTTGGTCCTGGAGCTCGTGTTATCCCATGTAATCGAGCAGCAGAATTTCCCGTTGGAAATGAATTATTAGGACGGGTTTTAGATGGTGAGGGAAGACCTTTAGACGGTAAAGGTGAGTTAAACTGTTTTCAAAAACGGCCATTAGTTTCTGAGCCAATCAATCCATTGAATAGGCAACCTGTTAGTGAACCTTTAGATGTTGGCGTTAGAGCTATTAATTCAGTTTTAACGGTTGGACGAGGGCAAAGAATGGGGCTTATGGCAGGCAGTGGCGTCGGTAAAAGTGTTTTATTAGGTATGATGACTAAGTATACGGAAGCCGATATTATCGTTGTAGGATTAATTGGTGAAAGAGGGCGTGAAGTAAAAGAATTTATCGAACAAATTTTAGGTGCAGATGGGATTAAAAGAGCAGTCGTCGTTGCGGTTCCCGCTGATAACTCGCCATTAATGCGCATTCAGGGGGCAATGTCTGCAACCACGGTTGCAGAATACTTTAGAGATCAAGGTAAAAATGTCTTGCTGTTAATGGATTCTCTTACTCGTTTTTGTCAAGCACAGCGAGAAGTTGCATTAGCTATTGGTGAGCCGCCAGCAACAAAAGGCTATCCACCATCAGTTTTTGCATTATTACCACAGCTAGTAGAAAGAGCAGGAAATGGTAACACTGGAGGCGGATCAATCACTGCTTTTTATACCGTTTTAGCGGAAGGGGATGATCAACAAGACCCAATTGTTGATGCCGCCAGAGCTATTTTAGATGGTCATTTAGTATTAAGTCGAGATCTGGCTGACTCTGGGCATTATCCAGCGATTGATATTGAAGCATCTGTAAGCCGTGTAATGACTCAAATTACTTCAGAATCTCATCAAAGTGCAATCCATCAATTAAAAAATATTTACTCACTTTATCAACAAAATAAAGATCTTATTACCGTTGGAGCATACCAAAAAGGTAGCGATCCTTCGCTTGATGAAGCCATTGAATTTATGCCCTATATTAAACAATTTTTAGCTCAAGGAATTGCGGAGTCTGTCGATATGCAAGAAAGTATTAATAAATTAGAAGATATGATGACGCAAACTAGCTAGTTTTGTACTAATGTTAGTACTGATACTAACTGATTGGTATAGCAAGTCGAATAATGGGTTGTCTTGTACGATGATTAGGAATTTCCAATGGCTGCATCAAAAAGACTACGACCAATTAAAAAAATGGCGGACAATACTGAAAAAGATGCCGCTTTAGATTTAAGTGAGTCGATTAAGTACAAACAAGAGCAATTAGACCGACTCAGTCAACTGATTGGTTACCGCGACGAGTACCTAGTCAAAATTGGTGAAAAATCCCAAAGCGGTGTATCTAGCGCACAGTTACAACAGTTTCACCTCTTTCTTAACAAACTTAATCTAGCCATTAATCAACAACGTAAGTCAGTTGAAATCAGTGAAGATAATGTTGGAAATAAACAGGGGGCTTGGCAAAACAAGAATAGCCGAGCGCAAGCCATTGGTAAAGTGATGAGTAATCTTCGATCAAAAGAAAAGATTGAAAGAAATAGAAAAGAGGTCAACCAACTAGATGAATTTACAACTCAATCTTACATTCGAAAATCTAAAATGGCGGTTTAGATTTTTTAATTAATCTAATTATTTGTGCGATAAAAACCGTGAAGTCCTAACCGCTTTCCATCTACACAATTCGCTTGAATATATCTTTCTTTAAATAGAACAAGTATTTACCTAAAAATCTCTCTTACTAGTGAATTATCTGCTATACCTTAATTAGGTAAAATTTCAATCAAAAAAATTATATTAATACTTAGTTTATAAATAAAAGTCTTAGAGAGTAATAAAAGGGATTTAAAAATGACAAATAAAACGACACTTAATCTAGGAAATGCTTTAGATATTGTGCATGTAGGCACTCTCAAACCACGGTTACTATCGGCACTAGAAAAAAAGCCCCATGTCGTTTTAATTGCAGATAAAGTAGAACGTACTGATACGGCTGGTGTACAGCTAATTTATTCTTTTATGCAATATGCTGAGAATAAGGATGTAGTAATATCTTGGCAAAAGCCAAGTGTAAACCTATTAAATACCGTAGCAAAACTTGGAATGAGTACAAGTTTAAAGTTCATTTAAATAAATAGAAAATATTAAGATTAAGAATATAGCTCAGTCGAGAAAGTAGAATTTGAGAATAGATATTTTGTAGCATTATATTTAATGGAGAAAATTAATGACTAGAATACTTGCAGTTGATGACTCTACATCAATGCGACAAATGGTGACTTTTACATTAAAGGCCGCAGGGTTTGAGGTGGTAGATGCTGAAGATGGCGTAAAGGCGTTAGCTCTAGCCAAAAGTTCAAAGTTTGACGTTGTGGTAACGGATGTCAATATGCCAAATATGGATGGTATTACTTTATGCGGTGAACTACGGAAACTTCCTAATTTTAAGTTTACGCCTATTTTAATGTTAACCACCGAATCATCTGGTGATAAAAAACAAGCGGGAAGAGCTGCTGGTGCTACGGGGTGGATAGTTAAACCGTTTAATCCAGAGCAACTACTGGCGACTGTAAAAAAGGTAGTTGGATAGTTTTGAAGAAAAGCTTTCGCAACCCTTTTAAAGTTACGCCAATTAGATTTTAAAGGTTCAATCAATGGAAATCGATTTCAGTCAATTTCATGCTGTATTCTTTGAAGAAAGTTTTGAAGGTCTTGATGTGATGGAGCAAGAGCTTCTTAATCTTGAAGAAGATACTGACCTAGAAAATGTAAACACAATCTTTAGAGCGGCTCATTCGATTAAAGGTGGAAGCGCTACCTTTAGTTTTTCTCAAGTAGCAGAGTTTACTCATGTTATGGAAACTTTATTAGATGAAATGCGCGATGGTAAACGAGGTATCACTCGAGAAATTATTGATCTACTTTTAAAATCAGTTGATTGCTTAAGGGGAATGCTAAACAAATTACAAGATGGTGATGATGTGAATAATGACTATATTGAGTTAGTTGATTACTTTAATCAGTTACTTTCAAATGAATCAAGTGAGAGTTCGAACGAAAATAAACAAATACCTAATGATAATGGAGTGCCCGCTACTACAGAATTAAATGAAGCACATGACAATACAGAACATGGTTTTTTAATTAAGTTTGTACCAGAGAATTATATTTTACAAACGGGCAATGAACCACTTCGTATGTTCAAAGAACTTGAAGGGTTAGGTGGGTTGACGGCTAAAGCAGATTTAAGCAAAGTACCATCTTTTGATGAACTTGATCCTGAATTATGTTTTATTTCATGGGAATTACAATTAGAGACTAAAGAGCATGAAGCTGATGTTAAAGAAGTCTTTGAATGGGTTGAAGATGATTGTTTATTAGAACTGAAAGTGTTGTCTAATAAATCAAAATTAGACATTGAAAAAAACATTATCGACTCTAAATTTACTGAAGAGGCGTTACAAACCAAGCCTAACTCGAACTCTAGATTGGAAATTGAATCAAATAAAATAATTTCTAATGCAAAAAACCTCATTCCTATCAAGAAAAAAAATGAATCCGTTAAAAATACAAAAAAATCTAGTTCAAGTGCGTCAATTAGAGTCGGGATCGATAAAGTCGATACCCTTATCGATCTGGTTGGAGAATTAGTTATTACCCAATCAATGCTAGGAGAATTAGGTGATAATTTTGATGTTAGTAAAATAGAACAGTTAGTAGCAGGTCTTAGAGAATTAGAGTCTAACACTAGAGAGTTACAAGAAAGTGTTATGCGGATCCGTATGTTACCAATTGGGTTTGTTTTTAATAGAATGCCTAGGATGGTAAGAGATCTCTCTGCACAGCTAGGAAAAAATATTGAATTAATTATTAAAGGTGAAGATACAGAGTTAGATAAAACTGTCATGGAACAAATTGGCGATCCACTGACTCATTTAGTTAGAAATGCGCTTGATCATGGTATTGAGTCAAATGAGACGAGAGAAAATAATGGTAAACAAGACGCTGGAAAAGTAACCCTGAATGCATTTCATCAAGGCGGAAATATTATTATTGAGATTGAAGATAATGGTGGCGGTATTAATCCAGATATTATTTACAGAAAAGCGGTAGAAAAAGGACTTGTTGAAGATGGTATAGAAATTCCAGAAGAACAAATTATAGGTTTAATTATGGAACCAGGGTTTTCAACAGCAGAGGTTGTTAGTGATGTCTCTGGTCGAGGAGTTGGTTTAGATGTTGTTAAACGAAACATTAATAATTTAGGTGGTAGTGTTGATATTAGTTCAGAAGTTGGTAAGGGTACAAAGTTTACTATAAGGCTACCACTAACCTTAGCCATATTGGATGGTCAATTAGTTCGCTCAGCGAATGAAGTTTACGTTATACCTCTAGCGTCTATTGTTGAATCAATTCCATTGAGTGGAATCAAGATTACAAAGATTGCTGGTGATATGCCCGTTTACAAAAATGGTAACGAGTATATTCCAATTATTGATTTAAGAAATGAGTTTGAAATTAAAACAGAAAAACAATCAACTAATGATGGTTTAATTGCAATAGTAGAAGGTGAGAATAGAAAAATTGCGATTAAGATTGATGAGTTACTTGGTCAGCAACAAGTTGTTATTAAAAGTTTAGAGAGTCACTACAAATGTATTCAAGGTGTTTCAGGAGCAACTATTTTAGGTGATGGACGAGTGTCACTCATTCTGGATATAGTAGGTTTGTCTAAACGCTCTTCAGAAAGGGCAAATAGCAGTCGAGAAAAAGTAGCATAGTTTTTTTTGTAAAGGAAAAGGAAATAGTTATGAGTGCAGGGCTACACGATATTCTTCAGCAACAAAGTAATGATACGACAGCTTTTGAAATGCAGGATAGTGAAGACAATAAAGGTAGTCAGTTTTTAAGTTTTGATGTTGGTGGTGAAGAGTTCGCCGTAAATATATTAAGTGTACAAGAAATACGCGGTTGGGATAGTCCAACGTTTTTACCTAATGCTCCTGTTTATATAAAAGGAGTACTAAATTTACGTGGAACAATTGTGCCAGTAATGGATTTACGCAATCGATTTAGCTTTAAGAATGTTAATTATTCAGATACAACCGTTGTTGTAATTCTGAAAGTCGCTATGGGTGATAAGGAAAGATTAATGGGTTGTGTAGTTGATGGCGTTTCAGATGTATTTAACTTTCAAGAATCAAATATTTCAGAAGTTCCAGATTATGGAAGCGGGATAGATCCAAGATTTACCGCCGGCGTTATGACAGTTGACGATCATGCTGTAACACTTTTAGAATTAAATAATCTACTGAATTTGGATTTAATTAATCATCCTTACACAGGAGTATCGCATGGTTGAAACCGTTGAAAAATCCATAACTTCTGATACAAGTTATGAAAATATAGAACAACAGTTTTTAACCTTTATGATGGGTAAAGATGAATATGGTGTTGATATTCTTGCGGTGCAAGAAATCCATATTTGGGTAGAACCTCGACCCATGCCAAATACACCAGATTACATTCGAGGAGTTATTGATTGGCGCGGAACAATTGTCCCAATTATTGATTTAAGAGTACGGTTTAACTATCCAGAAGCAACTTATACGGCAACAACGGTTGTTATCATTTTACAAACAAAAATGGCGAATAGTGAGCAAGTTTGTATTATAGGGATAGTCGTTGATGGTGTTGCAGATGTTTATGACGTTAACTTAGAGAATCTAAAAAAAGCTCCCAGTCTCGGTAACAATATTGATACAAAGTACATTAAAGGTATTACCAAAATTGAAGACTCAATGATTATTATTTTGGATATAGAAAAGCTAATCAATTTAGAAGAGTTAACGACTTAGCTTAATACTAACTGAGATAATTGAAGTAACTTAAAGATGAACACAGATACAGAAGAAAATGATTTTAACCTTATAAATACCTGTAATAATTCAAGTGAAGGATCTAACATGAACAATGACACAGATGAACAATTAAATGCTATGTTAGCGCAAGCTACCGACTCATCCGAAACCGCAATGATGATGGTCGATCGTGATTTAAAGATAACTTATCTTAATCCAGCCACAAATAAATTGTTGTCTGAATTAGAGGCAACTTTAAAAGAAATTTGGAGTGATTTTAGTTGTGATAATAACTACATGATGGGTAAATGTATTGATGACTTTCATGCTAATCCAGCACATCAGCGCAAAATATTAGACGATCCAGCGAACCTTCCTTATCAAACTAATATTAAATTAGGTGAAAAAATAGTTCGTTTAAATGTTGCTGCAATTATGGATGCCAATGGCGAATATGTCGGTTCAAGTTTAGAGTGGGCGGATATTACCGAGCAAGTGGCCGCGGATAATGCGATTGCGAGAATGCAAGGTGCGATGGCAGGCTCAGCGACTGCAACGATGATGGTGGATAGAGATTTTTTGATAACCTACATGAACCCAGCGACAGAAAAACTGTTGGAGTCTTTAGAACCAGTAATGAAGAATATATGGTCAGATTTTAAAGCTGATAGAGATTACATGATGGGTAAATGTATTGATGATTTTCACAGAAACCCGGCACATCAACGTAAGATATTAGACGATCCAAATAACCTTCCTTATCAAACTAATATTAAATTAGGCGACCAAACCGTTAGGCTTAATGTTGCTGCAATAATGGATAATACTGGTGAGTATGTAGGTTCAAGTTTGGAGTGGGAAAACGTTACCGTACAAGTTAACGCACAAGTTGAAATTGGGCGGTTAGTCTCTGCTACTCAAGGAATGTCAACTAACTTAATGATGGCAGATGAAAATGGTATTATAAATTATATGAATCCTTCTTTAGAATCTATGTTATATAGAAGAGAAAAAACAATACAGATCGTGTTGCCTAATTTTTCTGTTGCTAAGTGTGTAGGAACTAATTTCGATAGCTTTCATAAAAATCCGGCTCATCAACGTAATCTACTAAAACCTGAAAACCTTCCTTATAGTACTCAGATATCTTTAGGTGATTTAACTTTTGGTCTATCCGCCATTGCGCTTTTTGATGAAGAAAAAAATCATTTAGGAACGGCTGTTCAGTGGACAGATGAAACTGAAGTTGTTAACGCTCAAAAGCAAGTAGAAAACCTAATTAATGATGCTGTACAAGGAAAATTAGATACGAGGATTGATGCTGATGAATTTGATGGTTTTATGAAAAACTTATCTGAATCAATTAATACCATGCTCGACACTGTTGGTGAACCATTAACTAATTGCCAATCTGTATTAGTAGAAATGGCTGCCGGTAATTTACAAAAAAATATGGATGGTGAATATTCAGGCCAATTTAAAGAGCTACAAACAGCTATTAATACAACCTTAGAAAACTTAAGAAATATGGTTGGCGAAATTATGGAAGCCTCAAGCCATGTTTCAACATCGTCTCGGGAAATTTCACAAGGTAATACTGATTTAAGTCAACGTACTGAAGAGCAAGCTTCTAGTCTAGAACAAACGGCTTCTAGTATGGAAGAGCTAACTTCAACAGTTAAAGAAAATTCCGATGCTGCTAAAAAAGCGAATAGCCTTAGTGAAACTACTATGAAACAAGCTGAGTCGGGAGGAGAAGTTGTTGAGCAAGCAGTTATTGCAATGAAAGAAATTAACAATGCATCAAGAGAAATTTCTGACATCATTGGTGTGATTGATGAAATAGCTTTTCAGACTAATTTATTAGCACTGAATGCGGCAGTTGAAGCCGCCAGAGCCGGTGATCAAGGGCGTGGATTTGCAGTAGTTGCCGCAGAAGTTAGAAACTTAGCTCAGCGAAGCGCAAGCGCAGCGAAAGACATTAAAAAATTAATTAGCAACAGTGTGGATAAAGTTAATCAAGGTACAGAGCTTGTTAACGACTCTGGACAAAAACTTTCAGAAATAGTTGAATCAGTACGTAATGTTACTGGTTTGGTTGGTGATATAGCTAATGCTAGTTTACAACAATCAAATGGTATACAAGAAGTTAATCAAGCGGTTACACAAATGGATGCTATGACCCAACAAAACTCAGCACTAGTTGAAGAAGCTGCAGCTGCAGCAGAAGCTTTAACTGAACAAGCTGGGAATATGTTAGAGCTAATGAGTTTCTTTAAAACTGGCAGTGAAAGCGGTGTTAAAAATGAAAAAATCATGAGTCCCATCAAACAAACGAAGACCAGTAAAAAAGCTGTTTCAGATGATGAGTGGGAAGAATTCTAGAACATAAAAATTAGAATGTGTTATAGGGAGATAAAACTCAAATGTTAATAGTGGAAGCCGCTCAAAAGGTTAGAGAGTTTGAATATACTCAAAAAGACTTTCAAAGAATAGTTAACATCATTTACAAAGTTTCTGGTATTAGCTTGTCAGCCAGAAAAGAGGATATGGTGTATTCTCGATTGGGACGTCGGTTACGTGCTAATGGTTTAAATCGCTTTTGTGATTATTTAGATTTTGTAGCAAAAGACAAGGTAGAGCAAAAAGCATTTGTTAATGCTCTCACTACAAATTTAACTCACTTCTTCAGAGAAGAGCATCACTTTGATTACCTCAACGACGTTCTATTTCCAGAAATATTTGTCAAATCAGCAAAAAGAATTCGTTTTTGGTCTGCTGGTTGCTCAACAGGCGAAGAGCCATATACACTAGCTATGATTTGGGAGCATTTAAAGGACAAGCCTTCCAATATTGATTTTAAAATATTAGCGACAGATTTAGATACAAATGTCATTGATACGGGGAAAGAAGGAATTTATTCTGTCGATAAACTAGTACCTGTAGCCAATGAGTATTTAAAGTGGTTCAGTCAAACAAAAGATTGTACCACAAACCAAAAACAAGTTGATCCGATACTTAAAGAACCAATTGCCTTCAAGCAACTTAATCTTATGCAAGAATGGCCAATAAAAGGACCATTTCAATTAATCATTTGTCGAAATGTCCTCATTTATTTTGATAAAGAAACTCAAAAAAAACTCATTAAACGTTATTATGATCTGCTTGAGCCGGGTGGTTGTTTAATTTTAGGTCATTCAGAAAGTTTAGGAGATAATCGTAATCTGTTTGAAGCAAAAGGTAAAACAATTTTTAGAAAACTTGCTCATAGGGAGTTTGAACATAGGAACTTGGAATAATGGCTGTAGGCTATAACCGTGACAACTTGCCTTCATGTTGGCAAGAGTTTAACCATATTAATCGATATTGGGATAAACATACTGAAATGCCAACGGCTAAAATATTACCTGGTGAGTTTTATGTAACGGGTCATAATGAAGCAATCACCACAATATTAGGTTCTTGTATATCAGCTTGTATTAGAGATCCTAAAGCTGGAATTGGTGGTATGAACCATTTTATGTTACCGATAAGTAACTCGGCTAGTTCAATTGAGATGGCTGATGCGGCTAGATACGGTAACTTTGCAATGGAACAAATGATCAATGATATTTTACGAAATGGTGGAAAAAGAGAAAATTTAGAAATAAAAATATTTGGTGGTGGGCGTGTTATGCGTGGTGTAACAGATGTCGGGAAAAAAAATATTAGTTTCGTCAAAGAGTACATAGAGCTAGAGAAATTAAAATTGCTTGCCGAAGATATCGGCGGACAATATCCTCGTAAAGTGATGTACCACCCTAAGACGGGTAAAGTAAAGATGAAAAAATTGATTAATCAACATAATAAAACCGTTGAAACAAGAGACGAAAGCTATTTTGATAAGATAACACATCAAGAAAATACAGGTGATATAGAATTATTTGGTTAGAGGTTTAAGGCTTATAGAGGTTCAGATCGTGAACGGCTCATATTAGTATTAGGTACATAAGGGGCAAAATAGATTGACACGAGGGAAGTAATAAATGAAACAGGAAAAATCAGACAAAATAATAAAAGTTCTCATCGTTGATGATTCGGCATTTATTCGCGTTTTATTAACTGAAATACTAGAGAGTTCACCAAATATTCAAGTGATTGCGACGGCAGAAGATCCGATTGATGCAAGAGAAAAAATCAAAAAACACACTCCAGATGTGATTACTCTTGATGTTGAAATGCCAAAAATGGATGGCATAACTTTCCTGAGAAATATTATGCGATTACGCCCAATGCCAGTTATTATGGTTTCAACTTTAACTCAAGCTGGCGCCGAAACAACTCTAGAGGCTTTAGAGTATGGGGCATTTGATTTTATTGGTAAACCTAGAAATGATGTAAAAAACAAATTAACGGAACTCGCGGATGAGTTAATCAGTAAAGTGATTGCCGCAGCAAACTGTAATATCTTTGCTCTAGAGAAAAGAGATATTGCATCAAACATTAGCTCTAGTAAAGTTAATAATTGTCCTTATAAATTAATAACGATAGGCGCATCAACGGGCGGTACCGAAGCTATCAGAGAAATTATTAGTCAGCTACCCTTAGGTTTGCCCCCAATTGTTATGTCACAGCATATACCTGCAACCTTTTCTACATCTTATTCAAAACGTCTTAATCGAGAGTCAGTTATTAGTGTCAGGGAAGTTCAGTCTTCTACTCGTTTGGAGTCTGGTTTCGCTTATTTGGCTCCAGGTAGCCACCACTTGATTATAAAAAAGAAAGATGGTCATTTTTGGGCCGTTCTTAATGATGGCGAGAAAGTAAACCGTCATAAACCTTCAGTCGATGTGATGTTTAATTCAATAGTTGATTTAGGTGAACAAGATTGTTTAGGGATTGTTTTAACCGGTATGGGGAAAGATGGTGCTAAAGGTCTAAAAGCACTCAAAGATATTGGCGCAACGACCTTTGTACAAGACGAAGAAACTAGTGTTGTATGGGGAATGCCCGGTTCAGCAGTCAAAGAGGGGGGGGTTGATCGTATTTTACCACTTGGAGAGCTTGCTCAAGCTATTATTACGAGTAAATAAATTTCGATTTAACGCATAATATTCTGGCAATTTTTTCTTTTTGCACTATCCTTAGCATGACGTGTCATTTTAACAAATGTCTTTATTAATAACATTTTGATATAAAAAAGATAGTGAGCTTTCTAATTAGAGGCTCTATACAAGAATTTTTCGAAATGTAAGGTAATAAGAAATTGGTAATGTCAATGATACAAATAAAGAAAGTAATAATATTAACGGTTAAATAATAAGGGGCAATCTATGTCTGTCGTTTCAAATTCTTCCTCGGATGGAAAATCATTGACTATTACTGTCGATGGTCGATTTGATTTTAGTGCACATCAAGCATTTAGAGATGCTTATGAAAAAATTTCACCTGTTCCAGCGGATATTCTAGTCGATATGCGAGGAACAACCTACCTCGATAGTTCAGCATTAGGAATGTTATTGTTATTACGAGATCATTGTGGTGGTGACTCATCCAATATTTCCCTCAATAACTGCAGTGAAGACATTCGGAAAATTCTCACCATATCAAATTTTGAACAATTATTTAAAATCCCATAAAATAGAACATTAAATAGAATTATAAGCTATCTTAATTCGTTTAGTGTTCTTATTAACCGAGTACTCAACCTAAACTTCTAATGAGCGGGATAACATTTTGAAGCTATTAATTGCGGATGATAATAATACAGAAAGACTAATTCTTGCTCGGGTTTTACAGAACTTGGGACATGAAGTTATTCAAGCTGAAAATGGACTAGTTGCTATAGAAAAATTCAAAACAGAAAAGCCTGATTTAGTGTTTTTAGATGTAATGATGCCTGAATTAGATGGTTATGAAGTGGCTACGGAGATAAAGCCATACAAAGATAAGAAATGGTTTCCAATTATTTTTCTTACAAGCCTAACAGAAGCAAGCGATCTTGCTAAATGCATTGATGTAGGCGGTGATGACTTTGTATCTAAACCTATAAATAAGGTAATTATTAAGGCAAAGGTTGAAGCTTTTGAACGACTGGTTAATCTTTATAATACAGTGGCAAAACAACAAGACAAAATTAGAATATATAATGAACACTTAATCCAAGAGCAAGAAGCGGCTAAAAAGGTATTTAATAATGTAGCCCATAGAGGATGTTTAGATAGTGAATATATCAACTATCATCTATCTGCGATGTCAATATTCAATGGCGATTTAATGCTAGCTATGGTGTTGCCGACAGGTGCATTGAGAGTTATGTTAGGTGATTTTACTGGGCATGGATTACCCGCAGCCATTGGCGCATTACCTACCTCAGAAATTTTCTACAGCATGTCAAAAAAGGGTTTCTCACTTGAAGATCTAATTAAAGAAACTAACACACGTCTTTATAATATTTTACCTAGAGGGGTATTTTGCTGCTGCGTTATTGCTGATATAGATCCTGCGGACAAGCAGATAAAAATTTGGAGTGCAGGTGCCCCCGATTCATATTTAATTGATAAAAAAAATGAAGAAGTTACGTTGTTACATTCATCTCATTTGCCGTTAGGTATTTTATCACCTAATGCATTTAGTGCAAAATTTCAAAGCTATAGTTTTACTGAAAATCATAAATTGATAACCGCAACTGATGGAATTATAGAATCTCCAAACGCAGATGATAAAATGTTTGGAGAAAAACGTATACTCGATTATATCAATGAACATATTTGTTCAGAAAATATCTGTGATGGTTTGATTGAAGAAGTTGAAGAGTATATGGGTGAAAACGGGCAAGACGATGATTTAAGTCTGTTAGAAGTTTCTTTCCCTGATACTGTTGAAAGCACTCAATTAACAAAATCAACTGAGCAAAATAAGACAAGAGGAACGGCTGACTCGGAATTTATATTAAAGTTGAGAGGGCAGTCGCTTAGTGAATTTGATCCTATACCACTATTTTTACAAACTATTCTTGAGTGTAATGAATTGTTGCCACATAGAACTCGAATTTTCACAGTATTAACTGAATTGTATAATAATGCACTTGACCATGGCGTATTAGGGCTAGACTCAACTTTAAAAAATAGCAGTCAAGGATTTGCAGAATATTACCGACAACGTGCAGATGGATTGATTTCTTTAACAGACGATTTTATTAAAGTGAGCGTTGATCATCATCCCACTAAGAGTGGTGGTAAGTTGATTTTTATTATTGCTGATAGTGGAAAGGGTTTTGACGTTGAAAAAATAATGAATCGAGGTAGTCAAGACTATAGTGGGCGGGGTTTACCTCTATTATTGAAGCTTTGTACGAGTGTTGATTATCTAGATGGTGGAACCAAAGTTAAAGCCATATATGAGTGGGATGAAGATGATATCCCAGAATAGATTTAGTAAAATAGTTATAGAAAAATTATAGTTATAAAAGCATAATCCCATAATTTAATAATAAACGACATATTTGAGATTTATATGAGTAATGTAATTGATGTTGGAACATTAGAAAGTCTTGCTGAAATCATGGGTGATGATATGGGGATGTTGTTAGAAACCTATATTGATGATTGCTCGGGAAAGGTAACTTCAATTTGCGAAATGAACCTTGCTACTCAACAAGACGATATTTTTAAAATGGCACACAGTTTAAAAGGCAGTAGTAATAATGTGGGTGCTACTGAATTTGCAGATTATTGTGCTGAGGTTGAAAGATTAGCGAGAGCGGGTAGCTTAACCGACAATGATTTTAATCCTGAAACTATTCAGTCATTTTTTGAACGAGCTGTAAATGAACTAAAAACATACTATTTATAAAATTCTTAGAATGAGCCAAATAATAGATTAAGTTCTTCAATTCTACTTAATATCTCTTCAAGGAATATTGTTCATATCGGCATATATAAACGCACTCTTGTAAGTAAATATCACAATAAAAATACTTGGTATCTGTTTTGCTATTAAGTAGTACTTATTTTATTGTTAGAAATAACACGTTATTTGGTATAACCAAAAATATGATATCTAATTCTTTAATTTTGAATGAAAGTGAATCCTTTAATTCTAATACAAATTCGAACAGAAAGTCTTTAAACACTAAAAACACAGTGTTAGGTGATAGTGCTTTAATAGGTTCTATTCAAATGTTAGAAGCTAAAGGCGGAAAAAGTAGTGAATTCTTCACGTTTAATGAGTACATGGAAGTCGTTGCAGATGTGAAGGAATTAAAGTCTAAAGACGTTAATATCAACATACTTCCACAAGACGGCAATCAATTTCCGCTTATTGGTATGGGTGTTGCCATTGATACTAAAAATGAGTTAGATGAAAGTGTTGTATGTATTCAACCATTTGATTTACAAAAGAATGAAAATATTCAAATTTTTAGAATGAAAGATACACTATTAGTGATTTCAGATATTAATGAAAAATTTACTACGAACAACGTTGCTATAATTAATGACAAAGAAACTTCAATATCTGTAAATAAGTACTTAAAAGAAGATTTATCAGTAATGGAAAAGCTAATTAATTTAGATGTATCAAAAACAACTCAAGAATCACCTTTAGTGG
>CAZRPK010000006.1:33381-57694 GCA_964601915.1 uncultured Kangiella sp. | reverse complement strand
ATGATTGAATTTGAAGAACGACTGATTGATTACATTTAACCCTGACAGTTACACAGAATTAAGGACATCCTCGTTTACTAGCGCCCCCGCATTCTAATACCTTTTTCGACGGAAACATATACTTCCAAGGCATTGATATTTTTGGGGAAATAACAACCCGAGATTTGTGCTGAGGCTAAACTAGCTCCATCCAAACTTGCTTTGTTGAAATCAATTCCTCTCAAATCTGTTGCTCTGAAGTAACATCCATTAAAATTAATTCCATCAGCATTCAAACCTCTTAAATCAAGTCCTCGGAAATCACACTCATGAAAATCAATAGAATCAACTGATTCACGTTCTTGGTTAAATTCTTTAACTTTTTCTTCTCGGAGTAATTTGTATAGTGGATTATCTGGAAATCTAAGAGACATACTGTATTCTCCAATTAAATGTCACAATCACATTAGCTTTAACGTAAATAGATAATCCAAGTATAGTCGATATTTTATACCCTGCTTATTTTCTAGAAAGGTTTATTTTTAAGTCCCTTTTGACAAATAATAAACCAATAAAAAATAGGAATAGATAATTAAAACTACCAGCAGCTTCAAACTCAGCATCTTCTGTGGCAGCAATATCTACTCCACCGGAATTTCCTGTACCTCCATCGCCTCCATCGTCTCCATCGTCTCCATCGTCTCCATCGGAAGTAGCATCATCATCATTAATGTTTATTTGAACCGATGATGGTGCACCAAGTTCGGCTCCCCCAGCAGGCTGACTCAACGATAAGTTGAAAAATTCAGTTTCTTCCTCAACCGCATCATCTAAAATAGTGATCGTAAAAGTTTCGCTTTTATCACCTTCAGGGAAAACTAATGTTCCAGTGGTTGTTTGGTAGTCACTACCGGAAACAGCTCCAGAGTTAGATGTTGAATAATTAACTGATACCTCTCCTGTTGCCCCAAAGGAACGTATAATTGTAATGTCAATATTTCCACTACTGACATTTTCATCAACGTTGTACGAAACTCTAGAAAACAAGAATGTTCCAGGATTTACATCTAATTCATTATCAATAATATTTACTTTGGTTTGACTTGGTTCACCAATAACCGCTCCGCCCGATTCCGTTCCAACAATTAACTGAACTGTAAAAACTTCAGTACCTTCAAATATGTCATCGTCAATTAAAGGTACTGTAATTTGTTGACTTGTCTCACCATCTACAAATGTTAACGTACCACTAGTTTCTATAAAATCTGTTCCATTTTCAGCTGAGTCTCCAGTAATTCTGCTAGCGATAAAATCAACAGTAACGACGCCTTGACTACCTAATTCTCTATTAACGATTACAGAAACTTCGGGCTGATCCTCATCAACGTTTGTGCTAGGCTCCTGAAAGATCAATAAGCCGAACTGCTGAGCAGAACCTATTGAAATAATCCAATTATCAATGATCGCAAGATCAACCGTACTTAATAAATTTCCATTTGGAGGCATAACACCTCCACAAGCAATATTAACGTTAGCTAACTTCTGATGTAAAACTGAAGCATTTACATCTCCTGGCACAACTAAAATATCACCCGAATTGCTACAATTAGCGCCTATACTTACGAGAGATGCTTCTGAAACAGCCGCATCGTCTAATGCTAAGTTTCCAGAGGGATTAGCTCCAGCATGACAATTTAAGCAGTTATTTCGAACAAAAACATCTTGTACATTATCAGGTACATCAAATGCGACACCTTCATAACTAAACATTAAAATGCAAACAGAGATAACTTTCATCAACTTTTTCTTAAAAATTTGCGCCAAATACAACATATAAACCTCAATAATTCTACAAATTACAATTCAATTTATCACGACTCAATCAATTAATATTAGTCAAGGATCTCAATTTAGGCATAAAAAAACCGGAACATGTCCGGTTTTTGTCTATTATGGAAGCTAGATTTACAATTTATCAGCTTCTTCTGAAAGGTACTTAGCAACACCATCTGGTGATGCATCCATTCCTTTATCACCATCGCTCCAACCAGCAGGACAAACTTCTCCATGCTCTTCATGGAATTTAAGTGCATCAACCATACGTAGCATTTCATCTATATTTCTTCCAAGAGGTAAATCATTCACAACTTGGTGACGAACATTACCTTCTTGATCAATTAAAAATGAACCTCTAAATGCAACACCATCAGTTGGATGCTCTACATCATAGGCTTTACATATTTCATGTTTCACATCAGCGACTAGTGCATAACCAACCTGACCAATACCACCGTCATTAATTGCAGTATTTCGCCAAGCATTATGAGAAAATTGAGAATCTATCGAAACACCAATGATTTCCACACCTCGATCAGTAAAGTCTTTTAAACGGTGATCAAATGCAATTAATTCAGAAGGACAAACAAAAGTAAAATCCAGAGGATAAAAGAAAATAACAGCCATCTTCCCTTTAATAGTGTCTTTTAAGTTAAAGGTATCGACAATTTCACCATTACCTAAAACCGCTGCTGCTGTAAAATCTGGTGCTTCGCGACCGACAAGTACGCCCATATTGATTCTCCAATTTTAATGTGTGACTTTAATATTTGATCAAATAAATGATCCAAAAGGTAAGAAACGTAAAGATACAGGTATTTTACTAGCGATCCAATAGTTGCTCACAATAGAGTTAAACTATAAAAATCTAGAGAAAGCATATAATAGAGGCATTATTCAACTTCAAATCGCCGTTGCATATTAATAGCGTACTCATCACCGTTTCTACCCAGCAAACCGTCTTTAAAACGATTAGATGGCGGTCTATTACCAAACCATATATTAACGATGAAACGATAAAACTCTCTAGAATCGCTGATTTCGCCTAAGAAGCGCTTGTTGTGATAAACCCGTGTTCCAAAATCGTGATGGTAATCAAAACGAATAGTATCACCTTTTTTAATTGTTCTTTTAAAAAAAGTTTGTAATCGTTTTACAAAAACTAAATTATCTTTTAGGGCTTCACGTTCATTGTTGATTTTCATTCCTTGTGACAACCGACGCCAAAATGTTCTTCCCGATAATTTATTAGACACAAACTTAAACTCCATTCGCCGTGCTGCATCAATGTAAACCAAGTCATCCGCGGATGCATACTCAGCAGACTCGTCTATCGAAAAACGAGCTAAATAATAATCTTTGTTAAGAAATTTAGTTAAACCATAACCGGTAGGAATTAATGTTCTCTCTTTAATTTTTGCTTTTACTATAGGTATATAAGTTGAAAACTCTTCTGCAGACACTGCAGAATAAAAAACAACAAACATCAAAACAAAAATATGAAAGTGAAAAAATGTTTTTTTCATTAGAGAAAAACCTTTATAAAATCAATTAATAATTCAATCCCTTGTCTGAATTTAAGTCGTCAATTAATTTAATTCCATTTATGTATAAACCCTTTATTCCAATATTGGGAATATTTACACCATAATCCAATAAAATAAAAGTTGAAGGCGACACTAGAATAAGCATTCTAACTACCTTCAAATGAAAGAAATCAACTTATTAACAACTTTATATCATATAGAAGAGTTTATTTTTAAGCAAATCCTTTTATATAAGGCTTGCTTCATCAAGGTTATTTATCATATGATCGTGTCATAAGGTACTTTTCAGTAGTCATTTTAAGTAAATACAACTAATTTTTGTGAGTCCCATCACACTTTAGCCTGTCTTTTTTAGAAGCACCTTACCAAAATTTAATTTGAATATAATTGTTCGGAGCCTTAACAACGATGTTTGCGTTCTTTTTGCATTTTAAACTATCAATATCAAGACTGTTCGGTTGTATTAAATTGCTCTTGCACACTTTATTTTTTATTTATCTAATTCCTTCAAATATTCTCGCTTTAGAATCAAATAATCTTGAAGACACATCTCTTAACTTATTAGGCATTGCTATCCATAGTGAACTACGGAATGACATATATATAGGAGCGATGTTTGCCCCCCCCCCAATCGATAATTACAAACGCCTTTATGACCCTTCAATTACAAAAAATATGAGCTTACGATTTTTACAAGCATATTCTCAGCGAAAAGTTGCTCGTTTATGGAAACAGCGGATTGCAATGAACAATCCGAAGTCAGTATGGCAACCCTTAACAAAAGATATCGTTCGATTTGCAAAAATATTTAATCGCCCAATGGAGTCAGGTGATGAAATTAATTTAATCTATATCCCAAATGCAGGAACAAAAATCTATTTAAATGGAAGTTTGTTTTTAATCATTCAAAATCCACAGTTTTATACGTCTTTACTTAATATTTGGTATGGAAATATTCCACCAAGCAAACTTTTCAAAACGGGTATAACGGGCAACAATACAGACTATCTACAGAAACAAATGATTAAGCAATACGAGTCTCTAGTATCAATACCGGGTAGATTTGATCAAGATAAACCTAAAACAGCGAGTACTAAAAGAGATAAAACAAATAAACGAAACCAAGAAAACCAAGAAAAAGTAACTATAAATCCAATTAAAAAAACCGCTGTTTCAGCTAAGTCACAAAACTTATCAACTCAGGTCTTAGTTGATGCCTTCAAACCCGATCTGAAACAAATCACTACTAAAAAAAATAAAGATACCAACATTGCAAATAAGAAAGCATTATTTAAACTTGATATAAAACTTGCTGATAGCACTGTTAAAGATTCATCAATTAAACAGATCGATTTAGTTGATGAACCGTTAGTAGTTTCAGACACACTTACCAATACCAATAATTTCCAACCACCAGCAGAAAGTGATGATTTTATAGATAATGATCTTGTCAATGGATCCTATGCTAGGGAACTTGTTGATATTGTAAAAAGGCACCAAAGATACCCAAGAAAAGCACTTCAAAAAGAACATGAAGGTGATTTGATCATTTCACTAACCATTAGTTCTCTTGGAAAAATTATTAATTTATCTGTGGTTCAAGGTTCGGGTTCAAGATATTTAGATAAAGGCGTTTTAAGACAAGTTAGGGCGATAGAGCCTTTCCCGCCTATCCCAGCTTCATTAAATTTGGAATCTTATAACGTTGAGATTCCAATGAGTTTTTCTTTGTCAAAGTAAATTGTCTCAAACATAAAAGGAATTACCTTCTATCTCCAAACAATCGACTCAATTTGGGAAATAGTTTGACGACTAACGAAGCATCCAATGCTAAACCTTGCTCATCTTTCATTAAGATACTTCTATTTTCACCAATTTCACCTACTACGACTTGATAAGTTCCTGCATCAATCGGTAAAGTTGACTCAGATTCATCAAATAGTGAAGCAAAAAAGCCCGGTTCTGGATCTTTTAACTCTAAAAAATAAGTATTCTGACGAATATCTCTATCGATGATGTTAAAGCCTAACTCCAACATGACTTTAGCTGTTTTTTCCCAAACAAGGGAGTGTTTAGCATCCGTAACCAATATGGCTTCATTTTGCGCATTCTGACCAAGTTCAACCGTAAAACCTGCCATAATTTTTTGCCTATAATGAAATTGACGAAGCTGTAACTGCTTATCATAATAACTCAAAAATAAGTTCATCATATCAGCAGAGTCAGCCCAAGAGATAGCTGATGATGACCACTCATTGTCATCATCATCCCGGCTTTCAAAAGCATTTCTTTCAACAATCAATTTAAGCTCATTTGGGATATCACTTTTGAGCATTTTAAAACTAAACTTAGCACGATTTAATTCAGCTTCTTCTGATCCATCTAGCTCTATCCAAACACCTTTTTTATCCAAAGCAACCCAATTAGTAAGAATGATAGCTTTGTCTTCATCATTAACATTTGCATCAATTTTATATTCTGCAAGGAATTTTTGAACGGACTCCCAAACTAACAACACTTCGTCTAGTATATACACGGCTGGCAAACTTGACTGGCTATCAGCCCTAGTGTTTTCGAGAACTGCCAATATTTGAACTGGAGCAGATTGATCAAGTTCACTTCCTTGATTTTGGTTGACGGCTAATTTACCAATTGTTGGCAACTGAGTAAAATCAGCCTTACTTTGATGATCTAGTCCAGGTGGTAATTCAAGTGCTTTTCCTTCTTTTGCACCGACATAGTCATATTCATGGCTTTTTATCAAACCATCATCACCATAGATAAAACCACATGCAGAAACATATAATGAAAGGCAACACACACCACAAAATCTTACATGATTTAAATTTAAAGACTTCAAAGATAACTCCAACAAATTTCAAAAATAACTAAATACCATCTAAACACCATTTAAATGCAGACTAAAGATCATCTGCAAGCCTCATTAGGACACACAAACTTGAGAAGGGTTTCACTCAAACTAGCTTATTTAATATTTAAACGGTCAATCCGGTCAATTTTAACTTTTTTACACGCGCATAAAAAGCTTTTTGCTCCTCAATAGTGCAGTTATTTTGACCGTAGCGCATTAACTGATAGTGTCGAAGCAGTTTTTTTAGCTGCTGAATGGAGTTTTGTGATAATTTAATATCTTTAGATGTACCTATTATATATAAATCATCAAATTCTAATTGATTAACAAACAAGCCAAAACCTGTACTAGGAGAGATGACAATACTGAATTTAGAGAGTTTTTTAATCAATAAGCTAATCGATTGATTAAAAATACTGTTTTTTTCTTTCTTAAACTCCCATTTAAAGTTGATCAATAACATAAACCCAATAATAAAAAATAAGCTTAATAAAGCAATTTGCTCACGACTAAATTTGTCTAGCCCCAAATTCATCATTAGTTTTTGTTGTAAATTTTGGTTGTATTCCAAAAACCAGTCATTCCACCCCGTATTGACTTGATCTAGCCAAAACTCAAGCTGTTTTGATAAACTGAGCCTCTCCAAATCAATTGACTCGAAATTGAAAGATTCAAATAAACTATTACGTTGAGAATAATCAGTTAACAATTGCTCTTCTACTCTATGTTCAGCGATTGCAGCTGTCGGATCAACTCGAACCCAGCCTTTGCCGGAAAACCAAATTTCAGTCCATGCATGAGCATTTAAGTGGCGAATAATCCAATAATCTGAAAGAGTATTTTTTTCCGCCCCCTGATAACCAATAACTACCCTAGCTGGGATATTAGCTGCTCTAGCCATAAAAACTAATGCTCCTGCATAATGTTCACAAAATCCTTTTTGTTCATCAAACCAAAAGCTATCAACGGTATTTTCATCCATAATCGGGGGAGATAATGTGTAAAAATATTCTTTTTGATTAATGCTTTGTAAAATTAATTGAACATACAACTCATCAGAGGCAACCTTGTTTCGATTTTTTTTAGCCCAGCGAATTGAACGCGGGTTATAACTGTCTGGTAATTTGGTATTTAATTGATAAGATTGGTCGCTTAATTTCAAATCTAGCGCTAATTTACCTTGAGATTCTGCTTGATATTTTATTCGTGAAAATATTTTTCGATTTGATGATACTGAAAAATCATTAAATATAGTAGCGGATGATATAACACGACTAGGTTTGTCTAAAAACGTTAACCATTTCTGCTGAGTCGGTTCAAGCGCTACCTCGTAGTGATAAGCTTTATTCTCATTCATACTCGCATCTTGCAATACTTCTGATTTGATTTTTTGAAATGGCTCTTTGCTAACTTTACTCCACCTTTTACTTTCCACTAAATTAGCATGACGCCATGTCAAACCATCAAAGGTATCTAATACTAAGGTTCGCCAGTAAAACGCATTCCCATCAGGCTCTTGACCTTGAAATCTTACTCTAAAAGCAATTTTATTTGACAAATGAAGCGAGCTAATTTCACCTGGTGTCATCGAATCTGAAATACCCGTGGTTGCATTTCTATCACTGGGCATTTTCCAAATTGGTCCAGATAAACGAGGGAAAAATAAAAATAAAATAATCATGATCGGTAGTGCTAACATTAAATATTTTAATAATTGTTTCAATAGATATTTTGATGATGAATTGAAGAAATTCTGATAAAACAAATGAGAGGGATGTACCGTGTGCAGTGACTGCAAAGCATAAAGTATAGCAAGAACTGGGATAACTTGATAAAATACTATAAAAAACGAACGATTAAATAAAAATGCGGCTAACAACAAAAAGAAGCCTAACAACATCAAAATATAAACATCTCTTTTAGATTCTATTTCAATTATTTTCAAACCATACATAATTGCGATTAAAGAGACTCCTGCATCTCTTCCTGCTAAACGATGAAAAGAAAAAAAAATACCTGCTACAGCAATAAGAACAAGTATCACTTTCAAACCTTTAACCACTTTGAATTTATGTTGAACTTTACTAAAATAGACAAAAAATAGAATACCGCTATTGAAAATAAAAATCCAAATAGGTAAGAGAAAATATAGCGGGATAAGAACAAACTGTTGCGCAATCAAAATAGGTATGAGATCAATCGGCTGACTATTACGTTCCTCCGCAGACACTTGATCACTAATTTGAGCTTGTTGTAATAAAGCCCTCATTCAGTTTTTTTCATTCTGTTTAAATGAAGCCAAATGTGATAAACATTTTTTTAAATGTAACTCCCCACTATCTTTATCAATAAATCGATCTGGCATTAACAAGGAGTAAGCCTGTTTTTGATTATTAGCTTCTAAAATTAAAAAGCATAAATAACTAAGCCGAAGTTCATCTTCAATATTTTGAAAGTCATCCCAACAAAATGCACTTTCAATTGTTACCATTGAAATAAATGACTTTACATACATTCCTCGTTCTTTAGCGGTCGCTTTCCAGTCAATACGAGAGATCGGATCGCCATTCTGATAAGTTTTATTTCCATCATATTCAACATCTTCAATTATGGATTGATTAATTGAAGCATCTGAATCTTCATTACCTAATCGACTTAAAATACTTTCACTAGGTTCAATAGGTTGCGGGTAAATAAGTATAGGAGACTTAAATTTAAACCAAGACCAAACTTTAAGTAATCCAAAAGGAAAACAGCTCGTCGTATATATTTTTGGTGCGTAAAACAATCCTCTTTTTTTAACTACAACTGATAAAACAAATATTTTTTTATTCTTTAATTGATTCTTTCTGCTCGGTAAATCTAGATAAAATAAAGACAACTTATCAAACCCCACACCAATACCTGAATGAGGCGAATTAGATTGACTAGTTAAATAAAAATTATAATGAAGTAATTCACCTGCAAACACAGAATGGTTCTTACCAAGTTCAAACTGTAAACCTTGCAAATTTTTAAATGTGAAAACAATACTGACAACGCTAATGCTTGAAATTAAAAAAGTTAATAGAAAAGCCAAATTATTTTGATAATTCGTTGATGCTATCATCATTAACATAATGATAAACATCAATAAAAACCCCGCTTTAGTTGGTAGAATATAGGTTGAGCGTTGCTCTAAATTTATTTTATCTGCAACCTGCATTCGGTTTGAAAACCAAGTTTGCACCGTCGATTTTTTATTATTATTTTTCACAGTGGATTTGATGAATACTACAATATATTAGTGGTCATAATTATCGTGGAATAGGTATTTGTTGAAGTAGCGATTCTACAGGATTACTATTCGACTCAATTTTATTCGAATTTTTTAAAGACTCGGTAAGTAGCCTATGTTCCGTCACTGCACACCAAACAGACTGAACATCTTCAGGGATAACATATTGACGCCCTTCCAAAAAAGCCCACGCTTTAGATGCCTTTAAAACAGATAATCCAGCTCTCGGCGATAGACCATGCGACCATTGGTTACTTTCACGAGTAGCATTAATAAGATCTTGTAAGTAATCATAAAGCGCGTCACTCACCGTTATATTTCCAATGTTCCGTTGTACAGTTTTAAGTTCTTCAATTGAAATTTTAGAAATTAATTGAGCAATCTGCTGTCGTGAGTCATTACCTGAAAGTAGCCTACGCTCGAACTCTCTTTCAGGGAATCCCAAAGTGATCCTTATCAAAAATCGATCTAACTGTGATTCTGGTAATGGGTAAGTACCAATTTGGCTAAAAGAGTTTTGAGTCGCTATAACAAAGAAAGGTTTAGGTAATTCATATGTTTGTCCATCAGCAGTTACTTGTCCTTCTTCCATAGCTTCTAATAATGCGCTTTGGGATTTTGGCGAGGCTCTATTAATTTCATCTGCAAGTACCACTTGTGTAAATATCGGTCCTTTATGAAATTCAAAACTTTCATTAGAACGTTTGTAGATTGATGATCCAGTAATATCTCCCGGTAAGATATCGCTGGTAAATTGAATTCTATGAAACTCTAAGCCCAAAATTTTAGCTAATGCATGAGCCAGAGTTGTCTTTCCCATTCCAGGAAGATCCTCAATCAATAAATGTCCCTGAGCTAAAAGACAAACCAGCGACAATTTTAATTGTTTTGGTTTACCCAAAATAATATTAGAAAGAATATCTAATATTTCATATAATTTATTATTCAGTGTTTGAGTCATTATAAGTTGCAATTTTACAGTATCAATAAATTGAGCATGGTTTAAATTAACCAATAAATCAATGAAATATTTATCTAGCACCTGTTTTTTATACATAGAATGGATATTTAATAATAGTGACAGTTCTATTACAATTGTGATAATATTTATGGACAAGAAAATAAAAACTAATAGCCGACTCAAAACGGATTTTCAAATGATACAACTCTCTAATATTGTTAAAACCTATCAAATGGGTAGCATCAACGTAAAAGCATTAGATGGTATCAATTTAATTATTCCAAAAAATCAGTTTATTGCCATAATGGGTCCCTCTGGTTCGGGTAAGTCAACACTAATGAATATGCTTGGTTGTCTCGATCAAGCCGATAGCGGAAATTATTTATTATCTGGTAAAGAAGTGAGTGATCGGACTGATGATGAATTGGCAAAAATCAGAAACCAGTCAATCGGATTTGTTTTTCAAACATTTAATTTGCAGGCTCGACGAAATGCGCTCGAAAACGTCATGTTGCCATTACGTTTTGCTAACTGTGAAAAAGAAGACGCTCGTGCTAGAGCTAGTAAACTTTTAGATAGAGTTGGGTTAGCGGACAGAGAAATGCATAGACCATCTGAGCTTTCTGGAGGACAAAGGCAAAGAGTTGCAATCGCAAGAGCGTTAATAAACAATCCAGATATATTACTGGCAGATGAACCAACAGGCAACCTAGACAGCAAAACGACCGATGACATAATGCAACTATTCCATCAATTACACGAGGATGGACAAACTATTATCATGGTCACTCACGAACAGGAAATAGCACAACATTCTGAAAAAATCATTATTTTAAAAGATGGCAAAATTGTTGAAGAAAAAATGAATACAAAAGGAGCCTAGCGTGAGTTTAACCCATTATTTTAAGAAAAAACATAACATTATTACTAGCATTATCATTTTTTCAATTTCATTAAACCATTTTTTATTAAGTGCTCAAGAAACAATCAATCATTCTCCAATCATTTTAAGCGGTAAAATAGAAGCAGGTGATACTCAAAAATTTACAGTTCCTTGGTCACAAACATGGCGACAACAAATAAAATGGATGAAACCTGAAGGTGAGTTTATTCGAGAAGGTGAGCTTGCAATAGTATTTGAAAGCGGTGATAGCGATAGCCAAATTGAGCAACTTGAAGCACAACTAATACAAACAAAAGAAACCGCGAACAATAACCGACAAAAAAATGAAATCTTAATCATTAATGCTGAACATGATGTAATCAAAGCTAAACTTAAACACAAGTTAGCAACAACTATGCTGAGCGCCCCACTATCGTTTAGAAGTCAATTTGAGAAAGATAACTTAACCTTTGATTTAGAAAAATCGATTAAGGAATTAGAGCAAGCAAAACTAAAATTAAAAACGGCATTAGATTCTCAGAAAGCTAACGTTGATAAACAATCTATTTCAGTTAAAAAAATACAATCACAATTAGACAATAATCTAGAAGAAAAAGAAGAACTCCAATTGAAAGCAAGCAGAGATGGTACTATTTTACACGCAAGTCACCCATGGAATGGTAACAAAATAGCAGTGGGGCAATCAGTACAAACATCATGGACAATATCAACAATACCGAGCACCGGTAACGAATATATTCAAGCATGGATCAATGAAGTAGACTTTCCTAAAATTTCTATATCACAAAAAACCATATTAACGTTAGACGCCTATTTCAATCATCAATTTAAAGGTGAAATATCAGATATCGCTCAACAATCTGAATCAAAAACGGACTGGGGAAATTCATCTTATTATTCTGTGAAAATTAAATTGATTAATAAACCACCTGTTAAATTAATTCCAGGTATGAGTGTAAGAATTGAAATTCAATAAAATATTAGTAAATAAAAACATGATGATATCAATAAAAAAAACTAAAACGAGTAATAACTATATTTATTTTATGTTGTTAGTTTTCAGCATAACCTTAATAGGTTGTGATGAAAATAATTTGAATAACTCGAATAGCCCGATAAAATCATTCATTCAAGCAAATGGTGAGTTAGCATCTAGTGATACCACAATGATATCTCCACCATCAGTAAAGTTCCAATGGCAATATAAAATCACTTTTCTTATTCCTGAAGGTACAAAAGTACAGAAAGATCAACCATTAGTATCATTTGACTCGAGTCAACTAAAACAAAAACTAGCAGTTAAACAAAGTGAATTGAGAACAGCAGTGAAATCTCGAGAGAATACTGAATTAACCACTAAAGCAGAACATGAAAAACAAAAATTGTTATTTGCTGAGATGATTAAAAACAAAGAAAAAACACAAACAAAATGGCAACAGTCTAAAACACTTGAAGGAAAATTAACTGTAAAGACATTATTTATTGAATTCCAACTCGCTAAAAATGAAGCTAAGCGTCATAAAAGTATATTAGTCAAATCAAAAGAATCCAACAAAACAAAGTTGGCTATTGAAAAAAGCAAAGTTATCCATTTAGAGAAAGAAGTTTTGGCGCTTAAATCGGGGATAAAAAGAATGACAATTTTAGCCCCTAAATCAGGGATTGTCATGTATAGAGGTGATCATCAAGGCAATAAAGTTTCTATGGGTGATACGGTGTGGATGGGTAGACAGTTAATAGAAATTCCGTCTCTGGATAAAATGGTGGTGAAAGCCAAGGTATTAGAAGCAGAGGCTGGCAAGTTAAAATTAGAACAGAAAGTTGAAGTCACTCTAGACGCGTTACCGGAAAAAACATTTCTAGGGAAAATTTCTCGACTAGGAAAAGTATACCGAAGAAAAAGTAGAGAACAAGCTAAAATAATTTTAGATACGGAAATTACTCTTGATGAACTCGATAAAGAATTAATGAGACCTGGTATGGCTACTCGTATTAAAATCATAACTATGGAAAAAGTAAATGCTATTTAAATATTTAGTCGTGAAGAAATTGAACACTCCATATTTACATTTATTTTCAACATGTTTAGTGTTCTTAATAATATCGTGTTCTGAATCAAATAATAAAAACACCATCCTTATAACTATTGCAGAAAGCGACTTCATAGTAAGTGTTCCTTACACCGGAAACTTAGAGGCGGTTAAATCCACTTCCATTAATATGCCTCCAACTGTACGTAGACCACAAGTGATAAAATGGCTTGCCGAAGAAAATACCAAAGTAAAAAAAGGGCAAGTAGTGGCTATATTTGATGGCCGGAAATTTCAGTACCAGAGTAAACAAGAGCAATTTGAAATAGATAAAGCAAATATTAACCTCGAAGTTGAAAGGCACAAACTGAATAATGAAAAAATTGAAATAAATAGTGATAAACTATTGATAGATTCTGAATTAAATATAGCCAATCGTTATAATCTTGATGACTTAAGTGTTTATTCAAGAATTGAAATTATTGATGCGCTTAAAAATACGGACTACCTAATTGCTAAACAAGATTACACGTTTTGGCGATCTGATAGCCACGAAGTAAAATCAAAATCAGAACTTCAATTATTATCATTAAAAAAAGGGCAACATGATACAAAATTAGCGAACTATCAAGATGCATTAAAACAAATGGAAATTGTTGCACCACATGATGGTTTGTTTGTACTAAATGAAAACTGGAGCGGTGAAAAACCTCATGAAGGCGATACCATATTCCCTGGAATGCAACTCGCAAAATTACCAGATCTATCTAAACTTCAAGCAAAAATTCATATTTTAGAATCAGAAGCCGCAGGAGTCAAAATAGACCAAAACGTAGATCTTAGATTGGACGCTTACCCAGGCGAAAAAATTGCAGGCATTATAAGTAAGATTGATGCAATTGCAAAAACTCGTTCTAGAAACAGTCCAGTTAAATATTTTGAAGGTATAATTACACTCAATGAATCGCCTAAGAGTCACTGGAAACCAGGAAGTCAATTAAGTGGTTCAATCTATGTGGCAAAAAAACAATCTGTCATTAATATACCAACTCAAGCTATATATAAAAAAGGAAATTTATATTATGTTGACACCCTTGATGACAATAACTTTGTTTCCACTCCGATAAAACTAGGTATCAGAAGTAATTCAAAAACAGAAGTTATTGATGGTTTATCTAGTGGCGATATCATTGCGCTATTTAACCCCAATAATTAGAGTAATTGAAACAAGCCATTAACCTTGTCTTGTAAAAAGGACTCTAATAAAATATTCACAAGAGAATTATCATGAATTTTGTAGATGCACTTAAAGATGCGTGGGAAGAGCTTTGGCACCACCGCATGAGAACTACCTTAACTTTGTTAGGTATGATTTTTGGCGTTGGAGCCGTGATTGCAATGTTAAGTATTGGTGAAGGTGCAGAAAGAGAAGCTCTAAAGCTTGTTGACTCAATGGGATTAAGAAATATTATTGTCAAAGCTAAACCAATGGATGAACAACAACTTAAAGAAGTGAGAGAACATTCTAATGGTTTGTCTATTCGGGATGTAGAAGTGTTATCAAATACTCTCGAATACATTGAAATTTCAAGTGCTGAGAAAAAAATGAAAACTTACTTGGTCATTAGTAATGGTGTTACTAGCGATGCATCTGTTTTTGGAGTGAGTCCCAGTCACTTTACTCTTTCGGGATTTGATGCAATTCAAGGGGCTTTTTTTTCAACCAAGCACAATAATGCGTTTGAACAAGTTGCGGTGATAGGGGCAATTACTGCAGAAAATTTTTATAGTGAACAAAACCCGATAGGACAGTTAATAAAAGTTAATCATGTATGGGTACGTGTAATTGGAGTAATTGAAAACAAACAATTAGATAAAAATGAGTTCCAAGGTATTAAATTAGGAGGGGAAAACAATCGAATATTTATACCAATCAAAACGGCTATCAAGAAATTTAAGTCACCTCCGCTAAATAATGAATTAGATACATTTAAGCTACAAATTAAAGAAGGTATATCTCCCTATTTAGCAGCCATCGGAATAGAAAAACTTTTATCCCTAAGGCACGGAGATGTCGATGATTTTGAAATCGTTATACCTGCAAAATTAATGGCTCAACATCAGGAAACTAGACAAATTTTCACTATTGTTATGTCCGCAGTGGCTAGTATTTCTCTATTAGTTGGTGGTATAGGCATAATGAACATTATGTTAGCAACGGTATTAGAAAGAACAAAAGAGATCGGTTTATTGCGTGCCGTAGGTGCTAGACAAAAAGATATTATGAACTTATTTATGGTTGAAAGTCTTACAGTATCTGCCATTGGCGGAGTTTTAGGTATTTTACTTGGCTTTATAATTGCCCAAATTATTGCCAGTTACGCAAACTGGAAAATTGGTTTTTCATTTTTATCCATTATTTTATCTGTAGGAGTTTGCGCATTAGTTGGTTTAGTATTTGGGATATTTCCAGCACGGAAAGCTGCGAAAATGGATCCCATTGAAGCTCTTCAAAGAGATTAACTAAAGCCTTATAACAGACATAGTTAAATCCTAAATTCCGCCCAAACAGGACAATGATCAGATGGCTTTTCCATAGCCCGAATATCATAATCAACTCCAGCGTTAATACATTTTTCATATAAATTTTGAGTCGTTAGTACTAAGTCTATTCTTAAACCGCGTTTGGGATCATCTGTAAAGCCTTTGCTACGGTAATCAAACCAAGAGAAACGATCGTTAACTTCAGGATAAAATTTTCTAAAAGTGTCAAAGAAACCTTTATCCGTAATAGTTTTTAACCATTCACGTTCAATAGGTTGAAAACTACATTTACCCGTTTTTAACCAACGCTTAGCATTTTTTTCTCCAATCCCTATATCATTATCTTTATGTGAAACATTAAAGTCACCAGTAACGATCCAGTTATTTTTAAGCTTTTTAATATCAAGGTAATCATCAAGATCAGAATAGAATTTTTCTTTTGCTGGAAATTTGGTTTCATGTTGTATCGAGTCACCTTGAGGAAAATATCCATTGAAAACATATACGTTTTCTTTCTCTCCTTTATGTTCTGTAATTATGACACGTTTTTGAGACTCATCTGTATCATTTGGAAATCCTTTTTCAAAGGAAAGAGGAGCTTTCTTAGATAGCGTCGCCACACCATAGTGACCTTTTTGTCCGTGATAAATGACATGATAGCCAGTCTCTTTAATCATTTCATGCGGAAAATCATCATCGTGTACTTTAGTTTCCTGTAAAGCGATAACGTCGGGAGAATGTGCCTCTATAATTGCGTTAAGTTGATGTGGGCGTGCTCTTAAACTATTAATATTAAATGATATAATTTTCATAAATTAGTTGCTCTATGTTAAATATTCTATTGAATCGTGAAGGCTCTGTAGTTTTTCTATTTCATATTTATGGTTTGACCCAACTCAAAAACAGATCATTTTGCTCATTTTTATTTTCAAAACTTAAATAACAAGTATTAGGTTCACTTGATTTTAACTTACATTCAGTATGATACAAACGATCGCGTCTAAAATAACTAATTTTTATGTCTGTTCCGATTGCGAATTGTTTGATCGTTAAATCTATATCTGTAGAAGTTACCCTCACATCATTCACGGCGATAATGATGTCTTTATTGGAGATACCACTTAAAGATCCTGCACCATCATTAATGACACTTTTAACGAGCGCACCTAAATCATCTTTTTTATGAGTAATCGCTAACGAAGCAGTATCCTTTTTGCTTTTATCGATTACTTTTTTATAACCGCCCTCATCCATTTGTTTAGATTCTGTAACTACTTGGAAAATAATCCCTAAACGTTTGAAGATAATCGCTAAATCTAATTCTTTAGTAGAATATAAGTGATGATAAAAGAAAGCATTCATATTCACTGGATATCCTGTGAAATTTTCAAGTAAATTTTCGCAAGCATTTTGAATGCCCTTTTCGCCAACACCTATTCCAGTTTTTCCATGTATCTTCCATATATGCCTCATTAAATCATCAAGTGTTAGTTGATTATTTGTTTGCTCGCGAATTTCAAAATCAAGACACAATGCAACTAGTGAGCCTTTAACATAATAACTGGTGATCGCATTTGGTGCGTTTTCATCTTGCTGATAGAACTTAGTCCAAGAGTCAAAGCTTGAGTCGGCTAATGTCTGATTTAGTCTACCATCCCCCTTATAATATCTAGAAATTGTTTTAGCAAGCATATCTAAATATTCTGTTAAGGAAATAACATTAGCTCTAACAAGAAATAGTTCATCGATATAAGAAGTTACACCTTCAAAAAACCACAGTAGTTCAGTGTTTATTGCAGATTGTAATGCTAATGATTTTAATCTTTCGGGTTTAATTCTTTTTACATTCCAACTATGAAAATATTCATGGCAACAAAGTGATAGAAATTTTTGATAGTCCTTACTCTTAATACCTGCATCTGCTCCGATTAGAGGTAAATCTGCAAAACTACAATGTAAAGCCGTCGAAGAACGGTGTTCAAGCCCTCCAAAACCATTTTTCATAACAAATGTCATAAAAAGATAACTTTCAAAAGGGGGCTTGTCATCTGCAAAATATCGACATTCATATTCACAAATAGCTTGAACATCTTTTGCTATTCGTACTAGATCAATATTAGATGGAGCTTCAGTAAAGACCATTTTGTGAGATGTATTATTAGCTACAAAATCAATAACCTGTAATTCGGCAATTTCGAAAGGGTGATCAATCAAAAAAGCATATGAGTGTGCTCGGTATATTCCAAAACCTTTTGAATTAATTTCTAAAATAGGAAGATTAGTGGCAACATGCCATTGTTTTCTTATAGAATGCTTAGTTTCTTTAAGAAATACCAAATGCTCTAAAGACTCCTTACCTTTAAGGGCAAGAAAAATGCTAGTCCCATTAAAAAAACAATGTTGCTCATCAAAATGAGCCGAACGAACGGATAAATCCCATGCGTAAACATCATAATTAATTGTTAACTTCTCAACATCTTGGTTAAGAGCCCAGCGTGATTTACCTATTTTGGTTAATATTACTGACTCGTCATTTTCAACAGCGCGAATAGATGTAATATTTTTCGAAAAATCTCTGATTAAATAACTACCAGGGATCCAATCAGGTAACCAAAACTCCTGTCGATATTTTAACGGCCAATCAATCACTAATTCTATGCCAATTAAGTGTTTTTTAGCCCTTTCTACATTAATTTTATAGTGTATATTCATAAAGCTATCTTAATTTCGAAATTTATATGTCAAAATACTAATTCTATCCTCTGACATGGTGATATTGCCACCTATTTAATTTGAATATTACACGGTATCAACGTATATTTGACAGGTTAAAGCTGAATTTAATATCAACTCTAATTCGAAATAAACAGGTACGTCGCTAATGATACACATTAGCATTTTATTTATAAAAAGGAGAAAACATGACTAAATATAACAAAGGAAAGAGGATCAAGTTCCTACTTTCCAGTTTACCGCTTTTAATGGCGACAAGCTTTCAAACAGTTAAGGCAGAAGATAGTAATTTTATAGTAAGCTGTCAACCTGATTGTTCAGCCCTAATAGAAAAAGTTGCATCATTGGGAGGTACTGTCACACATAAGTACATCAACGTTGATGCAATTTCGGTATCACTAGATAGCGATAGTCGTTCTGAGTTGATGTCTATTCAACCAAACGCAATAGTTACGAAAGATAAAATGTTTAGCATTCCTAGTCCCAAAGAATCTTTTGAATTAACGAATGCTGCTGGCATGCGTGAAGTAAAAGGTGCTGAGTTAGCTAGTTTATTAGATAGCGAAATTCCAGACGGGTTTGAATATAACAATCTACTCACTGGTGCCGCATTAATGAATTCCGCTGGTTTTACTGGTAATGGAGAGATTGTTGCAATAATAGATTCAGGTACAGCCAATAATGCAACCGTTGTAGCATCTATAGCAGGAAGTGTTATCGGTGGTGAAAACTTTGTACCTGGTGCAGGAGAACCTTCTGCAACGAGTACGGCTAATGGAAGTCATGGTACGTGGGTTGGTTCAACGATTGCTGGACACACCTATTTTTTCCTAAATTCAGCATCAACGTTTGCTCAATCAGTTAATAACAATCTACCTTCAAGTATTATTCATGAATACCTACCAGGTTTAAGTGTCTTACCAATGTTTGGTTCAGCCCCAGAAGCAAGCCTCTATGCTATGAAAGTTTTTCCTGCAGCCGGTGGCGGTGCTCCTGAGTCTCGTATAATCGCGGCAATGGATAGAGCAATCACATTAAAAACTAATTACAACAATGGTGTTCCTAGCACTCCAACTAACCCTGGTTGTGGTGATGAAGATGATCCTTGTGTTTATGACTCATTAAATATCACTGTTGTAAATATGAGCCTAGGTGGCGGGACTTTATACGCGGCACAAGACTTGGAAGACTCTTTAACCAAGAAAATGTTAGAAGTTGGTATTACATTAGTTGCATCTGCAGGAAATGAAGGTCATGCCGCTATCACTGGCGGAAGCCCCGGTACTGGTCTTGGTTCATTAACGGTTGGTGCAGCAAGCACTGTTGGGAATGAGCGCGTATTTCGTGATTTACAATTTGGTTTAGGTGTTGGTAGTCTTTACCGCCCAAGTAATCACATTCAAATGGCTACTTTTAGTTCTCGTGGTCCAAGCGCTGATGGTCGTGCGTCTACCGACATCGTAGCGAATGGCTTTGCGAACCTTGTACAAGATCCAACTGGCGGAATTAACTTGGTTAGTGGTACTTCGTTTTCAGCTCCTATGGTAGCTGGCGCAGCAGTAACTCTAGTACAAGCTTTTCCAAATGCACCTGCAATAGCTATTAGAAATGCACTTAAACAAGGTGCCAACGCTAACGTACTAGGTGATAACTCAGCTGAAATTGATCAAGGTGCTGGGTTTCTTGATATCCCTGCTGCATATAATTTATTAGCGACTAAAAATATCGATAAATCTTTACCTAAAGGGTTTGGAAACAAAAGCGTTGCTAAGAATTTATATCACGCTGGTTACCCTGCAATGAATATGGGTAAAGGTAGTTCAGCAATGACTGAAAGTCTTAGTGATTTAAGACCTGGTCAAGTTGCTCATATTTTTATTGAAACTAAGCAAGAAACTGATTCGATTACTATCGACTTTAGTAATATTGTAGCCTCTCTTCCTGCAGACGATCAAAACTTACTCTTCGGTGATGACGTTTATTACGTTCTTCAAGATGCGATGACTCATAATCAAGTTAACCTTGCTTCTGGCTATATTAATGCAGATCACAGTATAACTATTGATAATCCACAAACGGGTATATTACGTTTAGCCGTTATGGGTGATTCGACAAATGCTGGTGATATTTCTACTGACGTTACTGTTTCAAGTAATATCAGTCGTCCAAGTGCCTTGTCTGGTATGGGCGGTATTAAGCAGAATGAGCAACTTGTAGATGAATTCTATGTCCCAGATGGAACAACTCAAGTTATTTTTGAGTTATCTTGGAAAAATAACTGGGGTGCTTACCCAACAGATGACATTGACATGATTCTTTTAACTCCAAGTTTTGATGCCGATTTCGGTGGTGCAACCTCCTCAAGCCCTGAAAGAGTTGTTATTGATAATCCTGAAACTGGTGTTTGGACTTCAATCATTCAAGGTTACAGCGTTCACGGTGTTAACTATGGCGCATCTAGCCCTTGGATGTTTAGAGTAACCGATCAAGACGGAAATGTTTTAGAAATGCTTTAATGCTTTTTTAAATTTAGGTAAAAAGAAAAGGAGCCGATGGCTCCTTTTTTACATCTATCAATTAAAAACTAAAACCTAAGAGGAAACTGATAGACCTCTTCCTATCGCATAATATGAAAAACCTAGCTCTTTCATCTCAGCAGGATTAAATAAATTTCGTCCATCGACGATCAAAGCTTCTGAAACTGAACTTTTGATTAAAGAAAAATCTGGTGCTCTAAACTGACTCCACTCGGTACAAATAACCAGTGCATCAGCTCCATTTAGTGCCGCTTCTTTTGTTCCGGTTAAAGTAAGATCATCTCTATGACCGTAGATCCTTTGACACTCTTCCATTGCTTCAGGATCAAACGCCTGTACTTTTGCCCCACTTTTCCATAATGATTCCATTAATACTCGACTTGACGCTTCTCTCATGTCATCGGTATTAGGTTTAAAACTTAACCCCCATACCGCGATTGTTTTACCCTCCAAATTATTATTAAAATATCGCCCTAAATAATTAAATAATTTATCTTTTTGGGCTTGATTAACTTTTTCGACAGCATTTAATATTGATGCGTTATATCCATTTTGAGAAGCGGTCTTTGCCAGCGCTTGAACATCCTTAGGAAAACATGATCCGCCATAACCACAGCCTGGATAAATAAATTGATAACCGATCCTAGGATCACTCCCTATTCCATGCCTTACGGCTTCAATATCCGCACCTAATATTTCTGCTAAATTAGACATTTCATTCATAAAAGAGATCTTAGTCGCTAGCATACAATTTGCCGCATATTTTGTTAACTCGGCACTCTTTACATCCATCACTATTATTCGATCATGGTTCCTGTTAAAAGGTGCATATAGCTGGCGCATACTTTTCTCAGTTTCATTATTATCTGTACCAATGATAATTCGATCAGGTTTTAAACAATCATTAACCGCTGCACCTTCTTTTAAAAATTCAGGATTCGAAACAACAGTAAACGATAAGTTTGATTCTTTTGCCTCCAATTTTTTTCGAATAACAGCGGCAACTTTATCAGCAGTTCCCACAGGCACAGTTGATTTATTAATAATTATTTGGGAAGCATTCATATACATTGCAATGGTTTCTGCGACGGCTAGAACATATTTTAGATCAGCGGAACCATCTTCATCAGGTGGAGTCCCTACGGCAATAAACTGAAACTCTCCATGTGCTACTGCTAGTTTAGCATCTGTCGTAAACTGTAAACGACCAGACTTATAATTTTCAATCACTAATGGCGTTAAACCTGGCTCATATATCGGAATTTGTCCTTGCTTTAAAGCTTCAACTTTTGCTTCATCAATATCGACACAAATAACATCATGCCCTACAGAAGCGAGTACAGCCCCTTGTACTAACCCGACATACCCAATACCAAAAACCGTAACTTTCATTTATAAACCTCTTAATTTATTTTTCTCTGTATAATACACTTTATATAACACATTTTTATATTGTTCGTTTTCTAAATAACCCTGTATTTTAAATTCGCTCACCACGACCTATCCCAAAATAATGAATGCCAATTGTTTTTAACAAATTTGGTTGATATAAATTTCTACCATCAAATATAACCGGGAAATTTAGCTCCGATTTTATTAATTCAAAATCAGGTGACCAAAACTCTTTCCATTCAGTACAAATAGCTAAGGCATCACAATTAGAAAGAGCATCATCTCGTCTTTCAACTAAAACAATTGATTTATCATAGCCAAAATGTGATTTAATATTTTCGTTTGCTAAAGGATCATAAACTTTAACTTCTGCCCCCTGTGCTAACAGCGAAGAAATTAACTTAATAGCCGGTGCTGATGCAATACTTGGACTTCCGGGCTTAAAAGACACCCCCCAAACTGCTATTTTTTTTCCGTTTAATTTAGTCTTAAAAAATTTCCATATTTTTCTAAATAACACATCTTTTTGCCGTTCATTTATTTCTGCAACAACGTTTAATAAACCTAAATCGCCTGTTCTAGTTCTTAATGCTGTCGCAACTTTAGCTAAATTACCGGCTAATGCACTACCACCATAACCACAACTAGGATATAAATAATCATTCCCTATTCGAGGATCACTACCGATACACTCTCGAACAACCTCAATATCAACTCCCGTTTTATCAGCCAAATCAGCCATTTCATTCATAAAACTTAATCTAGTCGCTAGCATCGCATTTCCTGCAAAACACGAAAATTCAGCTTCTTTGGTTGATACCACTTTTATAACATCTTTAGCTCTGTTAAACGGATAAAATAAAGCACGTAAACCTGCCACCTGCTTGCCATTATCACATCCTAAAATAATATTTTCTGGTCGAGAAAAATCGACAATTGCACGCCCTTCTCTAATCAATAATGGAATACAGCAAATTGGATATAATTTTTTCTTTTCCTCTTTAGTCACTTTAAGACTAGCTAGATAATCTCCATAAATTGTCCTAGACTCACCGATTTCTGCTGGTGTTAAATTAATAATTGAGCATCCATTTTTTACAGACTCTTCTATTCTATTCGCAAATAATTCAAATACCGATGACAAATTAATATCCGCAACTAAAATATAATCGAAAAATATTTTCTCCGAGATTTCGTCTTTAAACTCAAGTAGCCGATCTGTTTGCTTTTGTTGATGATATAATTTTTCTAATTGAGGTTCATTCATATACGCTTTTTCAAGCCCCACGGCATTGAAAACATAAACTTGATTACCGACTGATGCAAAAAGAGCGGCAGCAATTTTTGACTTAAGACCATGCCCAAAAATAGCTATTTTCATAATCCTATGTCCTGTTTATTAACATTCTTAATAATATTCATTAATCCATTAGTTGATGTGTCAAACTTTGTAACAGGTACATCGGAATTTAACTCAGATAACGTCTCTTCAGCCATCGTCTTACCTAATTCAACCCCCCATTGATCAAATGGGTTAATATTCCAAACAGTCGCCATGACAAAAACTTTATGCTCATACAAAGCAATTAATTGTCCAAGGCTGTAGGCTGTTAATTTATTCATCAGTATCGTCGTTGACGGCTGATCACCCGGGTAAAATTTATGTGCAAAATTGATTAGTTCTTCATTGTTATTGTTATT
>CAZRPK010000006.1:0-33281 GCA_964601915.1 uncultured Kangiella sp. | reverse complement strand
ATTGTTATTGTTATTTATATCTATCCGTGGTCTATCACATTGACTTCCTAACATCAAAGCCCTTGATTGAGCAAAACAATTTGCCAAGGTTAACTTGTGTTGATCCTTTAAAGATTCTTTATGTTCACCTTTTACATCTGAAAATCGTGAAATAGGTGCGATAAAATCACAAGCAACTTTCCTCGTACCTTGATGTAATAATTGATAAAACGCATGTTGAGCATTGGGCCCAACTTCCCCCCATAAAACAGGACAAGATTCGTAGTCCAACTTTTCGCCCTTTAGAGTTGCAGACTTACCATTACTTTCCATTTCTAGTTGAGTTAAATAACTGGGGAAAAATTTGAGCCTTGCATCATAGGGTAATATTGCTTGAGCATTAATTTTTAAAAAATTACTATTCCAAACACCAACTAAACCTAACAAAACAGGCAAGTTATTTTTTAATTGTGTTGAGTGAAAATGCTTGTCTAATTCGTGTGCACCTTTTAGTAATTCTAAAAAGCCATTCATACCAATTTTTAAAGCTATTGTTAAACCCACAGTAGACCAAAGTGAAAAGCGACCGCCTACCCAATCCCATAATTTCAAACGACTATCTGCCGCAATTCCCCATTGATCCATTCTCTGATCGTTAGTAGAAATCCCGATAAAATGTTGTTTCGTTACAATAGTCTCGTCCCCACAAAAAGATGTTAACCACTCTTTTGCAGATGAAGCATTAGCTAAGGTGTCGATCGTACCAAACGACTTTGAAACGATAATAAAAAGCGTTGTCTCTGGATTAAGTTCGCTAAATAAATGAGAAACTTGTGACCCATCCATGGTTGAAGCAAAGTGGACTTTTATAGGATTTATAGGGTATATTTTATATTCATCCAAAGCTTCACAAACCAATAATGGTCCAAGATCAGAGCCACCGACTCCTATGTTGACGACATCAGAGATTGGCTTACCGCTATAGCCTCGCCATTCGCCCGATGTTAATTTTTTAACCATTGTTGACATACTGTTTAGCTGTTGCTCCACAGATAAATTGACATCAATTCCGTCAATTAATAAATCATGGTTTTCTTTAGACAGATCACCTCTTAACGCGGTATGTAAAGCCGCTCGGTTCTCAGTTGTATTAACAAGCTCCCCAGAAATCAGGGAATTTATAGACTCTGTTAGCTTTAATTTATTGGCTAACTTAATGAGTAAATCAAAAGATTTTTGATTTAACTTCTGTTTGGAAAAATCGATGGTTAACTGTTCAAAATTAAAGCTAAGGTCTTTAAACCTATTTTTATCCTCAAACAAATCACCAATTTTTTTATCCGCAATGTCTGACTCAAAATGATTTTGAAGTAATTTCCATTCCTTTGTTTCGATAATAGACATAATAGTGACTATTTATTGATTATTTAAATTAGAATCACTAAGTAATTCTTTAATAAAAGATTTAAACGCCTTACCTTCAGAATCATGACGAATGCCATATTCTACAAAAGCTTTCATATATCCCAGTTTTGAACCACAGTCATGTGATTTACCTGTCATATTAAAAGCTTCAACCGTTTCTATATTCATTAAATCATCAATTGCATCGGTCAATTGGATTTCGCCACCGGCGCCAGGTTGAGTACTTTTTAGTAAACTCCATATCTTTGGTGATAAAACATAGCGACCAACAACCGCTAAGTTAGACGGAGCATCCTCTAGCTTTGGCTTTTCCACCACACGGTTCATTTTCGCAGATCCTCCTTGAGATATATTAACTCCATTACAATCTACAACACCATAACTTGAAACTAATGAATCGGGTACGGGTTCAACCATAATTTGGCTCGCACCTGACTCTTCAAATCGTTTAACCATAGCTGTTAAATTATCTTTACTTAAATCACAAGCAAGGTTATCAATTAATACATCGGGTAAAATAACAACAAACGGATTATCGCCAACAATTGGATACGCTTTAGCAACTGCATGACCTAATCCCTTTGCTTCACCTTGTCTAACAGGAAGGATTGTTACGTGATCAGGGCGAGTACGCTTAACGGCTTCCAACAAGTCTTGTTTTCTTTTATTTTCTAAACTTGCTTCTAACTCAAAGGTTTTATCAAAATGATTTTCGATTGCAGACTTTGAAGAATGGGTTACTAGCACGATTTCAGTAATTCCCGCAGCCACACACTCTTCTACAATATATTGAATAAGCGGCTTATCAACTATAGGCAACATTTCTTTTGGGATTGCTTTACTCGCTGGTAACATTCTAGTACCAAAACCCGCAACGGGAATAACCGCTTTCGTAATTCTTGAATTTATTGACAAAAAGGGAGCACTCTTGCTTATTGATTTAATTAATATAGAATTATCCCTGCTCAGACCATAAAGTCAATAACCCTTTAACCGACATTTTCACCTATTTATCAGAATCAGAGAGCTATGCCCTTATTTTAGTCTAAAATCTATGATATAAATTGTGCTCTAAGCAAAACTTTGGATAACTCTATGAAAAAATTATATTTTATTACCTTAGCTTTAGTTAGTACCACCAGTTCATCACTTTTTGCAAATGATCATAAGGAATGTAAGTCCGAATTAACTAAACAAATGAAACGATTCGAAAAACCAGAGTTTACGGTACCAAAAAAAATACCTACTGGCAATTTGAAAGAATATGCTCACCAAATGGGAATTCAGTGTCCTTGGCAGATTGAATTTGACTTAAATGACGATAAACAAATTGATTGGGTTGGAATTATTCATAAACAAGAAAAATATGAACTTGTCTCATACATATCAGGCTCTAGAAAACACAAATTACAAATTTTACATGTATATGATTTTTTCCCTGAGCAGATATATTTAAAAATCATTCGCAATGAAAAATATAAGCCAAGTAAACTATATTCAACAAAGTATCACTTAGCAGAAGTCAATTTGAATGAAACTAGCAGAATTTATGCTTATCGCAAAAATGAAATGGTGGTCATACACCAATATATTGATAAAACACCTGCAACAAAAATGATTTCTCCTGAAAAATTAATGCTACAAAAGAAAAAAAAATTGATAGAAGAAATCGAACGTTTAGAAAAAAGTTTTAAGTCGAGGTAGTTTTTCAAATACTAACACGAGTTACCACCTTCTGGCCAACAAGGATGTGAGACATCATCCTTGTCAGTCCAACTACGTTCACCTGCATTGGTTAATGTTAATGCGCCATCACGTCCTGCCATATTTCCCGTAGGTTTTGCTGTTAGAGTATAAGTTGTCACAGAATCCACAATTGACAAAGTGTAATAAGCAGTGCCTCCCTCAACAGGAACTTGATCGGCAAAAAACTGTTTAATATCATCACCCGTTTCATAGCTATAATTATTTGCTCGATAACGTTCAATTGCCTGTGCTGCTATATTTAGTGCAGCCATTGCATCTGCACGTTTTGAACGAATAACATATTGCTCATAGGACGGATAAACAATAGCAGACAAAATACCCACAATTGCAACAACTATCATCAGTTCAATTAAAGTAAATCCTTGTTTATTACTGTATATTCGTAGCATTTAAATCACCTTATTTTAATCACTTGGCTGTCGACGCCATCTTATTCCCATAATACCATCGGGGGTTGGAGGTAACATATCACCTAAACTACAATCTGTTCCTATACACAATCTGATTTCATCGTTGAATACAGGCTGCGGTGGAGGAGAAATCCCTCCCTGGTCTAACACAGTATAACGATCTGCCTTATCCAAACCATCACCTGAATTATCAATAAAAGGATTACCATCAATAATTTTGACAGCGTACAAACGAGACTTACCTATTGCAGCGTCACAAACGGCTCCGCCTGATCCTGGAGGTAAATAAGTAGTAAACAATACTGCGTTATTAAAAGTGAGTGACCGTTCTAGAACTTTTTCTCCAGGCGTTTCAAGAGTTAAATACCAACCATGTGCTGAAAGTTTAACTATTTTCTCTCTCGCAATAGAAACACCATCACCATCCGTATCACCCACTAAATTAGTAATATTAACTAAATCACTTTGATTCACCATCATATCAAAATTCGCCGATAGACCACCAACATCTTTAATCATATAAAAATTGTCTTGGATATTCATTCCTAAAGGATTTGCTCGATGTCCTGAACCAATAGAAACGCTTATAAAGGTTTCGCTCGTTGTACGAATTAAGGCTGTATCAGGTTTGTAATAAAAGCGTCGATTATTCGCTTCATCACTCGCAGTTTGCAATGAAGCAATCTTACCACCGGTAATTACTTCAGTATCATTATCGATATCAAATCGAAAAACCTGCGCTTTTGTATCCGACGAGTAAAAAGTGTCAATTAAGCCATCACCATCAAGATCCAGAGCACTGATTTCACCTGCCACACTATTCATATCGGTTAATAAACCAGCAGGAGAGCTAGCTTGAGTCACTTCTCCACGCGAATTCCATAAGTGTTTTCCCGTTATTGCATCAACAATGTAAACAAGATTACCTACGTTATCCGTTTGTGAACCAACTCCCAATAAATCTTGAGCGGTATCGTAACCACCACCAAAAAGCATGACAAGCCGATCCTTTTCACCTCCAATGTTCATTCGTTTAATAATTGGCTTAGACCATGTTTGACCTAATGACACAAAATCACCAACACCACCTTCAATTGTAAACAACATTTTTGGTTTGGATGGAATGCTTATATCAACTGCATAATAATTGGAACCTCCTCTTCGCATGCCAATGTAAAGGTAAGCCTTTTCATTGTCGGTAATATCTACAATACCATTATTATTATTATCAATAATAATAGTTGAAATACTTCCGTCTAAACCATAAGCATGTTCTCCACTGTCACCGTTCCCTTTTTGAAGAGCAGATAACATATTTAATAAATCTTTTGGTATAAAAGACCATTTACTCAAGCCAGATGAAGAATCTATTGCATGTAAAAATCCATGGTTAGTGCCAACATAAACTATTGTCTCATCACTAACGGTCTCACCCACCTCGGTACTATATATAACTAATGTGGGTTGAGAATGTAAAGGGTCACCAATAATGTGATGAGGATCATCATTAGATGAATCAATATCTAATCCACTTGCCCAAGCTAGAATATCTTTTTTATCAGCCGTATCTGTAGCACCTAACATTAATTCAGTGATAAGTGGGTTAGTTGATATAACGCTATTAACTGTGGCAGTTAAGTCAAAATCAAAATCACTCAAGTTACTATAAACTAGCTCTTTAGCTGTTCTTTTAGAAGCCGCACCACCTGCACTTACATTACCTCCGTCAGGTATATCGCTCCACCAACTTTGAGCCCCGGATAAAAACTCTCCTTTAGATCCTAAAACATTTTTTTTATTTACATCAATTAGCGAACTTCCTTTCAATTTATATCGCTTAATATTTCCTGGCCACACATTTCCTTTAGACGGCGAAAATAGAGAAAAATAAAGATCATCGTTATGGGTAAGTCTATTCTGCTGATCAACCGAAATACCTGATGAAACAAATGTTGTATTAACATTGGCTATTTCCTTAAATAGCTCTGTTATTTTTTTTAATAGTCCTTTTCCATTATTGGCAGTGTAATAGTTTCCTCCTCCAGCTTTAGCCATCTCTTCTAACAAAGGAAACTTAATGTCAAAACCAATGGTATGAGTAAAAACAGGAGTCTTTTCAAAACTTGAATTGGTATCACTGGCCTTTAGAAATTTAGCAATAGCAACAGCGCAACCAGAACCATAGTCATCTGAACTACAACTTTTTCCCTTTGTCCAGGCTGTATAAATATCATTAGTTCCTTGGTGATGGCTGCTTGGCTTACCATCTGTCAAAAAGATAATATGACTTGGTTGGCAAGACATTGTAATTGGTGATATGTAGTTAGGATTACCTCTTATTGCTTCAGCAGCACAAGCAGCGCCAGAGTAATTATTGGTTGAACAACCTAGAGGAGGCACCAACGAGCCTACAGTTTTATCAAAAGAATCAACATGACTGGTTCTATTTGTACTTACATTATCTCTATCAATACCATAAAACACTTTATCGCCTCTAAAGTAACGACCAGCCTCTGCCATGACGTCGCTAATTGGCGTGTAAGCATCTGTAGGTAACTCAGCTATTGCTGCACGCAGATCCGTTCGCTGGGTAGCAGTTCCAGATACATAATTAGTTTGAAAGCTAATTTTAAGTTGAGGTGCAAAACCAGAGCCAAAATCACGGCTCATAGCCCAATAACGTTTATCAGCACCATTCTTGATATAAAAGGACATGGTGTTACCAGAAACCCAGCCACCTCCTGGCTTATTAACGATATCCTGAACTAGGGTAGAAATATCCGGAGACTCTACATGACCGCCCCAAGACCAACGACCAGCCATATTCCAAGTAATCGGACCTATTGTAGCTTTGCGGTATAAATCAGCAGGTTTCGCAGGTTTATCCGTAGGATCTACTCCATAAATATAACCTTTCCCAGCCCCACTTCCAGTGACAGTGCCAGTAGTCGTGAAATTTAAACTAGCACTTAAAATAGTCGCTTCGGCTGGAAGATTCAACCCAGTAAAACTAAGTCCAAAGCCATGTGCCCAGTCACTCTTTTTAAATAAAGGAGCATAAATACGATCATCTATAATCCTTCCATTACGTTTCCTTTGCCAATCATCCTTACCATCTTTAACACTCGATGTTATAACCTTTTCATAACAGCCTGAAGCCCCACTTGGAAGAGCATTTGCATACTTTATTTTTAATTGTGGTGGAAAGAAAGACCTTGCATTACTGGGTAAATCACTACCCTCTTTAGTATAAAAGGATCTTAAATTATCACCCATTATAAAGAAAGTCATAGCATTACCGCCACACCAACCCGGCCTGTCAATAACCGCTTGTACAACAGATTGTATTGAGTCAGATGCATAGGTTAAGCCATCAACCCAACTCTCAGCAAGCCAATTAACGTTCTCGTCTGTCGGGTCACGTGCAGAAATTGAGTAGTCTGTATTAGACAATATAGGTGAGTCGTCAACATCTTCTGCGTCAATTATCAAATTAGCTGGAAGGCTAGTGTCACCCATTGCATTAAAAACCAAATTTGCAGAAAGTATCCTTGCGCCCTGAGGAATATTCAGCGAATCAAATCGTAATGCTGTTATGGAGTCAGCCGTCGCCCCAATGTTCAGTTGATTAGCGTTAAGTGTGACAATTCCAGTTGTTACATCCTGATCTCCATCATCAGCGCCCACAGAAACAAATGCTGTTACTGATGGCTCACTAGGTGCATCAATATAGGTAACAGGAAAGAGAATTGGTCCACCTTTGGAAGAATTCTTAGCATTTATATTGCTATGATTGTATCTCATCAATCCAATATTTACGCCCTTTAGTTTCGTTAAAAAGCCATCCATAACATCCTTAACAATATCCATTTTACGTTTAGAAGTCCCAGTAGCGTTGTATTTCATGCTGTCTGATGTGTCAATTACAAAAAGGACATTTGGAATTACGTTTTCCGTACTTGATACAGGAGCAAAAAATATTTCAGTATCATCACCAAATGCCGACTGCATTGCAAAAAAGAAATATATAAAAGAACCAACAAATATGCGACTAATAAATTTTAAAATTTTCATAAATAAACTACCCCTTCAACACAAAATTAAAGATTTCAAATCCAATATCAACAAAAGCCTAGTGAGAAACGAAAGATTATTAACGCATGAACCTTTCTCTCTAATATTCAATTAGCCATTACAAGCAGTAACTTCGTAGACCCAAAAATTATTAGTGACACTCTGATTTCCTACAGTTCCAGTTCCATCAACTCTAATAATCCGACAACCAATTTGACCGTTAGAATTACCACCTAAACTAAACCCCGCGCACATCACAACATTACAATCATCAATAACGGTTGCTGTAACTCTTGCCTCAATAGCATCACCATACCCAGCATCTAACCATAATGAGCCACACTCCCCTCTAATCCCTTGGTGGTCATAACAAAATGGAGCTAAATTACCAGCAGTCCTTATTTGGTACAAAATATGTTCATCATCTCCAATTCTATCCCCACTATTTGCTTCTGAGGTAAACCCGCCCAATGCGCTCTCCGCTGCATTAAAAGCTAAATTTTGTATATGAACATTACCTGCCATTCTTTCTTGCATTTGACTTCTTTGAGATGCAGCAAGACCGATAACAGTTAATGCTACAAGCATAATCAACGAGACAAATAACGCGGCACCATTCTGTTTACTTAACATACTCTTTCGCCCTATTGTTCGAACTAAGTTTTTTTTAACCGATGTTTTCACATGAAACTCCAAAATAATTAAAGCTTACAGACAGTCAATTGACGACTGCGGGTTACCTGCGGTTGCCATCACTGCATTTGGCATAAAAATAGTTTGCTGAAAAAGCCTGTAAAACCGCCTATCAGTTTTATCCACAACCGTATCTAAAACTTGAATGGATATAGTTGTATCGCTTGGAAGTACATTGTCATCACTTTTTAATAATATACCTAAACGAACAGACATCACTTGATTATTTAAACCTTCATCGATTACATCTGTAGCGTTAAGATACCTCGCGACTCTTCCCGAAGGACAGTCTCCAGACATTGTATCTACACCATACAACACCTGAAAGGCTTCTACATTAGCAATCAATGGTTGAGAGTTTTTACTATCTTTACCGTTACCTAAGCAAGCTAACTCACCCTTTTCATTAATAAGAAAAGTGTTAATTATCTGTCCGCTATCTACTTCGTGACCATTACAATCTACATTTGAACCATCATCTATATTCATATTGTATTGAATAGACACTCTGTCAGGTGTCTTACCTGGACCATCCCTAGAAAATCCTGCTGTAAAATTAATTGCTGGTGGAATATTCAAGAAATTGGGAGTCCAACTACCTCTTTGAATTTGCTCTTTCAAGTACATCAAAGATAAACGTCCATCCTCTTGAATAACCGCCAAATCATCTTGTACTCGATAGTTCTGACTACTACCTAAAAATAATTGAATAACACCGGCAATCAGAAATAACCCCAATGTTCCAGCGATCATAAATTCTACGATGGTAAAACCAGCACTTTTCTTAAATGTTTTATTTTTCATTCGTATATTCATGGCACTAACTCCATAATCACACAGTTTCTCAAGGCGCTTTTGGTCATCTCTTTACAACCTGTATTAACATTACCAATCTCACCTAAATCAGACTTGGCTACGGTTGATGCCCAATCAACAACAATGCTCATTCGATTTCCATCTAAAACCACTCTAACCGTTGGATCAGCTCCATCGGCATTTTTGCCCGTTTGATCATAAGGTAAAGTTTGTTTGGCAGTCCAACAGGCATCTTGTAAATCATAAGCCGCTAGATCAACCATGCTACACACCGCTGGCGCTCCAGCGTCACTTCTACAATTTTTTGGGGCACTAGTGCAAACTATAGGTTTTTTCTCTGTAGAATAATTAGTTAAATAAGTTCCATAGGGAATTTGAGTTCTTTTATTTGATGTTGGGATCATTGTAACTATTTTGGATGAACGAATTCGAGTAGCTAATTCTTCAGCTATCGCGGTCGCTTGAGAGGTATAAAAGCCCTCTAAATTACTACTCACACCTGAAATTTGTAACGCTGCAACACCGAGTAATCCAACCCCTAAAATAAGCGTTGTCACTAATATTTCTATTAACGAGACACCTTTTTGATACTTAATAAAGGCGCGATTTAACATGTTGCACTCTCCTCAGAAGAGACGCTACCACCTGTACTAATATGAATATCAGTTCCATTTCCTTGAGAGTCACATACATGGATATCACCAACCAAGTTATTGTCAAAAGATCTAAAACCAGTTGAAGCGTATGTTATAGGGTCAACGTTGTCATCAGGAGTAATAGTAATACCTGTATTTGAAGGGCTGAATTGCTTTAAAACTTTATCATCATTTATACCTGATGCAATTACAATCTGAAAACCATTAGCAATTTTTTCAACTCTAACAGACTCACCCAGCCTAATAGCTTCTGAGCGTGCCAAATTTAATGCCCCAATCACTAAGTTAGTATTAGCTGTTAGCCGTGAACCTTCTAAAAGGCTATTGAATGCTGGCACTGCCATAGTCGCCAGAATTACTGCAATCGCCATTGTGATTAGCATTTCAAGCATAGTAAAAGCGGTAGTTTTACTTGAACTTAATGTTTTTCTATTTTTTGTTTTGGTTTGATTCATTTTAGTCTCTGACAAATAGTCCTTTTGCAAACTTAATTTAAGGAAAAATTATTAGGCCAACTCAGTAGAATTTCTATGAATTCTACTATGGAAGAGTTTTACAAGATTATCAATCTTCAACCGATAATCCTCACTAATTATTAGATAAGTGGGTATATTTACTAGGTAATGTGATGGAAGCACATAAATAAATGGCTATCTTAACTCAAGGGGAACCGCAAACACCATATTCTCCGAGTTTTCTGTCGGAAAATCTATCATATGCCCACCTTTATTCTTTAAACAATCTAACACTTCATCCACTAATACTTGAGGGGCTGATGCACCGGCTGTCACTCCAACACATTGAATACTATCGAGCCACTCCAATTTTATTTCTTTTGCATTATCAATAAGGTAGGCTTTACTTCCCTGCTTTTCCGCTAGTTCTTTTAAACGGTTTGAATTTGAACTATTTTGACTACCAACCACTAAAATTAACTGGGCGTCTTCGGCCAATTGTTTGACTGCATCTTGACGATTTTGCGTTGCGTAACAAATATCATCATTTTTAGGTCCTTGGATTTTAGGATAGTATTTTTTTAAACGCTCTATAATGATTTTTGTATCGTCTACAGATAAAGTTGTTTGCGTCATATAGTGTAAGTTATTGGGGGCTTTAATCTTTAAGTTAGCCACATCGGTTTCGGATTCAACTAGATACATACCGCCTTTGATGCTTGAATATTGTCCCATTGTCCCTTCAACTTCAGGATGACCTTTATGGCCAATAAACACACATTCTTCATCCCGTCGACTACGACGATTGACTTCCATATGTACTTTTGTGACTAGAGGACAAGTTGCATCAAAAATTTTAAATCCCCGCTCTTTTGCTTCATTTTTTACAGCTTGAGAAACCCCATGAGCACTATAAATCAATGTGCTTTCAGGTGGTACATCCGCTAGATTTTCAATAAAAATAGCGCCTTTTTTTTTTAAACCATCAACCACAAATTTATTATGAACCACTTCGTGCTTCACATAAATTGGCGCGCCAAAAATGTCAAGTGCACGATTGACGATTTCGATCGCTCGATCAACTCCAGCACAGAAACCTCTGGGATTTGCTAAAAGAATTTTCATACTAAATATTTAATTTTTAACCTGAATAATTTCAATTTCAAAAATGATCATTTCACCTGCCAAAGGATGATTAAAATCGACTTTAACCGAACCACCATCAACATTACGGATGATTCCTGGTATTTGACTTCCATTGGGTTGATCAAAACCGATGATCGCACCAATTTTCAATTCAATATCTTGAGGAAATTGACTTAAATCCATAAAGTGGATTTGATCGGGGTTACTTTCCCCAAAGGCATCTTCTGCTTCAAGCTCAAAAGTTAAATTATCACCCGTTTGTTTTTCTAAAAGATAAGCTTCAAAAGCGTTGCTAAAACTGCCATCACCCATTTTTAGCCATGTTGGTTTTTTAGAAGGTCTACTTTTAGACGGTCGGGTGCTATCTGCGATACTGCCGTCTTTTAATTTAACCGTAACATGCGCTAAAACGGCACTATCACTTTTTACTAACTCAGGGTCTTTAATAGAATTTTTCAGTTCAGAATTACTAGTCATTAGAGGGTTCATTTTTCTGATTGTCTTGACCTTTTTGACTGATCTGTGCTTTTTGGGTAGCCGGTGCAATCACAAAACTATCCCACAACATCATTGCAGCACCCAAAAATATTACTGCATCTGCTATATTAAATGCAGGGATACGGTAAGCGCCGTAGTACCAATCGATAAAATCAACCACCTTGCCCATAGTGATACGATCGTAAAGGTTCCCCATAGCACCACTCAAAATAAGGCTCAAAGAAATACTCAGCCACCATTCCTTTTTAGCATTTAAAGTATATAGCCAGAAAAGTAATCCTAAGCTAACTACACTAGAAACCGTTGTGAAAAAGTAGACTTGCCATCCACCTTGATCAGCCAAAAAAGAAAAAGCAGCTCCTTCGTTATAAACCAATGTAAAATTAAAGAAAGGCATCACTTCAAACACTTCTCGATAGCTTAAATGAGTCTCTGCAAATTGTTTTGTCCATTGATCAACAATAAAAAATATCGCTGTAATCCAAAGCCATTTCATCCCAGTTGATAAAACAGGCCTATTAAAAGTATCTTTAAAGCTAGGCATAACGTCGACTCTCGCCATTTCCATCTACATTTTCAACACATCTACCACAAATTTCTGGGTGAGAAGGCTCAACACCAACATCACTTCGTCTATGCCAACAACGATCGCACTTTTTATGCTCAGAAGCTTTAACCTCAACACTTAAACCAGCGATATCTGAAGAGTCTGAAGTTTGTTCAATATCACCCACAATCACTTTTGCTTGAGATGTAATTAAAACAAACCTCAACTCATCTTCTAACTTATTAAGACAGTTTGCTAACTCTTGATTAACGGTTAAAACCACTTCGGCTTCAAGCGAAGACCCAATACCTTTCTCTTTTCGCATGGACTCAATTTTTCGATTCACTTCATCTTTAACTTTTGCAATTGTTTTCCAATCAGTATCATTAATTTTTGAATTCTCATCTTGTAAAAACAAACCCTCATACCAAGTTTCCCAAAAAATAGTGTCATTCTGATTTTCTGAAGATTGGTTCCCGGGAATATGTGACCATAATTCTTGAGCGGTAAAGGACATCACAGGCATAAACCATCTCACAATTGCTTGCGAAATATGATAAAGCGCTGTCTGACAAGATTTATGAGCGAGTGAACCAGCTTTTGCGGTGTACTGACGATCTTTAATTATATCTAAATAAAAACTTCCCATATCAATCGAACAAAAATGATGCATGGTTTGAGTCGCAACTAAAAAATCATATTCATCATAATCCGACTTGAGTTTCTCTTGAGTTTTAAAAGCACAATCAACCGCCCAACGATCGAGAGGCAATAGTTCTTCTGGCGCGACAATATCTTTTTCTGGATCAAATCCATTTAAATTTGATAAAAAGAACCGAGCAGTATTTCTTAACCGGCGATAAGTGTCAGCGGTTCGATTTAATATTTCATCCGATGCGGTAATTTCGGATCGGTAGTCAGTTGATGCCACCCACAAACGCAGTATATCTGCGCCAAGTCGATTGATAACAGTCATAGGAGCGACAACATTACCTAATGACTTTGACATTTTTTGTCCTTTTGCATCGACAACAAACCCATGAGTTAAAACTTCTTTATACGGCGCATGCCCATTAATCGCAAGACCCGTTAGTAACGACGACTGAAACCAACCTCGATGTTGATCTGAACCTTCTAAATACAAATCTGCTGGTTCAGTTAGCTCGTCACGACGATTCAACACACACTGATGAGTCACGCCAGAATCAAACCAAACATCTAATGTATCATTTACTTTAACGTAGTCATTAGCATCAGCACCAATTAAATCTTTTAAATCGAGATCGAACCAAGCTTGCATTCCTTTTGTTTCAACTTGCTCAGCCACTTGTTGCATTAACTCAATCGTTTTAGGATGCAATTCATCCGTTTCTTTATGTACTAATAAACATAATGGAACACCCCAAGTACGTTGGCGAGAAATACACCAATCAGGGCGACCATTAACCATACTCTCTATTCTTGCTTGCCCCCAATCTGGGATCCATTTGACATTTTTAATATTATCAATCGCTTTTTCGCGCAAGCCACCTTTATCCATAGAAATAAACCATTGAGGTGTTGCTCGATAGATAAGCGGGGTTTTAGTTCGCCAGCAATGCGGAAAGCTGTGTTTAAACTTTTCTTTTCGAACCAATCGACCGCGCTCTGCTAATAATTCACAAACAGGCTCATCAACTTTATAAACATGCTGACCGGCTAAATGCTCTGTTTTTTCAGAATAAACACCATTCGCATTCACAATATTAATGGTTTCTATACCGTATTTACGTGCAACATCAAAATCATCCACACCGTGATCGGGTGCCGTATGAACTAAACCAGTACCCGCTTCAGTTGTCACATGATCGCCGAGAATAACTAAAATATCTCTGCCTAAATAAGGGTGGTGGCAAACTAATTTTTCTAAATTATCGCCTTGCGCTGTCCCTACGATTTTATAATTTTCGATTGCATAACGCGTCATGATCTGATCGACCATATCAACAGCAACTACGATACGTTCTTTGCCAATGCCAAATCGTTCATCTTGTTCAGTTTGTGCATCAATCTCGACGAGTGCATATTCTAAATCGGCACTGATTGAGATTGCCTGTGATGCTGGAATTGTCCAAGGAGTCGTTGTCCATATGACTAATGAAACGGCTCCGCTTCCTAAATCATCACCTTTGACCGTAAATTTATCAAGTAGTGCTTTTTCATCTTTTGGCGAATATCTTACGTCAATAGAAGTCGATACTTTATCTTGATATTCAACTTCAGCTTCAGCTAAAGCAGATGCACCAACCACACTCCAATACACAGGCTTAAAACCTTTGTGCAAATGTCCATTTTCAACAATTTTAGAAAGCGAACGGATGATGTCTGCTTCAAATTGAAAGTCCATTGATAGATAAGGTTTATCCCATTCACCAAAAACACCTAAACGAATAAAATCTTTCTTTTGACCCTCAACTTGTTTGGCTGCGTAATCTCGGCACTTTTGTCTAAACTCATCAAATGGCACTTTAGCGCCCGCTTTACCAATCTTCTTTTCTACACGATGCTCAATAGGCAAACCGTGACAATCCCACCCTGGAACATAAGGCGCATCAAAACCTGATAAAGTTTTACTCTTTACCACAATATCTTTTAATATTTTATTAACCGCATGACCAATATGAATATCACCGTTTGCATAGGGAGGTCCGTCATGCAAAATAAACTTAGGCCTGCCTGCACAGGCGTTTCTAATCTGCTGATAGATCCCTTTTTTTTGCCACTTGGCTAACATTTTTGGCTCGTTTTGAGCCAAATTAGCACGCATTGGAAATGCAGTTTCGGGTAAGTTTAATGTTGATTTATAATCAGTCATAGTTTTGTCTTTTACTGTTTTAAGTTTTAACCGTTTTACTTTCTTTTAAATAACAAGGTGTTCATCTAATCTTGTTGAATTAAACGTTCACTCACTAACTCTTTAGCATTTTCTACATCTTTATTTATTTGTGCTTTTAATATTTCGACGCTATCAAATTTCATTTCTTTTCGGATAAAAGCGTAAAACTCAACTTTTAACTCTATCCCATATAAATCGGCATCAACATCTAATAGATGGACTTCCAGTCTATACCCTTTGCCATCAACCGTCGGACGGTAACCACAATTAGCCACGCCCCAACAAGCTCGAATATTAACACTATATTCCTTTCGCTCCGTCCATTTTGCTCGAACTAAAAAAACACCAGACAATGTTGGCTTTCGACGATTAAGTGCGATATTGGCCGTTGGAAACCCAATCGTACGCCCTAATTGCTGACCATAGCCCACTTTTCCAGTCATTGCATAACGTCTGGTGAGCAGCATTTTAGCAAACTCTAAATCATTATCTGCTAAAGCAGTTCTGACTAAAGTACTGCTTGCACGATGCTCTTTTGAACTCTCACTTAAATCTTTTACTATAACTGTTGGCGTAGGCTCTACAGTATAAAGACCTTTACCGTATTCATTTAATAACTGCCCTTGTTGTTTCAATAAAGCATAATTTCCTTGTCTTTTATAACCAAACTGAAAATCATCACCAACAACCAAATGCTTAATTCTTAAATGCTCAACCAATACAGTTTGAATAAAATCAGTTGCCTTCATCAAGCATAAAGCAGTATTAAATTTTAGTACTAATAACTTATCAACACCAAGCGCACTTAGCTGCAAATATTTTTCAGTGAAATTAGTAATTCTAGCAGGACAATGATCACCCATAAAAACTTCTTTAGGATGAGGTTCAAATAGAATCACACAAGACTGGTGATTTGATCGCCTAGCATGCTGAATAACCCGCTTGATAATCGCTTGATGACCAAGATGCACACCATCAAAATTACCAATAGTCGCCACACAGGCATCAGCTTGATGATTGAGATTAACCAGCCCCCGTATTAATTGCATAAGTTCGCTTATTTAAGTTATTTTTAGCTTTAAAGCGCGAGATTATATCTTACACAGAGATCGGATGATAGAGGTTGATCATGCATGTTTTAAATGACGACTTCTCACACCTAACAAAAACATTACACCGACATAAACCAAAACTGACAACACGATTAAAATCATCATATTTTGGGTTCTTTCAACAATTGACCAATCTTGCCAAAGGTTCACATCTGCCATTTGGAATTTGATAAATGTAAATAAAGCGAGATTTCCACCAATCAACTTAAATATCCAAGACAACCACCCACTATCAGGTGTAAATGCTCCAGATTTTTTAAGTGCAAAAAAGAGTAATGTACTATTTAATAGTGCCGAAATGCTAGTTGCTAGAGCTAAACCAACATGCGCAAAAGGGAAAAATAAAATAACATTAAATACCATATTAACGACCATGGCGATAATACCTATTTTTACCGGTGTTTTTGTATCTTGACGTGAGAAGAATCCAGTCGCCAAAACTTTAATTATCATAAAACCCAATAACCCAATAATGTATGCCTTAAGACTGAGCGACGCAGAGTAAGCATCCGACAACGCAAACTTACCATGTTGGAAAACGGTTAAAATAATTGGCTCTGCCATCATAAATAATCCAACTGCCGCAGGCACTCCAATTAAGCACACCAATTTTAAAGCCCAATTTAAGGTTTTATTAAAATCATCTTTGTTTTCAGAGGAGTGTTGTCGAGACAGGGATGGCAAAATAACGGTTGAAATCGCAATCGCAAACATTCCGAGAGGAAACTCTAACATCCGATCTGAAACATAAAGCCAGACAATACTCCCCGTTTCCAAAAATGACGCGATAACAGTATCCAATAACAAATTAATTTGCCCAACCGAAACACCAAATAGAGCAGGGCCCATTAACTTTAATATTTTTTGAACACCAGGCGAATGCCAACCCCAAGTTGGTTTAACTAAGTACCCTTCTTTCCATAAAAATGGCAATTGTAGTAACAACTGAATAATTCCCGCAACAAATACACCCCACGCGAGCGCTATGGCAGTTTGTTCTTCTAAAGTAGGAGAAACAATAATGGCAGCTGAAATAATGCTGATGTTAAGTAAAACGGGTGTAAAAGCTGGGATCGCAAATTTGCCAATACTATTTAAAATAGAACCACAAAACGCAGTTAAAGAAATAAATAAAATATAAGGGAAGGTTATTTTTAGTAATAAAGAGGCTAAATCAAATTTATGAGGTTCATCAATAAAACCAGGACCAAATATGCCAACTAATATAGGTGATGCAAACACACCGATAACAGCGACAATGGATAAAATAATGGTCAGAGTACCAAAAGTTTCGCCGACTAGTTTCTTAACTTCTTGCAGATTTTTATTCATCTGATATTCGGACAAGACGGGAATAAAAGCTTGAGAAAAAGCACCTTCAGCAAATAAACGACGTAAAAAATTAGGGATCTTTTGAGCCACTAAAAATACATCAGCAGCCCAATGAGAACCCAAAATATGGAACATCACTATATCTCGAATTAATCCCAGAATACGAGATATAAATGTCATTGCGCTAACGATTACGCCCGATTTAAGCAGTTGTTTGCTCATGAAATTCCAAAATTGATTAGGTCAATAACGTGAAGTAAAAAAAGAAGTTTAGACTATAGCCTTTATTGTTCCTAGTCTAGCGGGTTGGCTCTAAATTACATAATTCTGACATAATTGATCATTGTAGATATTTATTCATCAAATTAGAGAACATCTCAATAAAAACACTCTTTGTGTGTTTTTTAATGGCTAAATTACTCAGTAATATTTTTATAATAAAAAGAAGCACTGTTTATACTAAATATTCCTTGTTATGCTTGATATCACTAGAGATTGCCTGTATATTCTCGCACCTGAATTTTACACTCAGATCTGACGTTAATGTAGCGTTTGGTAAGAGAATTATTTTTTAATCACATTTTGGAGCAAAGCCTTGGCTAATATCAAATCCGCAAAAAAGCGAGCTCGTCAGGCTGAAGGCCGTAGACAGCACAACGCAAGTCGTCGTTCAATGATGCGTACATTCATAAAAAAAACACTTGCCGCAATCGCATCTGGTAATAAAGAATCTGCAACTGTAGCCTATGCAGCCGTTGTACCTATTTTAGATGTTGCCTGTCAAAAAGGCCTTATTCATATGAATAAGGCTGCTCGTTATAAGAGCCGTTTAAATGCACAAGTTAAGGATATGGCGTAAGATTTAAACTTCAAATTAAATCGTCATAACTAAAAAAACCCGCGAAGCGGGTTTTTTTATATCTAAAGTATAAAAAATATTCGAATACTTTGGCTTTAGATACTAGTTTCCAGCTTCCGCCTCGGCTTCAATTTTATCTAGAATATCAAAACACAATTGCTTAGTACCGGTTCCATTCAACCCTGATATAACATAATGTTTACCTTGCCAGCCAAGACCATCTAATATTTCCTGTTTTTTCTCGATCAAAACATCTTCATCAATCAAATCACATTTATTAAATACCAACCAAACTTCCTTACTAGACAAGGCAATCTCATTTTTATCTAAATGCTGTTGATATTCATCTGAGTATTTCTTTAACTCACGAGTAATGGTTCTAATGTTTTCCAGTGGATCAGACTGATCAAATGGTTCTAAATCAACCAAATGCAATAACAGCCTTGTTCTTGATAAATGCTTTAAGAAACGAACACCTAATCCTGCACCTTCCGCGGCACCTTCGATAACTCCAGGAATATCGGCAATAACAAAACTCTTATACGGAAGTGGCGCTACAACACCTAAATTGGGTATCAATGTTGTAAAAGGGTAATCAGCCACTTTAGGCTTAGCCGAAGAAACACTTCGAATAAAGGTCGATTTACCTGCGTTAGGAAGCCCTAACAAACCTACATCGGCCAGTACATTCAATTCTAATTTAAGTTCTCTAAAATCACCTTCACTACCGTGAGAGGTTTGTCTTGGCGCACGGTTAACACTACTTTTAAAACGTGTATTACCTAACCCATGGAATCCACCTTTACCCACTAAAACTCTTTCACCGTCTTTTTCCAAATCCCCAATAACTTCATCGGTTTCGATATTAATAATTTTGGTTCCAACAGGCACTTTTAACTCTAAATCTTTTCCACGAGCACCTGTACAATTCCTTGGTTGACCTTTGGTGCCATTCTCTGCACCGTAAAAACGTACAAAGCGGTAATCAACTAATGTATTTAATTCCGCATCTGCAACCATATAGACACAACCACCATCACCACCATCACCACCGTCTGGCCCGCCTTTAGGTACGTATTTTTCCCGCCGAAAGCTGCACATACCGCTTCCGCCGTTGCCGCCTTTGACTTTTATTTTTACTTCATCTACAAATTTCATGGACTTTTGTCTCAAACGAAAAAAGCTCCGAGAATATCGGAGCTTTTTAAAACTAGCTAAACTGTTATTAAATTAACTACAAAATATCGTAATTTATTTAAGCAACCTCTTAGTGAACCAGTATGCTAACAGTCTTACGATTTTGACGACCTTTAACTTCAAATTTCACTTCACCATCTGCTTTCGCAAATAATGTATGGTCACGCCCCATTCCAACATTTGTTCCAGCATGGAAACGAGTTCCACGTTGACGAACTATAATGCTTCCCGCAGGGATCTGCTCACCACCAAAACGCTTAACACCTAAACGTTTACTTTCGGAATCACGACCATTACGAGTACTACCACCGGCTTTCTTATGTGCCATTGTATTTCTCCTACTTGCTTATGCTTGTAATTTTTACATCAGTAAACCACTGACGATGACCCATTTGCTTGCGGCTATGTTTACGTCTTTGGAACTTAATGATTTTAATTTTTTTACCACGACCTTGCTCTATAATTTCACCAGCAACTTTCGCCTTATCTAAATAAGGTGCACCCAACGCTAAATCATCACCTTCACCAACCATTAAGATCTTATCGAAATCAATCGCTGCACCTTTTTCTAGGTCAATTTTTTCTAGGCGAACAACTTGGCCTTCTTTTACTCGGTGCTGTTTACCACCACTTTGAATCACCGCGTACATAGCGACACTCTCCGTCTCGATCTTCACAGTAAATGACTGCCTGATCTTATTGTTAAAAGCTCGAAACTCCCATTTCAACAACTCTCTTAGTGAGTAATATTAAACGGCAATCCCATAAATAAGGGCGCGCATTTTAAGACATTCGAGGCGCGGTCGCAAGTGTTAATACAAATATTATTATCAAATACTCAGACAATCTTATTATTACCTGCTATTTTGCATAAATTTACCAATGAAACCTTTTATTAACTAGATACCTCTTGACCAAACGGCTTGTATTACATAGCATTCTGCCTAATCATAATAAAGTATAAAAAATGAAAAAAGGAACAATTTTTGTCTAACATCAAAGCGAATTCTAAGCCTGATATCAAGACTATTACTAAACTAGTTGAACAAGATTTTTTGGCGACAAATCAAGTTATCGTCTCACAGCTAAAATCCGATGTAGCTTTAGTCAACCAACTTAGCCATTACATAGTAGCGGCAGGCGGTAAACGCTTGCGCCCTCTATTAGTTTTGATGGTAGCTAACGCATTAGGGTACCAAGGCAATAAACACCACCAAGCAGCGGCTATAGTCGAATTCATTCACACAGCCACTCTTTTACATGATGATGTAGTCGACGAAAGTGACAGAAGACGGGGTAGAGAAACCGCAAATGCTCTATTTGGTAATGCTGCAAGTGTTTTAGTGGGTGACTTTTTGTATTCTCGCTCATTTCAAATGATGGTGACCATAGAAAAAATGGAAGTAATGACTCTTTTAGCCAGTACAACCAACCAAATAGCAGAAGGCGAAGTATTACAGCTAATGAACTGTAACGACCCTAATGCCACGGAAGAAAGCTACTTCAAAGTCATTGAAAATAAAACAGCCATATTATTTGCCGCCGCTTGCGAGTTAGGCGCAATAATTTCAGACAACGAACAACACAGAGAAAAACTTCACCAATATGGCCTACATTTAGGTCTTGCCTTTCAATTAATGGATGATGCATTAGACTACACCGCTAATAGTGAAGAGCTAGGTAAAAACGTTGGTGATGATCTTGCTGAAGGTAAACCTACCTTACCGTTAATTCATGCTATGCAAAATTCAACTGGCAATGATAAGAAATTGATTAAACAATGTATTGAGAATGGTGGAATTGATCATTTAGAGGAAATTCAGGCTATTATAAAGAAAACTCAATCTATTGAGTACACTTTAGAAAAAGCGGACAGAGAAGTTGCAATATCTAAAGATTGTTTGGTTGATTTGCCTTTAAACAAATTTGGTAGCGCTTTGTTTGAACTTGCAGAATTAGCGGTTCAAAGAAATAGTTAGATCAGTTTAACACCAAAAACCAATAATTAGTGTAAACGCCCAACCAAAAATTCAATTACTTTTATGCTTAATTTATCACTCAGTTAAAAATTTTATATTCCATTACCCATGAAACAAAAAATATATATCATTTCATTGACTGGTTTTATTGAATGATAATTCATAGTTAGTTTTTATACTCAAAACACCACCATTAACCTTAAATACAGGAAAAATAAATTTGCTTATTGTTTAATACAATAAACAAATCCTCTCCCTAGTAATTTTAACTAATTGCCAATATGTTTTTTAAGAAATGCTTCTATTTTTGTGTATAACTCATAGTTATTTTCTTCATTTCTAAAGCCATGACCTTCAAATGGTTTAACCAAAGACTCAAAAGGGTAATTAATTTTATTTAATGCCTTAGTCAAACTATAATAGTGCGAAATGGGTACTCTAGGATCTTTTTTACCATGTACTAAGAAAATCGCAGCTTTTATCTTACTAACATTATGGGATGGAGAACGTTCATCTACAAATTTTTCATCATCATAGCCCCAAGCTTCTCGCACAAATTCTCTTCCGTTCTTAGAATCCCAAGTATCTGCTTCATTCCATTCTTTAATATCATAAACACCTACATAAGGAATTGAGCATTTGTAAAGCTCAGGTTCTCTAATGATCCCCATCATGGCTGCATAGCCACCATAACTCGCTCCATAAATGCAGATTCTCTCTTTATCGGCTATTCCATTGTTAATTGCCCACATTGTACCATCGGTAAGATCGTCCTGCATTTCTGCTCCCATTTTGAGATAAGCATCATATTGGAATTTTGAACCTCTACCACCAGAGCCTCGATAATTTATTTGTAAGACAGCATACCCTCTATTTGCTAAGAACTGAGTATCACGGTTTGAATAATTATAACCCCACTCATCTTTTGGACCATAAGGACCACCGTGCACATATACTACTAGAGGCAAGTTTTTCTTTTTATTACCCAAAGGACGAGTTAGATAGCCACGAATTTCCATTCCATCTCTAGCTTTAAAACTGATAGGTTCCATAGGTGCAAGTAATTCTGAATTAAGTGAGTCGTTTGAATCAAATAAATACTCCATTTTGTATGTAATATTGTCAAAGAGATAATAAGTACCTGGATTTACATCACTCCAAGTGCGTATAAGCGTTTTTCTTCCATCTCTAGTATCATTTATTAAATCAACGATTTGCCCTGGAAAAGATTCTTTTAGAGAATTTCTAAATATTACACCTTCGTGTTTATCATCAATATATGTGTCTTCTATATAACCCGGCATTTGACGAAAACCAATCAATTCATAATTTTCATTTTTTACGTCATAGTGATAAAGGTAGTTTTCTACATCAGAATCTCCAGGGATTTTCTTAACAAAAGAAAAATCTTTTGTATTTAGATTTAAACGATAAATCCCTCTTTTTACATTGGTGTTTCTAACATTTATTAAAAGGCTTTTAAAATCATAAGCAATATCAGCAACACTCATTCCAACTTTTTTAGCATCAAATTCTTTGAATAATTCCCACTTGCTCTTACCATCATTTCTTAAAAAAATTCGGAACATTTTATCGTCAGGATGATTTTGTTGTATAGCACGTGCGGTACCATTATGATCTAAGACTAATTCACCATACTCAATAGGCGATTTTTCATAAGTCGTACGAGCTCCAGTGTAAGTGTTCAATTTATATGTTTTTTGAAATTTTCCATCCCACATTGATATTAAAACATGTTTATGCTCATTAGGGAGTTCATTTACGATTCTATAATTTTTAGCGGATTCAGATGTACGACCGGGAGTCTTAGGACGAGGTAATATCTGACCTTTGTTTGAACCATCAATATTGCCTGCAAACAAATAGCCAGTTCGTCTGCCTTGAGATAAAGGGCCTACTTTTCGAACCATTTCTGCATAAATTCTTTCATTATTAAACCAACCAAAACTACCTATTTCTCGATATCCTTGAGAAAAGCTAAATATATATTTAAACTCTTTTGTTTTTACATCAAGTATTACTAATTTTTTATCCCCTTTAATATTCACTGTCGCGGCAAAATGTTTCCCATCAGGAGAAAGCTTGAGCGACCCGATACCTGGATTCTTAAAAAAAGCTTCTACTGGTATTAGCTCAGCAAAACTAACTGGACTAGCAAAAATAATTAAAAAGGCTAGTATAAATCTAGTCATATATCATCTCCTTAAAATTTTTAAAAAAAAAGCCCCTCTTAAAGGGGCTTATAGGTTTGAACTAAATTTAAAAGACGTAAGAAGCCTCTAGAGACCAGTCACGACCTAAACCAGCACCACCATACATAAAGTTGTTATACCAAGGATAGTCATAATATCGAAAAGTATTATCACGAGGTGCTTTTTTATCAGTTAAATTAGTAACACGTAATGCAAGACTGAAGTCAGAAGTGAAACTATAAACTGCTGAATAATTTAACGTCGTGAAAGGAGCAATACGAGTTTCCTCGATAACTTCATTGTCATCATTTGTTTCTAATTCTTTTTGGTTCCTCTTAGGTGAAGAACCAACACGAACTGCCGTTAGAGTTGTACGAAAATCATCCACTTCGTAACCAAATGAAACATTCAGCCGTGAACGGAAATTATACCCTGAAAAACCTCTTGCATTTCGACGATCAAACCATTCGTCATCAGAACTAGATTTAGACTGTGATTTTTTGACATTCGTATACTCAATAAAAGTACGGAATGTACCAAGTTCAGTTTCAAATTGATTTCTGAATGCCATATCCCATGAAACAATAGCTTGCTCGGCTCGATTCACTGGCGTTATATTAAAATCCCCGAGTCGAGAAATAGGTAATCCATTAAGAATTCCATTAGAACGCCCAGCAGTTACACGGTTTGCGGCTCTACTACAATCATCAGCAGTTGGAGTATCTCCAAGATCAACAATTGAGTTATAGTCTGAGCACAAAAATTCATCATTCAAAAGACCTTGCACACTTTCAGTGGTTGCTTTATCTTTTAAATATTGCCGATTCCAAGTCAGTTCAACAGAAGTATCTTGACTTAAATCATAAACAAAGCCTAGATGAGAACTATATCCAGTTTCATCTTTCAATGCATCTTCACCTAAATTTTGTGACCCTGTTCGTTCAGCATAAATACTTTGACGGGAACAATCATCTTCGAAATCCTGCATAGTAGCCCGATCTGCAACAGATAAATTAGCTAGATCAATATTGCTATCAGCTGCAAATTGCTCAAAACAACCAACCAAGTCAGTCCCACTTCGAAAAGAGCCAGAATTAATATGCACTAAAACCATATCAGGTGTCACAAACGCTGAAGAATACCCCCCCCTAACTAATAAATCATCAACCGGACGCCATTCAAAATCAATACCTGGCGTGAAACGAGTACCAATAGAGGAAGAAGTGCTATCATAGTTATCGAATCGACCAGCTAAATTCAATGAAAAAGTATCAGAGAAAGGTAGAACCATTTCGCCAGCAGCTGCCACACGCGTACGATCACCACCACCGTAAAAGCCTGTTAAACCCCACCAACCAGTACCATTTATGCCTGCATCAGGTGAGTCTTGTAAGATTAATTCATCTGGAATATAACTAATCTCTTCTTTCTGATATTCTGTTACAACTGCATAAGCAACCGAACCACCACCTAACTCCCAGTCAAGTTCACCATTTAGAATAAATTGAAGCTGAGTTGAAGAACTTTCGTTCTCATAAGTTTGCTCACCTAAAAGACGATCTAAATATCCTTGTGGGATAGGAGTCCATAGATTATCAATTAAGCTAAATTCACCAGTATTATCCCAACCTTCAACAAAACCAAGACCAACATCCGATCCAAGAATTTCATTTACATTCGTATAGTTCCCCATAAAAATATCTATAACTTCTTGAGCCTTAAACCAAGGTCGAGATTGTTCGAGAGTATTCGAGCTATGGGTTAAACTTAACTCCCAATCATTTTCTTTCCAAACACCCGTTAATCCAGTAGATATACTTAATGCATCACTATTAAACTCAGTTCCTAAAGGTCGACCAAACTCTTCTGATGTAATTCTTCTTAAAACTGCTGACCATTGGGGTAAACCAATTGCAGCATTAATATTATTTGGATCTACAAAATCAGCAAAAAGAGTTAATGCATTGTCTGTACTTTCTACTTTTGAAGTGTTGTAGAGTACGGTTGCAAACAACTCTAAATCATTACCGAGTTCAAGTTTACCATCTAAAAAGATGGAATGTCGAGTCGAAGGATTTCGAAAAGAAACATCTCTTGCTTTATCATAACCACAATACACTCTATCTTCACCATCAAGAGAACCTGATCCTGCGGGGCGAGTAGTTCTAACCATTCCATTATTTAACCCAGCACATTCACCAGCCGCTGGTTCAATATAGCTATCGTTACCAAGTGAAGAATCTCCAAATCGGAAATAGCTATTAATATTATATATACCGCGACTTAATATCGGAACACCATCAAATGGAAAGTCCAATTCAGAATCGTATGCACTGTAATCAGTACCATATACACCTTCACGATCTTGGTATTCGTAAGCAAAAGTGACATTTCCACCATCCCAAGTTGTACCACCTAAAAACTGGAATCGATCTGTTGCTTTGCCCGCACCTTGTTCACCGTGAAGGTAAGAGACGATAAAATTGTCTACATTTTCTTTTAAAATAATATTGATTACACCTGACACAGCATCCGCACCATAAATTGCAGAAGCACCTGTAGACATAATTTCAATTCGACTAACTGCAATTGCAGGGATTCCGCCATAATCAAACACTGAGCCAGTAGATTGATATGCTGCAGGGTAATCAGAGACACGACGTCCGTTGATTAAAGTTATTGTTGAACCAACACCGCCACTATTAAGGTTAAGCGTTTCAACAGCTGGAGTAAAGCCTCCTGAAAACTCCGGGCCCTCAATCTGTATACCGGTGTTCTTTGCTATACTATTAAGAGCTTCAGATACAGTTACATAGCCCCTATTAAGAATGTCATCTGCAGTAATAACCGTAATTGGTTTAGCACCTTCTACTTGGCTTCGCTTAATACGAGAACCAGTAACTACTATTTTTCTTTCTTCTTTAGCTGTTTCTTCTTCAGCGGCCTGTATTGGACTTGTTAGCGTAAAAGCTACTCCAGCCAACAAAGCAACACTAACCGCACGAGCGATTGGATTTCGTTTACTCAATTTAATTCTCCTGGTTGTTATTTAACTCTCTAATATCTACTCATTATATTTGAATAGTCTATTGCCTTTAATTTGATAGATACAAAGACCTGATCTGCCAATTAAAGATAATAACCGTTAACAATTAGATAGGTCAACCTCTTGTTACAATTATTATCACCAATTCCACTAGAGAACACTTGATATACAGTTCAAACATGTCTCATTATATCGGTTAAAAATTGAATTCTAGTATTAGGCAAGAATAACCCTTTACTTAAGAGTGAGCTGTCAACATTATTCGAGACACCTAAGATGAGACATATCGTTGTTATCGTAAATCCTATCTGAGCCTTCATCCACGCGTACTTCATTGGTTTTCTTTTGTGAAGCACACTCTTGGCTATATTTAAGTGATCATTGCAGCAGACTTTATCTTGTTGACCCAAGAATAAAGTGTGGTCGTTTTAATCCCTAAATCATTCGCTAGGTGATATTTTATAAACATATTGGTTTTGACGAAAATTATGCAATAAGTTTGGAACTAGTAATTGACAAACTATTAATTCTGCAATACAAACATATTCAATATCAAGATACGGTTACAGCATTCAAGTTTGATTATTTTAATTAATTTGATAAGTGCAGAATTATCACTTATAAATGCTTCGTAAATATTTCCGGTGACTGTCTGAAACTTGTTTAGCTCCGCTTCTGAAATTTTTCATTCTCTTTAATATTGACTCACTTCTTGACGTCATAATGTTATCTAAACCATTTGTTGTTTTATAAACTAAAGAATTCATACCTGCCAAAATATACATATAGTTAGGTGCTCCAAATAGTCCTATTTCTTTAAGATCTGAATGCCCTGGCAATTTATACTTCCAAACCTCTAATTGCTTTTTAAGTGAGTCAGATAACACTAGATCCTTTTTGACATGTCGCCAAAAAGGCGTATCATCTCTCTCCGTCAAGCAATAATGTGTAACAATAAAGTCTTTTAAATCTTCATATTTAGCTATAGTGACTTCATTATATTTTTCCCTCAATGGCTCATGATTGGTCGAAATAGGAAAATAATCGACAAACATTTCTAATGCAATTTGTATCAGTTGTAAACCTGTTGATTCTATTGGTTCTACAAACCCAGCAGACAGACCAACTGCGAGGCAATTTTTATTCCAAAATTTGCTTCTACGTCCAATTTTCATCTTGATTTTTTTTATATCTAAATCACCTGAGTAATCATTAAGCTCTTTTCTAAACTCGACTTCAGCTTCATCAAAGCTTTGAAACCTGTCTGAAAAAACATAACCATTCCCTATTCTAGACTGCAGTCCAATATTCCACATCCAACCAGAACTTAATGCTTTTGCGGTTGTGTAAGGTTTTACTTCCATATCTTCATGTTTATATTTTGTGGGAGCAGCAAGTGCACTGTTACATAACAACTCATCTTCAAATGAAACAAATTTATCTCCAAGAGCTTTTTCTGACAAAACACTTCTAAAGCCGGTGCAATCTATATAGAAATCAGCTTCAAGATCCCCAGACTGCTCCGCTACAACAGAAGTAATATTACCTTCAGAATCATATAATACATCTTTAATATTATCCTCTATACGTTTGACACCTCTAGATATAGACAATTCGCGCAAATATTTTGCCATTAATACAGCATCCAAATGATATGCATATAGGGTGTTTGCTTGATAAGAGTTTTTATCATTTTTCAGAGGGATCTTGTTAACATCACAAAGCGATGGTATTACGCCTGTCGAGTGAGCAAAGCTTTCTAAGGGGTGTTTATTTTTTTTCTTTAAAGACGCCCAATGAGAAGCAACTTCAACTCCATCTGAATAAAGAGGAGCTTCAAAAGGGTGAAAATATCCGTCGTCTTTAATTGTTAGCCAATTTTCAAACTTGATAGCTAGTTTAATAGTAGCATCTGTTTTCCTAATAAGTTCATTTTCATCTACACCGATATTGGAAAAGAAGTCTCTTATTGTAGGCACCGTAGCTTCACCAACTCCAACAGACTCAATATCGGCTGATTCAACCAAAATGATTTCTATATCTCCATGTCGAGCTGTTAGCTCTTTATTTAAATACGCAGCAGACATCCAGCCTGCACTACCGCCACCAACAATAATAATTTTTTTTATAATACTCATGAAATTTACCATTCTTTTAAATAGCCAAATGTGGACAACTTGTTATAACTCTTGAATAGTGATAGAGAGTCTACTCTATACTCTCTTTAGTCAATATTCTATATTCTATGTTTTACTTCTATTTAATTTATTAGTCGTGTTGCTTAATAAATATATAATAGTTACCAACTTTAATATCATCAGCGAGTTCAATAGTTCCACTTTTAGTACAGCCTAAACCTGCATATTCTAGTACTCCAACAAACTGTTCCAAGTTAGTTAATGCATTGTTTGCATCAATCAGATCTAATAAACGTGAATAAGCTTGTTTATTTTGTTTAATAAAGTTAAAAATTTGTTCTTTATAAGTAATAAGATGCTTTTCTGTTGATGCCATTATAGAAGAAAGCATATTTAAAAAATTTTCTAATAGCATTGATTTTTTGATTTCTTGATAGCTTAAAATACTTTTGTTAATTTTTTTTATTTTGCGCCTAAAACTAGTATAGGCAAATTTATTTTCGTAATATTCGTTAAACAAACTATCAAAATCTAGACTCTCAATAAACTCATGCTCATTTCTCTCTTGAGACATTGTTGCTATGATAGAAGACTCTGGATTATGTGTAATTAATGCAAACCGTCCTCCAGCTTGTAAAACCCTTGCAACCTCTGCAGCGCCTTTACTCCAATCGCAATATTCAAATCCAAATTGACTCGTCACTATATTAAACTGACCATCCTCAAAAGGTAAGTTTTCAACAGGAGTGTTATTAATAAAGGTAATTTTGTTTGAGTTCGTTTTTTGCTCTGGAAAATTATTAATCACGCTCTTTTGAAAATTTTCAGCTAAATCTATTCCATAAACCTTAGCTTTTATATTTTCATTTGTTAGAAAGCCTTGACATAATAACGCAATAGCTCCATTTCCAGTACAAATATCAAGGATGGAGTCATTCATATTTATTGATTTAAATTGCTTCCTCCAAAAATCTGCGATCTTGCCATTATAATTTATGGAAAAATCTTGGGGTAATGATGTTATATATCCTTGTTTCCAATACTCAGACCAATGTGCTTGTTGATTTATTTTCACTCAATTGTCTCATTTGTTAGGCATAAAAAATGCTGAGTAGCGAACTACTCAGCATAATTTCTTACTATTTATAGAAAAGCTCTAATTAAAAATCAAAACTATATCCTAGATAAATAGTGCGCCCTAAATGACCCGGAGTATATAAGTCATAATGAGCTCGTGGATACTTTCCTTGCCCATCTAAAATAGGCTCTTCTTCAGTAAGGTTACGAACACCTAAAGTATACCTACCATAATCTCCCGCGTTATACGAATATGAAAAATTATGAGTCATAAAGCTATCCAGTTTACCAAAAGGTGCTAATTTACCTGTCGCATTTAGATCAACAATTTCAGGAGCTTCACCTTCAGCAGTATTAGCAATATAGTCAGTATTCCAAGCAACAGCATGGTCACCCATACTCCAAGTAAAAGTTACTTGAGTTCTGTAGTCTGGTTGATTTGACCAACCACTAGCATCTTGTACTGGTCCTCTATGAAAAGCTTCCTCAGAATAGTCTAGGAAGTAAGAGTTATCCCAATTCCAACCAAACTCGCCTGCACCAGTCTCAACCTTTCCTGAGAAGTTGAATTTTATACCTTTTATTTCAAACCCTGGACCATTATCAGTACCAGTCCGAGCAGTTATAATAGGTGTTGATGCGCCTCCAGCTCTTACATACCCAGTGTAATTAGTTGTTGGGTCAAATACTTCCCCTAATACTAACTCTGCATATATTAAATCTTGAACTGATATGTATTGAATCACATTATCAACAGACAAATTGAAATAATCAAATTCAATATTCATATTTTCGCCAAAACTCCAAACCATACCTATATTAGTAAATTCTGAAGTTTCTGCTCCCAATTCAGAATTTGACTGAACAGTGGTATTCACTTGGTGACTAGGGCATACAGTTGCGGCTATGCCATTTGCCGCACATTGTACATAATCAGTCGAATCTTCAGCAGAAAAAGCATCCGCTTGAGTTAACTCAGACAAAGTTGGCGCTCTAAATCCTTGACCAACAGAAGCCCTCAACAGGAGACTGTCCATTGGACGATACTCTAAAGCAAACTTTGGAGATACTTCAGAACCAAAATCTGAGTATCTATCGTATCGAATTGCATAAGTTGCAGTAAAATCATCCGTAAAAGGCATTACTGCTTCATAAAATACAGAAGAAATTCGTCGCTCTGCACCTGATGAATTACCGGAACTACCACCAACAAGACCTGCTTCTGACTGAGCATCTACTTTCGATTGATAAGTAATGTCGTAGAACTCCCCACCTAAATAATGAGAAAATGCACCACCGCCTAACTCGCCAGTCTCAAATCCAACACCTGCGAAATATTGAATGAATTCATTTTTATCATTATTCAACGTCGTAGATCTCAAATTTGCGATCCCTTCAGGAGAATCAAGTGCAATTCCATTGGTTATGTTATATTGAAGACCACCTTTACTCTGATAAAACTCACCAATTGATTTATTATCAGCTAGATTGTAATGAATATAAGTCTCCCATTCAACACTATCACCAGCATCTCCAGTTAAACCAACAATGTAATCTTGGGTGTAATCGTCGATATTGTTATCTCTTGTACCAATAGTTGTCCATCGGAAAGCGCCTAAAAAGTGTGTCTGAGCAGGAAAATCATCTCTTAATTGCTGTGGAACATTAGGATTATCACGAGGAATCCCACCTAAAGTAGGATCGGCCGTAGTTCCCCACCAAGCAGCAGGTGGTGCATACCGACCAAATGATTTATTATGCATAACCATTGCTCTTGTATACATATTTATATCATCAGTTATTTGATAATCAGCACTAACTAATAATGAATTCCTATTTTGTGAGGCCTTATTAGCAGAAACTCCAGCATATGAATACATACAATAGGTTGAACCGGGACCCCAATGCTCATCAGCAGCGACTTCACCCATAAAACCATCAACATTAGCAGTTAAACTATCACATTCAGCTGACGCAAGAGCATAAGACATATCAGGTGCAAAAACAGTGGCACCAAAGTAACTATTACCACCGGTTTCAGAATATGCTTGAATAACACCATCGCCATTCCGATCAGTCGCAAATGGAGCCGTATATGAGCGATCTCTATCAAAGATAGGTGCTGATTTTTGGTGTTCAAACGCAACCGTAATATTTCCTTTTTCGCCACTGATACCAGTCGTTAAAGAAAATTGATTTGTATCACCACCGTCTAAAGTGGGGCGACCAATTTGACCAGAAAAATTAACCCCTTCATAATCATGTTTTAATATTATATTAATTACACCGGCAATTGCATCAGAACCATAAATAGCAGAACCACCGTCCTTCATAATTTCAATTCTTTCTACCATAGCCATAGGAATTTGGTTTAAATTTACAGCGGTTCCACCAAGAGACGGTGAGCCAGGTAACCTTTTACCATCTAACAATACTAAAGTACGATCACTACCTGCCCCAAGAAGGCTGATTGTTGCCTGAGATTGAGCTGAGCTACCAGAGCGCTCATTAAATGAACCAAACTGGTTTGCAGTAGAATCTCTTAAAGCGTCAGCAACAGAAAATCTACCAGCGTTAGCCATGTCTTCTGCAGTAATAACAGTTATTGGTGTAGCACCCACAATATTAGCTCTTTTAATACGAGAACCAGTAATAATAATTTTTTGCTCTTCCTCTGCCTTTTCCTCTGCAGCAAATACAGCCGGTGCCGTATACGCAGTAGCAGCAGAAGCAGCTAAAAGTGCATATTTAACCGCTTTAGAAAGCGGATTATGTTTATTCAATTTAGTCAATTTAATTCTCCCAGGTTGTCATGGAGGTTGTTATTTAGTGACTAATCAGCTTCTCGTTATATTCGAGAAGTCCAACAATCACTGTTAAGTAGGTCAAATGACCTGAATCTACCAAATTTGATATTAACCGTTATCAAACCGAAAGGTCAACCTCTTGTTACAATTTTGTAAGCCCAAAGCTGTAATGTCCCCTTT
>CAZRPK010000005.1:53270-59174 GCA_964601915.1 uncultured Kangiella sp. | reverse complement strand
AAATCACCAATAACATCACCAACGTGATCATCTGGTGTAAACACATCAACCGCCATCATTGGTTCAATTAATTGAGGGCCAGCTTTAGGTATTGACTGACGGAATGCACCTTTTGCAGCAATTTCGAAAGCAACCGCAGAGGAATCAACCGCATGGAATGAACCATCAAATAATTCAATTTCAACATCTAATACTGGGAAGCCAGCTAAAACACCTTCTGCCATCATGAATTTGAAGCCTTTTTCAATCGCAGGCCAGAATTCTTTAGGAACGTTACCACCAACTACTTTAGAAGTAAAAACATAACCTGTTCCAGGTTCACCAGGTTTAATTCGGTAGTCGATTTTACCAAACTGACCAGAACCACCTGATTGCTTTTTATGAGTGTAAGAATCTTCGATTTCTTTAGTAATTGTTTCACGATAAGCTACTTGAGGTTCACCCACTTCTAATTCAACACCGTATGTACGTTTTAATATATCAACTTTGATATCTAAGTGAAGTTCACCCATTCCTTTAAGAATAGTTTCGCCAGTTTCTTGATCAGTTTCAACAATAAAGGTTGGATCTTCAGCCACCATTTTACCGATCGCTAGACCCATTTTTTCAGATCCACCTTTATCTTTAGGCGTTACTGCAATTGAAATGACAGGTTCTGGAAAAACCATTGGCTCTAAGGTGCATATATTCTTTGGATCACATAATGTGTGACCGGTTTGTACGTTTTTCATTCCAACAATCGCAATAATATCGCCTGCTTGAGCTCTACTTAATTCAGTACGTTCATCGGCATGCATTTCAACCATACGGCCGATACGTTCAGATTTACCTGTGAAAGAGTTAATCAATGTATCACCTTTGTTGATAACACCTGAGTAAACTCGAACAAAGGTTAGTGCGCCAAAACGATCATCCATTATTTTGAAGGCTAATGCTCTCACCGGCTCATCTTCAGAAACGATTGCAAATTCACCCGTTGGAGTGCCTTCTTCGTCAGTTAATGGCTGTGGATCAACTTCAGTTGGAGAAGGAAGATAATCGACAACCGCATCAAGAATATTCTGTACGCCTTTGTCTTTAAACGCACTTCCACAATAAGTCGGGAAGAAGTCCAATTTACGAGTACCATCACGGATACAACGTTTGATATCTTCCATAGAAGGTTCTTCACCTTCTAAGTATGCTTCCATTAAGTCATCATCTTGCTCAAGTGCCGTTTCAATGAGTATTTCACGGTATTCAGCGACTTCGTCAATCATATCGGCTGGAATATCACCAATCTTGAAGTCTTCTGGCGCGCCAGTTTCGCCCCAAACGTATGATTTCTCCTCTAAAATATCAACGACACCCGCAAATTCATCTTCAGAGCCAATTGGTAATGTCATCACTAACGGATTAGCACCTAATACATCTTTTACTTGCTTTACCACTCTAAGGAAATCTGCGCCGATTCTATCCATTTTATTAACAAAGATAATACGAGCAACTGCAGAATCATTTGCATAACGCCAATTAGTTTCTGATTGAGGCTCAACACCGCCACTACCACAGAACACACCTACGCCACCATCTAATACTTTTAATGAACGATAAACTTCAACCGTAAAGTCAACGTGACCTGGTGTATCGATAATATTTAAACGATGATCTTTCCAGAAACACGTCGTTGCAGCAGATTGGATAGTAATTCCACGCTCAGCTTCTTGTTCCATAAAGTCAGTAGTCGATTCACCGTCATGTACTTCACCGGTTTTATGAATCTTACCAGTCAACTTCAAAATCCGCTCTGTAGTTGTGGTTTTACCGGCATCTACGTGAGCAAATATACCTATATTTCTGTATTTGCTTAAATCAGTCATTTTCTTACTCTATCTAGGGTTAAAATTTAGGGTTAAATTTCTTAAATAATTGGTTAATATTCTTTTGGAATTATTGGCCGCCAACGCGAAAGGCGCGCATTATACACTAGATATAAGGTAAGGAGTAGATGCATCTTGAATAAAAATTATACAATGTAAATGTATCTGGTTTTAGTCAACAAATAGGGCTTGATGAGAAAAACCTAAGTAAGCGTCTATGAGCTATATGGTCAATAGAGCGTTTATTGATAAAGAACATACTACTCTATGTTAGGTAACGTTCTAAAATAATTTAGGCTTCTGGGAGCCATTTAAGTACAACTGAAGCTAGTGTTTCCTTTCTTACCGGTTTAGAAATAAAATCATCCATGCCCGCTTGTAGACATTTAGTTCGATCACCTTTCAGTGCGTTAGCGGTTAGAGCAATTATTGGAGTTGCCATTTCCTGGTTTCTTTGTTCTAACTCTCTGATGGCTCTAGTGGCTTCAAAGCCATCCATTTCTGGCATCTGACAATCCATAAGGATCAGGTCAAATTTTTGCTTTGATTTAAGTTCTAGTGCTTCTTTACCATTCCAAGCATGGGTAATTTGGCAATCATATCGAGTTAATATTTTAGTAGCGACCATTTTATTAACGGGGTTATCTTCCACAAGAAGAATGTGCGCGCCATGAAAGCTAGTATGGGAAACGTCTATTTTTATCTCATTCACGTATTTTTTTTCGGCTACACACTCCGCCGTGGATTGTTTTACAGAAAGGGTAAACCAAAATATTGAACCTTTGCCGGGCGAGCTTTTTACTCCCATTTCGCCACCCATTTTATTCACAAGGCTACGACTAATGGCGAGGCCTAGTCCTGATCCTCCATATTTTCTTGTGGTTGACTCATCTGCTTGATTAAATTTATCGAATACATACGCTAGTTTTTCTTCGGAAATTCCTATTCCTGTATCTTCAACGACAATTCGTAAGTCCTGACTTTGTTCGCTTCTATGGGTTACTTCTATGCTAAGTGTAATGGATCCTTTTTTTGTAAACTTAGCGGCATTACTAAGTAAATTAAAAAGAATTTGTCGAATACGCCCAGGGTCGCTTTTGATATGAGGTGATACTTTAGGGGACCAGTTAATTTGAAAATCTACAGTGTCCTTGATTTGAACAGTCATGATATCTTTGATATGCTCTATTAATGTTTTCAAATCAAAAGGAATAAGTTCAAAGTCAAGTTTTCCTGCTTCGACTTTGGATAGGTCTAAAATATCATTAATTAACTGCAGTAAGAATTCGGATGAGCGGTTGATAACGCACAACTGATTCTTCTGCTCTTCAGTGAGGATCGTATCATCAAATAAGCTAAGGGTACCAATAATGCCGTTCATAGGTGTTCGAATTTCATGACTCATATTAGCAAGAAATTCTGATTTCGAACGGTTCGCTTCTTCTGCTTTCCGCATAGATTCTTTTAATATATCTCGTTGATGGTTTTGTTCTTTTTGCCTTTTTTTTGTTTGATTAAACATATACAGGCCTATTAATACCGCTACAAATATACTTATAGCTAGCAGCAGTGTATTAATGAAAATATATTTCAAGTCCCGTTCGATTATATCTGAAGCATTACGATTGATTAGGGCTTTGAGCTTATTAACACCTTGAGTGTAGAGAATTTTATTCGTTTTATATTCATCACTAAAAACTAATTCAATGGCTTGATTTGATTTCCCTTGTAGAGACAAGGCTAGAGATCTAGTTTCTAATTCAATCAAAATTTTATTTGCGATTTGTGTTTGACTTAAGAATGCAGACTGCGCTTTTGAATCAATATAGGTGAATGATTGTTCAAGAGCTTGATCTAATAGGGGAACATGTTCGTCGTATCGATCATACCAACTGTGTTCACCAGTAAAAGCAAACATACGAGCAGACATAGTGAGTACTTCATCTAAATACGTAATGTCTTTGGTTAAGCTCTCAGCTTTTATGTCGTGAGAGAACAAATGTTTGATTTGATAGTTGGTATCAGCAGTAAAATATAGTGCTAAACACAATGTTCCTACTAAGGCTAGGTTAAATAAAATTCCAACAAAAGCTTTGGGTAGACCTAATCCGAAAGTCGAATTAATATCGGGCGCCGAATGTGATGCCTCATCTTCCTTTTCCATGCTTATTAGCTCCCATGTGATCCAAAGTTTTAAGCATGTAAAAGTATAGTACAGGAGAAATTAAAGGCAAACTCAATGATTTTATGCTGAGGGCATGTAATTAGGGTTATTGCCAATCGTTGTGTAGGAGGAGGTTTGTCTTTTTAAAACTATGTGTAATGGTCAACCAACCTGCAAGTCAGAGGTGCGGAAAAATCACTATTAATCTTAATTATTCAATCGTTTTAAAGCGATGAATTTGCCGACGCTGTTTTTTATCGGGCTTTCCTTGCGTTGTTGGAGCCGATAATTTTCGCATTTGCGTGATTTCTTGCCGTTTTATTTTACTTTCTTCAGTCTCTTGATAAAGGGTTTGAGCAAAAGTAGCATTTCTGCGGATATCACTAAGCTCTATGATAACCACTGTTTTTTCATCAAAACCTTGGCGCAATTTAATTTTATCGCCTATTTTTATGATCTTACCGATTTTAGGTTTAATGCCTTCATAATGCACTTTACCGCTTTCAATTGCTTGCTTAGCAATCGCTCGGGTTTTGTAAAACCGGCAAGCCCATAGCCATTTGTCTAACCGTATTTTGACAATAGGTTGGTTGTCTTTTGCTATATGGTCGTCTTTTTGTTTAGGCATTTGAGTTATTTGGCTCTTTTGAATTTCAGGTTTAGCACCAATTAACCCCTTTTGAGGGCTACTACGTTTAGTTAATTTGTTAAAATGAAGATCATGGCGTAATTTTACCTGAAAATAACAATTAAAACCCTCTGCGTTTTGAGTTAAACTGAGTGGTTCAACTGAACTTTATTAGCCGTTCTTTAATTAGCAGTACCAACAATTCTCCTAGATACTCTAGGATTTATTTTAAAAGTTAACTTATTTAATGAATTTATCGACAAATACAATGCTGAATTGGGGCAAAAACTACTTTAATTGGTTGCCTATTATACAATGGACTGGCTGGATCATTATCGCAGTGCTGGGTGCTAAATTATTTTGGATATTATTTTTACACTTTCTGGCAGACGATATATCTAATAAGAAAGCCATATTAGTGTCATCAATCCGATCCGTGCAAACGAATAGCTCTGTTGATGTCGGTGGTTTAGTCAGTATGCATTTATTTGGCGATCAAGAAAAAGCGCCAGTGGCGGTTGTTGAGGATGTTGAGGATGCACCTGAAACGCGATTAAATCTTAAATTGAGAGGGATTTATGCTGCGACTAACAAGTCTCACTCCAATTCAATCATCGAAGATGGAAAAGGCAAACAAGCGGTTTACTTTATTGATGATAAATTAGAAGTGTCTGGTCGAGTCTATTTGCGAAATGTTTATAGCAATCGAGTGATTTTAGAAACCAACGGTAGAAAAGAGGTTCTTAGTTTAAAAGGTTTTCTACCGGAAGAAATGAAGCGGGAAAAATCAAGTCAGTTAACTTTAAAAAAATCCACCAATAAGAAAGTTCAAGATAAACGAAAAAATAAACAAATTAGCAAATCGTTAAATGATTACCGAGAACAATTATTAGAAAACCCTATGAGTTTGGCTGAGTTAGTCAGAATGAGTCCCGCAACTAAAGATGGCGAAACCATCGGTTACCGAATTTCTCCAGGTAAAGATAAACGACTATTTACCCAATTAGGGTTAAGACGGAATGATGTAATTACCGGAGTTAACGGTATGTCTTTGGCTAATCCGTCCGATGCGATGCTGTTGTTTGGCGAAATTCAAGATATGCAAGATATACAAGTTGATATTCTTCGTGGTAATGAAAATATCAGCCTGTTATTAGACTTAAATAATGCTCAAGGTGGTAAATAATATGTGCATTGGAAAAAATAAAATGATAAATAAGAACAGAAATTTAAAAAAGTACGATTTAGGAAAA
>CAZRPK010000005.1:6606-53170 GCA_964601915.1 uncultured Kangiella sp. | reverse complement strand
GATTTAGGAAAATCAACAATGTTTAAAAATGTAATTACAAAACTAAGCTTGATTTTAATCAGTTTAGTTATTTTCTCTACCAGTGTCTCAGCGGACAAAGCAACGATTAATCAAAAAGAAACCGACATTGGCGTTTTTATTGAAATGGTTAGTCGCTTGACAGGTAAAACTTTTATTGTGGATCCTAGAGTTCGCAATAAAAAAATCACTGTCATTTCACAACATGAAATGGACGAAGATGAAATTTTTGCCTTATTTTTAAGTGTATTAAAGGTGCATCAGTTTAGTGCTGTAAAAACCGGTAATATCTATAAAATTGAACAGTTACAAACCGCTAAACAAGATTCAGTCGAAGTTTATTCAAAAGGAAAAAAATATGCGGGCGATCAATTAGTCACACGAGTGATCAAAGTTGATAATGTGGATGTCAGTCAGTTAGTTCCTTTGTTAAGAACGCTTATCCCTCAACAAGGTCATATGGCGCAATATAAGCCAACCAACGTAATTGTTATTCATGATACTGCCGCAAACCTTGATCGTTTAGTTAAAATAATCGAAAAAATTGACCAAGAAAGTAATCAAGAAATTGAAGTGATTGACTTAGAACATGCGTCCGCGACTGAAGTGGTTAGAATTTTAGAAACGTTAGAAAAGGCAAATTCTGGTTCAAAGAAAGGTGATGTTAATAAACCTAAATTTGTTGCTGACGAACGAACTAACAGCATTTTATTAAGTGCGAATAGTAAATCGTCATTGCGATTAAAACTGTTAATCGCAAAATTAGATTCACCCATTAAAAATGCAGGTAATACTAAAGTTAGACATTTGCATTATGCTAAAGCAGAAGAAATTGCGACTTTATTGGAAGGTGTCGGCGATTCGATTCAAACGGATGATGTTAAAAAGAAAGGGGCTAAATCGAGACGAAGCTCTAATAAAGGCTATTCAATCAAAGCCCATCAGGAAACTAACTCATTAGTCATCACAGCTCCGCCAGACATTATGAAATCTTTTGATTCAGTGATTAATCAATTAGATATTCGTCGACAGCAAGTGCATGTTGAGGCAATTATTGTTGAAATTTCTGAATCTCTCAATAAAGAATTGGGTGTTCAATGGGTTGGCGAAGGGGGGTTGGTTAATTTTTCTAATACTTCACCTTCAGTTACTAGTATTTTAGGTGGTGTATTGTCTAATCGAGGACAAGGTGGAGTGCAAACTATAGGTACCGGAGATGATGCTGTTACACAACCTATAAATCAAGGTGATAATGGTCAAGGCATAGCGCAGGCGATTGCTGGTGTAACTGGTGCACTTTTAGGTTTCTCAGATGGTAAATCATGGGCTGGCTTATTAAAGCTTCTTGCATCAGATACTGAATCAAATGTCTTATCTACACCAAGTCTAACTACGCTAGATAACGAAGAGGCGACTATTAGTATTGGTCAAGAAATTCCAATTATTACTGGGTCTCAGTTAGGTAGCGGTAATTCAAATCCATTCCAATCAGTTGATCGTCAAGATGTTGGGATTAAACTTAAAATCACACCACAAATCAATGAAGGGAATGCGGTTGTATTAAGCATCGAACAAGAAGTTTCGGGTATTGCGGGAAGTACATCGGTTGATGTTGTTACCAATAAACGAATTATTAAAACAACGGTTTTGGTTAATAGTGGACAAACGATTGTTTTAGGCGGGTTAATTGATAACGACATTCAAGAGAGTGAGCAAAAGGTACCGATTTTAGGTGATATTCCATTTTTGGGGGCATTATTTCGTTCAAGTGCAACGACTAAAAGAAAAACCAATTTAATGGTCTTTATTCGTCCCAGAATTATTACCGATGTTAGTGATATTAACGATGTTAGCTCAAGCAAATATAATTACATGAGAGCGATGGCATTAGATAAAAAGTTAAGAGGGATCTCTTTAATGCCATTTACCGATCCGGAAATATTACCTGAATGGGACGAAACACTAGCATTACCACCAACTTTTGATAGAGCTAACAAGATGTTAGAGGATGCTGAAGCTGCTAATACGCCGATCACACCTTTACCACCTAAAGCAACTAACGAATAAGGGAATAACATGGCGGTAAGTGATTTAATCAGAGGTTCAGGAAAAGAAAAGGTTGATGAATCAGTTTCTGAATTAGCTGTGGATGATGTAAGTGTTCATAAAAAAGAAAATACCCGTTTACCTTTCTCTTTCGCAAAAAAGCATGGGGTATTAATTACTTACAACAAAGAAGATGATGTTTTAGTCGCTTTAGTGAAACAAGATGTCAGTATCAAGTCAGTTTCTGAAGCGAGACGATTTGCTAAACAAAAGATTAAATTTCAGGAAATTTCCGACGAAGATTTTGAATTTAATTTAGGTAAGGTCTATCAAGATAACGCTGGTGAAGCAATGGCGGCAATGGAGGATATTGGTGATGATTTAGATTTGTTTAAATTGGCTGATGAACTTCCTGAAACTGAAGATTTATTAGAAGCAGATGATGACGCTCCGATTATCAAATTGATCAATGCATTATTAACCGAAGCGATTAAAGAAAATGCTTCCGATATTCATGTTGAAACCTTTGAAAATGATTTAAAAGTTCGTTTTCGTGTTGATGGCGTATTGCGAGAAGTTTTAAGTCCAGGTAAAAAACTTGCGCCTTTATTAGTTTCAAGAATAAAGGTTATGGCAAAACTGGATATCGCAGAAAAGCGAGTTCCACAAGATGGTCGTATTACATTAAAAATTGCTAATCGTGGTGTGGATGTTCGTGTTTCAACAATACCTTCTAGTCATGGCGAAAGAGTGGTTATGAGGTTGCTTGATAAGCAGGCGGGACGATTAGATTTTTCTCATTTAGGAATGCCTGATCATATTAAAAAAGAAATGGATAATCTTTTACATAAGCCTCATGGGATCATCTTGGTAACAGGACCAACTGGTTCCGGTAAGACCACCACATTATATGCGGGACTTACACTGCTAAATAATGCGGCTCGCAATATCCTTACAGTCGAAGATCCAGTCGAATATTTGTTAAACGGCATCGGTCAAACACAGGTTAATAGTAAAGTTAAAATGACTTTTGCGACTGGGTTGCGAGCAATTTTAAGACAAGATCCAGATGTAGTCATGGTGGGAGAAATTAGAGACTTAGAAACTGCTGAAATTGCGGTTCAAGCAAGTTTAACTGGCCATTTAGTTCTTTCTACATTACATACTAATACGGCTTCGGGAGCCGTTACTCGATTACAAGATATGGGCATCGAACCTTTCCTTTTATCATCTAGCTTGCTTGGTGTATTAGCACAGCGACTGGTAAGAACTTTATGTCCAAGTTGTAAAGAGTCATTAGCTGCTAATAATAAAGAATGTGAATTAATGAACTTTGATAATTCAAATCCTCCACAAATTTTTCATGCTAAAGGATGTACAGACTGTAACCATTCTGGTTATAAAGGGCGACAAGGGATCTTTGAGTTAGTGACAGTGGATGAAGAAACTAGAGCAATGATCCATAACGGTGCAGGTGAACTTGAGATTGAGAAGCATGCAAGACAAAAAGGTTTTAGCATTCGTGAAGATGGGAAACGAAGAGTGTTAGAAGGGATCACAACGGTTGAAGAAGTCTTACGAGTGACGAGAGAAGACTAATGGCTGCTTTTGAATATGTAGCCCTCGATACCGCAGGCAAACAAAAAAAAGGTGTCATGGAAGGCGATACGCCTCGTCAAATTAGACAGTTATTAAAAGAGAAAAATTTAATTCCGATTGATGTAGAAAGCATTAATAAACGTGAAAAAAATAGTGGAACATCGACACAGGCAGGAGTGAGTAAGTTAAAAATCGGCGCTGCTGATTTAGCTTTAATCACAAGACAAATCGCCACATTAATTCGGGCGGCTATACCTGTTGAAGAAACCATCAAGGCAGTGGCGGAACAATGCGAAAAAACCAAACAGAAAACCATGTTATTAGGTATTCGAGCCCGAGTGGTTGAAGGGCATTCTTTAGCGGATGCATTGAGTGAATATCCCAAAGTATTTTCAGAGTTGTATCGTTCAATGGTTGCTGCAGGTGAAAAATCGGGGCACTTAGAATTGGTATTGGAACGTTTAGCCGATTACACAGAATCTCGCCAAGCCATTTCGCAAAAAATATCAGGGGCCTTGGTTTATCCAGTCATTCTATCAGTTGTTAGTATTGGCATTGTCGGGTTTCTTTTAGGCTCCGTTGTTCCCGAAATCACTAAAAGTTTTACTAAGTCGGGTCAAGATCTTCCTTGGTTAACTGAGGCTCTATTATCATTAAGTGATTACGTACAATCGTGGGGTGTACTAACTTTCATTATTATTTTCGCAATGATTTCAGGATTCAAATATTTACTAAAAAATCCCAGTTTAAGATTGAAATGGGATAGGTGGAAAATAAATGCTTGGATCATAGGTAAAGTCATTCGTGGTTTAAATGCAGCAAGGTTTGCAAGAACATTAGCAATTCTCAATGCCAGTAGTGTGCCTTTATTAGAAGGATTAAAAATTGCAGGCGATGTTATGACAAATGCGGAATTAAAGGTTGCCGTGGCAGAAGCGGCCACTAGAGTGAGTGAAGGTTCAGGGATTAAGGTTTCTTTGCAGCAATGCGGTTATTTTCCACCGATGATGTTGCATATGATTGCTAGTGGTGAGAACTCAGGTCAGTTAGAAGAAATGCTTGACCGCGCAGCGGATAATCAAGAAGTACAGTTTGATAATATGGTGAGCGTGATGATGGACTTAATTGGTCCTATTATGATTTTAATTATGGGTGCATTTGTATTTATGATTGTATTGGCGATTATGTTGCCGGTGTTTGAATTGAGCAATACGTTGACTTAAAAAAATTATTTTATTTAGAGTTTGAATATTTAAGAGGTTTAAAATGAAACAACAATCTGGCTTTTCGCTTTTAGAAATTTTGGTAGCTATGGCAATTATGGCGATATTAGGCGGCGTTATGGTGGTGCAGTTTGCGGGTAAAACAGAAGAAGCTAGTTTGATCCGAATTAAAGGTGATATTAGCGCTATTAAATCAGCGTTAATTCAATATAGTTCGGATAACTTTATGTATCCGACAACCGAGCAAGGGTTAGAAGCGTTGTCACAAAAGCCGTCAAGTCGCCCAATCCCTAGTAATTATTCAAGACGAGGATATATCGAACTTAATAATGATCCATGGGGAAATCCCTATCAATATTCATTTCCAGGTGAATTTGGTGAGTATGATATTTATTCATTAGGCGCCGATGGTGAAGAAGGTGGCGAAGGCTCAAATGTTGATATCGGTAACTGGAATGTAGATGAAGTGATCAAAGCATTTAAAACGGGCGAACAGTAAATTCAAAATAGTCAGCGTATAAGCACTTCAAAAATGAATAAGTTAAAAAGACAATCAGGTTTTAGTTTGTTGGAAATACTGATTGCCATGGCAATTATGGCAATTATGGTTGCCTTTGCTTTACCTAATTTAGGCGGTTCGTCTGACAAGTTGGCAAAACAAGAAATATTAAGATTAGTTGCGGCAATTGAATTAGTTAAAGATCAATCAATATTATTGAATAGAGAGTTTGGGTTATCGATAGATGATAAAGGCTATCAATTTTTAGAGTTAGTTGACGATGAAAATAAGGATAAAAAATCTAAGTCAGGGCCTATTTTAAAAGAAGGCAATGATAGCCAAACGAGTAATAGCGCTAAAGATGAAAAAAGAAAACCTAAAACTTCTGAGTGGCAAGAAATTTCAGAATTTCCAGAGTTAGGAAGGCATGAATTTCCGGAAGGTTTAGAAATTAATTTAACACTCGATGAAGAAAATTTATTTAGCACTTTTGATGATGATGTTAATATTTTTGAGGAAGACGTCGATATTTTTGAGGATGAGGATGAATCTCAGAAAAAACTAGAACCGCCTCAAATCTATTTTTTATCTAGTGGAGAGCAAAACCAATTTTCAATTGGCATTGCAATATTAGACAAAATTGCTAGAAATGATGAACGGTATTTTTTTCGAGTTAGAGGTTTTTTAACCGGCGAACTCAGGTATGAAGGACCCCTTAAAGGGAATTTATTTCAAGACTTAGATAGAAATTTTGAAGAAGATGACTTTTTAGATAAGAACTTAATAAACTAAAATGCAATTTAATAAAACTAATAATGTCATAAATTACTCATGTCGAAAGATGAGAGGGTTTACTTTGTTGGAAATATTAATAGCTCTCGCTATTTTTGGTTATACCGCTGTTGGATTGATTACTCAAGTATCTAACTATCAGTTAGCTCAGAAAAATGCTTCACAAAGAACTATTGCTCATTGGGTAGCAATGAATCGCTTAGCAGAGACTCGATTAGAAAAACAATGGCCGAATATCGGAGTCACTCGTGGTAGTGCGATAATGGCAGGTTCAATTGAAGAGCCTAAGACTTGGTATTGGCTTCAGACTGTTTCAAAAACAACGGAAAAAGAATTACGACAAGTTGAAGTGGAGGTTAGGTTTGAAGAAAAGGATGAAAATCCGACAACTCGATTTATTGGTTTTATTGCCAATAAGGCGATAAAAAAATGAAACGTTATTTAAATCGAAAATTTAATTTGGCTAAAACCAGTCAGTACCAAAAAGGATTTACACTTTTAGAAATTCTGATAGCGATGGCAATTGCTGCTGTTATTGGAGTGGGTGCATTCACTTTATTAGATCGAGCAACGCTAGCAAAAAATAGTATAGAAAATACCGGTAACCGCTACAACTCAATTGAAAGAGCATGGTTATTTATATCAGATGATATACAGCAATTAGCGCCCAGAAAATTTAGAGATGAATTTGGCGATAAAAAAAATAATCTATCTAGTGATGATGGATTAGGTTCTCCTCATCTTAATTTAACTCGCATGGGAAGAAGAAATCCTGCCGGTTTAAAGCGTTCTAACTTAGAGCGACTCACTTACTTTGTGAAAGATAAAATATTACGTCGAGTCAGTTTTAGTTTTCCTGATGGAATGATGCTGGAGCAAGGTCTAAACCGTCCTTTATTAGAAAATGTTGAAAGCATTAAGTTTGATTTTTATGATGGTGAATCTTGGAATGATTATTGGCCCGTCAATATTGCGCAGGATAATCAATTAGTGGCGGTTAATTCATCCAATCAGAACCCTACTGCTCTTGATGTATTACCTGTGGCAGTTAGAGTAACGCTAGAACTATCCGATATCGGTATAGTGAATCGTTTATTTGTAATATCCGACTACTAGATGAATTATCAGTTAATCAAATTCAACAAAAGGCAAAAAGGAACAGTACTAATTACCGTTATTTTGGTAGTTGCTTTTGTTGCTTTATTAATTGTAGAAATTAATAAAAGAGTTAATTATCAAAGCACCTTAGCCAGAAATTTGATTCATCGTGATCAAGCTTATTCTTATCTAATTGGTATGGAAGAGCTAGCAAAAATTTATTTACAAAAAGGCTTTGATAAAGAAAAGGAAGATAGAGTGCATTTGAATCAAACTTGGGCTCAAAGTGATATAACTTTTCCCATTTATGGAGGGGGGATGACAGCAACAATAAAAGATATGCAAAGTTGTTTTAATCTCAATACATTAGGTGATAAAGATAGGAAGAAACAAAACCGAACAAGACAAAATAATCAATCAAATCAATCTTTGCTGGATCCACAACCGATAAAACCGCCTGCATCGAATCAAAATTCATCTAATACGAATAACCAAAATGAAAAAACAATTGGTGAAGAAATATTTACAGATTATTTAGAGTCTATTTTAACTGATTCAAAAATAAAACCAGCGGCATTAGCTGCTGAACTAAGAGATTGGATTGATGAGGACTCTACGCCAAGCGGCCCGGATGGTGTTGAGGATCTTTATTACCAAGGATTAGAAATCCCTTATTTACCCGCAAATGATGCAATTGCTCATAAAAGTGAATTATTAGCAGTGCGTTCGTTTAACCGAGAAATTAGCGCGTTGATTGACGAAGATATTTGTGTTTTGCCAGATGTTAAAGAAAATAAGCTAAATATTAATACCATCACATCTGATGGTGCGCACATTTTACACGCCGCATTAGGTAAAAAGGTTGATTTAGCTAAGGTTAAAGAGTTGATTACCTCCCGTCCAGAAAGTGGCTATGATATGCAAGAGTTTTGGGATAAATTAGGAACACAAGCAAAAATAAGTAGCCATTTGAAATCGCGCCTGACGGATACCAGCCATTATTTTCAAATGAAATCGAAGGCACAGATAAATACCACGAAAGTATTTATGACAACTCTATTTGTAAAAGACGATAGCAACCGTTTTAAGGTTGTCTCTCGATATTTTGGGAAAGACTGATGAAAGATTTATTAATATTTTGGGGTGATAGTGAACAAGTCACTTTGACTTGGAAACTCGTGGGTGCAGATCACATCGGTTTATCTGATACTGATTTGAATTCTAATACTGATTTGAATAAAGATGAGAATATTAATGCGAGTTATCAACTAGAAAGCGAAGAGATCCTAAAAGTAGATCTAAGTTGTTTAGCGGATATGGCAGCATCAACAAAAGTGAGTTTAATACTATCTTCTCAGGATATTGTTAGCGCTGAATTAGACATCCCTAATCGTAGCCCTAAATTGATGAGAAAAGCGATCCCATTTATGATGGAAGACGAAGTCGCCACATCCGTTGATTCATTATTTTATGCTTATAAGGATTTTGGGAAGGATAAGCCTGTTAGTGTAAGGGGCGTTGAAAGAGATTATTTGGAATCACTTATTTCATGGTTTGAATCTGCCGAGATAAAACTCGACCAAGTTTTGTTAGAGCAAGATTTAATATTAGTTCCAGAAGAAGGCTTTAGTCTTTTACTCGAAGAATCCAACTGTTCAGTTATTAACCACAAAGGACAAGTTTGGAATTGTTATCCAGAAGATTTTAGTTGGCTGATTCAGAAACATTTAGCAAATTCTGATGAAGCTAACTCTGACTCTAAAGATGAACAAAATGATGAAAATTTAGCCATAGCTATTTCTCTCAATATATTTTCTTCTTTAGATACCTCTGAATTCATAAAAGAGCTACCTATTGGTCGATTTGCTACAAACATAGTGGTTATTGAAAGTCAGCAAGCGTTATTAGTTAAAACCTTCTCGAGTGCTAATGTTATCAATTTAATGCAAGATGAATATGAGCCAAAGAAAGAGAAATCTGAGTTAGGTTTGTTTTTGATTAAAGTCGGTAGTATCGCAGCTGCTTTGTTCATAGCATTCATTGTTTTTCAAACTAGCAAAATAATCACTTTAGGTGAACAAAAAGAGCAATTAGATGCTAGAAAAATGACTTTGTACAAGCAGGCTTTTCCAACGCGAAAAATGCCTTCATCGTCAGCGAGAGCTGTGAAAAATATGAGAGCCTATATGAAATCGATTGGTTCGTCATCTGACTCCGCCGGATTTCTAAAAATATTAGAATCAAGTAGTCAATCACTAAGCGATCTGAGTAAAGTGTACCCTACTAATATTAATTATGATATTGCACGAAATGAATTGCGACTTGATCTCATTGCTTCTAGCTTGGTTGAACTAGATAAATTTGCTGATGCACTAAAGTCTAGTGGACATCAAGTAGAGCGTTCATCGGAAACTCAGCGTGGTGCTGGTTTTTCGAGTCGTCTCACTATTAGAAACTAGTTGCTGAAGTAAAAATTAAAAATTAGAAAAATAAGTAAGAGCTATTTAAGAGGAATTGAAGATGGATCCTATAAAAGATTGGTTTAATGAACTTTCAGAGCAAGACCAAAAAATCACTTTAATTGCAGGAGTTGTAGTATCTGCCGTTCTAATTTATTTACTGATAGTCAATCCTTTAAACGAAAGTGTTAATAAATTGGAAATTGAGGTTGCTTCAAAAATAAAATCAGACCAGTGGATGAGTCAACAAGTTTCGATAATAAAAACAACAGGCTCATCTAGTCGACTCGCTGGAAGTACTTTACCATTGACATCAATTATCAACAATACAACTAGAAAATTTGATTTAGCCGTTTCTAGACGTGACAGTAAAAGCCCAAATGAAATGCAGGTTTGGTTTGATAATATCAATTTTGATAATTTTGTAAGATGGGTTGCAGAAGTTGAATCGAAACACGGTGTATCAGTTGCGACAGTAAATATTCGCAGTCGAGAAAATAATGGTATTACTAGTGTTAATGTGAAGTTACTGAAATAGCCTAAAATAATGTAATAACCATCATTTATTTAAGAACTTTAACTAAGATAGCCAAAATAAGACAAACATAATGAAAAACAAAATTATTCTATTTATATCATTTCTGCTCTTTTTAATTATTATTTTGATGCCGGCAAAACTTATTACAGTTTTTGTTCCTGAAAAAAGTGGTGTTACACTCAGTGGTTTAGATGGAACTGTTTGGTCAGGCAATATTGAACACGTGAGAGTCAAAGATTGGTCATTAAATGAAGTTGAATTTAATACAAAAATTCTTTCGCTTATTGCTGGTAAATTGGGTGCAGATATTAGTATTTCAAAAGGTGATTTAAATGGATTTTTTTCCTTTAACTTGAAAGATGATAAAAATATTGAGTTAGATGATGCAAACATAAAAACATCACTTTCCCATTTTGAAAAATACATTCATTTTAAAGGGGTTGAATTAAATGGAGATATTGAAACGCGAGATCTGGATCTGAAATTAGTTGATTTAAAACTAACTTACCTCTCGGGGTTTACACAGTGGAATAATGGCGCAGTAGTTTTTAATGGAAAGTCATGGCAACTGGGGAATTTTGCGGTAGATTGGCAAACAAATAAAGATGGTTCAATCAATGGTACAATAATGAAAAAAATGAACGTATTAGATATTCAAGGTAATATAAATATATCAAATCAGGGGCTTTTAAACTTCAGTGGTAGCATTTCAACCAGAGTCGACAAATCAATTTTTAATGCTTTTCTTTTTTTTGCAGATGGGAAACCATCAAATGGTCGTCAAGGGTTAAAGTTTAAAAAGAAAATTTGGTAGTTAATTATTGGTTGGTCATACAAAATAAAGAAGAAAATTAGAAGAATATAATCAATTGGAACAGGCGTTTAAAAAAATCAATTTGGATTGGGATAATATTGATACTGTTCTACTTGATATGGATGGTACTTTGCTAGATCTTCATTTTGACAATTATTATTGGCATGATTTATTACCTGAATTATATGCTAAAAATAATAGTTTAAGCTTGTCAGAAGGGAAAGCAAAATTAATAGTATTACAAAATAAGGTAAAAGGGACTTTAGATTGGTATTGTTTGGATTATTGGACTGAAATTCTGAAAATTGATATTAAAGCACTAAAACATGAAATATTGCACAAGATAATTTTTAGGCCGAATGCTTTAAATTTTTTAGAGTATTTAAAACAGCGACAAAAACAGGGTGGCTTACAAAATTATCCGGCTTTAAAAATCATTATGGCGACCAATGCTCATCCAGATGCAATTGAAATTAAAATGATGAAAGCTGAAATGAGTCAGTATTTTGATTTTATATGCAGTTCCCATGAATTGGGTTTTGCGAAGGAAGAACAGGTTTTTTGGCAACTCTTGATGAAAAAATATCAGTTGTCGCCATCTAAATGTTTATTTATCGATGATAGTTTATCGGTGCTTAATTCAGCGAAAAAGTTCGGTATTGGTTCTTTGTTAGCAATTGATAAACCAGACTCAAAAAAAGAAAAAAGTGATACCACTCCATTTGAAGCTGTTAGTAACTTCTCACAATTAATTATAAATAATAAATTTACCTTAGATTACTGAGAGTAATAGTCTTAATTATGAATAAAATACCTGAAATTACCCGTAAAAAAGAAATCGCTAGAACTCGTCTGTTTAAGGTAGAAGAGTTAGATTTGACTTTTTCTAATGGTGAAAAAAGAACTTACGAACGACTTGTGGCGGGATCGCGAGGCGCTGTGATGATTGTGCCTATTTTAAATGGTGAGTTTTTTGTGATGATCAAAGAATATTCAGCTGGCACAGAGGATTATCAACTCGCATTTCCTAAGGGATTAATGGAAAAGGGTGAGTCTGTTTCTGAATCTGCTAATCGAGAACTAAAAGAAGAAGTTGGTTTTGGTGCAAACAAAATTACGTTAATGAAAAAAATGAGTTTGGCTCCGGGTTATTTAACTCACAAAATGAATTTAGTTTTAGCTGAAGCACTCTATAAAGAGACGCTTGAGGGTGATGAGCCTGAAGAATTAGAAGTCGTATTATTTCCAATTAATGATATAGATAAAATACTTAATCAGAAAAATTTTACAGAAGCACGTTCTGTAGCCGCGCTTTTTTTAGCAAGTAAAATCTTAGATGAACGACAAATCAAATAGAAAAGGGCATAAAGTGAGAAAATTAGATTTAAAAGCAATTTTAGAAGATATCATTGCGGTTTCTAAAAAAGCAGGCAAGGAAATACTAAAAATTTATAGCAGCGATAATTTTGATGTGCAAATTAAAGGTGATGACTCACCTTTAACGCGAGCGGACTTAGCTGCACATAATATAATTGTCGATTTCTTAGAAGAAAAGTATCCAAATTTACCATGTCTATCAGAGGAAAGTACAGGGATAGACTTTGAAGATAGAAAAAACTGGAACCGTTGCTTCATCATTGATCCGCTCGATGGAACTAAAGAATTTATTGCTAGAAATGGTGAGTTTACAGTGAATATTGCTTTGCAAGAAAATGGAAAATCAATATTAGGGGTTATTCATGTACCAGTTGCAGACATCACTTATTCCGCAGCTAAAGAATTAGGATCGTTCAAACAGTCCAAGGAGCAGTCTCCTCAAAGTATCAGCGTAAGGTCTTTACAACAAAAAGCAGGTAAAAATCATTTTACCGTTGTTGCAAGTAGACGGCATGGATTAGATAAAGTTGAAACGCTTTGCCAAAATTTTGCGAGCTATGATTTAACAAGCAGAGGTAGTTCTTTAAAAATGTGTATGGTGGCGGAGGGCTCTGCCGATCTATATCCTCGACTTGCTTTAACTTCAGAATGGGATACGGCTGCTGCTCAGGCTATTGTTGAACAAGCTGGTGGAAAGATTGTTCAATTAGATTATAGCGATATGACCTACAACCAAAAAGAATGTTTACTGAACCCTTTCTTTTTAGTTTTAGGGGATCCTAATTTTGATTGGGAAAAAGAATTGGTTATTCCAGAACTTGATTAGTCAATAAATTTAAATATAGGGATAGAAAAAATGAAAAAATGCATAGTATTAAGTTTATTTATAGTTTTATTGCTTTTGATTAATAATTCGGTTGCTGATCAACCCAAACGTTCTTTATCAATTGAAAATGCACAAGTGTATATTATTTCACCAAAGAATGGCTCAACTGTACCAACGACATTTAAGGTGGTTTTTGGGTTATCGGGAATGGGAATTTCTCCCGCTGGAATTAATAAAAAATTTACAGGGCATCATCATTTATTAATTGATGGTAAAACACCTGATTTATTAAAACTATTAGGTGAAGGAGTTAAACATTTTGAGGGTGGTCAAACAGAAGCATTTGTAACATTACCTAAAGGTAAGCATACACTTTCTTTGATATTAGGTGATTACATGCATCGTCCGCATAACCCAGCGGTTGTATCAGAAGAAATAATTGTTCACGTAAAATAACTCGTTTTCCAAAAAATGGACAATGCCAATAAGGGATTGAAAGCCAGCAGCTCCTCACCTCTAAGGGTATTTGCACAGTTAGAATTATATCCTTTTGATTTAGGTTAAGTTCAGCTCACCAATTCGGCTTTCATGGCATCAATTGTTACCTTGTAGTTGTCTGTATTAAAAATAGCGGAGCCTGCCACAAATGTATCTGCACCTGCATCTGCGATTTCTCTAATATTATTAATTTTAACGCCACCGTCGATTTCTAGGCGTATATCTCTTCCACTTAAATCAATTAGTTTACGAGCGTATTTTAATTTTTCTAATGCATTAGGAATAAAAGATTGTCCACCAAAACCAGGGTTTACTGACATAATTAAAATCATATCAATTTTATCCATTACAAATTCAAGGCAATCGAGCGACTTTGCAGGATTGAAAACTAAACCCGCTTTAACGCCAGCCTGTTTAATAATTTGTAAACTACGATCAACATGTTTTGATGCTTCGGGGTGAAATGTAATCATTGAAGCACCCGCTTTTATAAACTGTTCAATCAAATCGTCCACAGGTTCAACCATTAAATGCACATCTATTGGAGCTGTGATTCCGTAGTCTACTAACGCTTTGCAGATCGGCGGGCCAAAGGTCAAGTTAGGTACGTAGTGATTGTCCATTACATCAAAATGAACCCAGTCAGCACCTGCTTTTATTACTTCCGCTACATCATCACCTAAGCGGGCTAAATCGGCTGAAAGTATGGATGGAGCAATTTTGATAGATTGTTTCATGGTTTTGTCACTCTAATTATTGAAATATCATAAACCTACAACTTTCACTGTTGGTTTATGGATTGTTTTCGATGAAAAGGAAAGGTATATCTTATCAAAACAATTCTACCATCACCCTTAATGCTAATGTTATTTTTAACCGTATTTGCATTAAAAAATAAGCATCAAAATTTCGTTAGAAACTCTTATGGCTAAAAGACATATAATATTAATGAACACCTATATAAACTAAATCGTATTGAACCTGCATTTTTAGTCGACACAGGCATAGTATGTACATTCCCTTATATATGATTCAGAATATATGATTTAAAATATTAAAAGTCTAAATGATGTGGAGTAGATTAGGATAAAAACATAGCTAAGGTTGTCAGTAATTCATCAACTTTAATTGGTTTCCCAAGATGAGCATCCATACCAGATTGCTGTGAAAGCTCTCTATCCTTTTTCATAACATTTGCAGATAAAGCTATAATAGGTAAATCTAAGTTCATTTTATTCCGGATAATTTGAGTGGTTTGATAACCATCCATTTCTGGCATTTGGATATCCATTAGTACTAAATCAAAAGAATCACTTGAAATAGCCTCGACTGCTTTTTTTCCATTAACCGCAGTTGTGACTTTTATTTTATAACCGGTCAATATTTTTTTTGCGATCATTAAATTAACTGAGTTATCATCAACGAGTAATACATGTTTATTAATTAAAATTGAACAAACCTGAGAGTCATTCAAAGTCATTTTCTTTAGTTCATTAATAGATCTTTGATCTGACTCTTCAATTTGTAATGCTGATTTAGCTGGTGGTTTTTCTAATATTACTTTGAATGTGAAACAACTTCCTTGATTAGTCTGGCTTTTGACACTTATTTTTCCTTGCATTAATTCACAAAGCTTTTTGCTAATCGTTAGACCTAATCCGGTTCCACCATATTTTCTTGCGATGGATTTATCTGTTTGAGAGTACGCTTGGAACAATAAGTCTTGCTGCTCTTTACTCATGCCTATACCTGTATCTTTAAGTGCGAATATTAATTTAATTTTTTCGTTTTTTTTCTGATGAGTAGATGATTTCTCAAATGTGACATCGAGTCTAATGCTTCCTTGTGATGTGAACTTTACGGCGTTACTTAATAGGTTAGTAAGAATTTGTCCCAGACGATGAGGGTCGCCAATTAATTGTTCTGGAATTGAAGAGTCAACATCATAAGTAATTCTAATATTGTCGAAGGAGTCGCTAAGGCTGGATTGGGCAAAAATATTTTTTAATAAAAGGTTAAAATCAAAAAGTTTATTTTCTAAAGAAATATCTCCGGTATTCATTCTAGAAAAATCAGATATATCATCAACTAAAAGTAACAATGAATTAGCAGAATAGTTGAGCATTTCAATATATTCTTTTTGTTGACTATCTAACCCCGACATTTCCAATAAATGAGCTGTTCCTACTAAGGCATTAATCGGCGTTCTTACTTCATGGCTAATATTAGCAAGAAATTGTTCCTTATTTATATTAGCAATTTCAGATTGGTGTTTTGCTTTTTCTAAAGCCGATTCTATTGCTATGCGTTTTTTAATATTGGCAGACAAATGCATATTTTTTCTAATGATAAAGCCACTAATTAATAAAACAATTATTACTAATGGACTCCATTGAGTAGCATATTCTATAAAACTGGTTCCTTGTTTAACTTCTGAACCTAACCAAACTTTACGAATGGCTAACTTTTCTTTCGTAGGAATATTTTTCAACCACTTGTTTAATATCGGAATAAATTCTTCGAGCCCTTTTCTTACTCCAATCGCTACATTTATGTTGTGGGGAGTCACTGCTACGACTTCTAATTCAGTGAAAGTGTTTTTCATTTTTGGGCCAATAGTAATTAAGTTTGCCAGAAATGCATCTAACTTCCCATCTTGAACAGCTTGTAATCCTTCATTGCTTGATGAGGTGATTTGTAATGGAATATTAGGGTAATTATTTTTCCAAATATCTTGTATAGGATTTGAACGTGATGCCCCAATGCTATATCCAGCTAAGTCATTCGGTTTTTGAACATAAATGCTATTTTTTTTAACCACAATAACCATCGGTATTTTCATATAAGGTTCACTGAAATTAAGAAATTTTTTCCGTGTTTCTGTTATTCCCACTGCAGAAAGTACATCTATTTTACGTTCTTTAACTTTGTTAATAACTTCCGTCCAACTTAACCTCTTATCCAATTCAAAAAACACACCTAAGTCGGATTTTAATTTTAGGAGGTAATCGGAACTAATACCTTGAGGTTGTAGATTTTTATCTAAGAACTCTATCGGTTTCCAAAATTTTCCGATACCTAATTGCAAATCACCTAAATTTTTTAACCAATGCTCTTCATCTTTACTTAAACCGATAGCAGGATCAATATTAAATTTGTAGTAATTGTAAGATTGATCTGGAAGCCATTTTTTTGCTAGGTTGATGAGTTTTTCTGTAGGAATGTTTATGATCCCTTGATTGATCAATTTAACTAATTTTGGATTTCCCTTAGGTATAAGTGCATACACACTATTTGATGTGACTGGCTCTGGAGCTTTCGCTACAAGTTCCTGAGCGCCAATGCTTCTGAATGAGCTTTGCAATGTATAAGTTTCTCCAATGATAGCATCTAACTCACCATCCATTAGCTTTTCGATTAATTCATCATAGGTATCTACAGAGACAAAATTTATTTCAGGGTATTTCTTTGGTAATATATCTATTTGTGATGAAAATGGCTGAATCGCTATTTTTAAATCTTTTGCATCTAAGATACTTTTAATTGATTTAGACTGTTTCTTTAAATGGAATAAACTAGTATCTACTCTATCAAATGGTACAGAATAATTGGCCCACTTATCACGGTTCTTTGTTGCAAACAAACCGGAATGAAAATCAACTGTACCAGAGGTCATTGCATGAATGTTTTGATTATAGTCACCAGCAATAAATTCAATCTTTCTATGGGTGGTTTGAGACCATAACTCCCAAAATTCAACATAAAATCCAGCTATACGTCCGTTTGGGAGTTGATAGCTATAGAGCGAATTATTGGACAAGATTGATATTTTCAGCGGTGTTTCTTTTATTTTTTTTGTTTCTGTATCGTTTGATTTTGGTTCGGCTGCTTTTACTACTGAATAGCTATTTAACAAAAGCAGGACTAAAGAAAGTAGAACAAAACCCATTCTATAATTTGATTGGTCGAGAGATAAAGACTTAAATAATTGCATTCGAAATATTCTTAATCAGTTGTTTTACTTCAATTGGTTTGATCAAACATCCATTCATTCCAGATTTTATTGCTAACGCTTCCTCGTCACTACTAACACTAGCTGAGAAAGCAAATATGGGAATGTTGCACTGAGTCTTTCCATTCCTAATCTTAATCGTTGTTTCTGCTCCGTTCATCTGTGGCATTTGCATGTCCATTAAAATAAAATCAATCATTTCATGCTGAATATGTTCAATCGCTTCCAAACCGCTGATAGCTGTAATAACATTAAAACCTAGTTTTTCTAATGTTTTCTTTGCTACTAGACGATTAATATTGTTATCGTCGACCACAAGAGCTTTTAAGCCAGTGAAATCTTCTCTATTAGGTTCATAATTTTCTTCTTTTATGTTGCTAATTGGCAATTCGAAATAAAATGTACTTCCGTTGCCTATGGAGGAATTAACTTTGATCTTAATTTCCATTAATTCGCATAATGCTTTTGTTAAACGCAATCCGAGGCCAGCCCCTGAGTTTACTCGAGTTCTTGATGTATCTAATTGGTTGTATGTCGAAAATAGTCGTTGAACTTGTTCAGCGTTCATTCCTATGCCTGTATCGCTGACTTCAAAAATAATTTTTTGATTGTTGGCATTGTTATCATCTTTATTAACCAAAATACTTACCCTTAAAGTTATTGAGCCAGCTCTAGTATATTTTCTTGCATTAAATAAAATATTCGTTAAAATTTGGTTCAAACGGTAAGTGTCAGCATTAATTAATTTGGGGACATTTTTCTCAACAATCAAAATTGGTTTAACTCCATTTAAGCTGTTGTGATCTAAAAATTCTTGCTTAAATAAGTCTTTACAAAAATGGTTAATGTTGAAAATGTTTTTGTCTAATCTCAATTTTCCAGCTTCAATTTTTGATAAATCCAAAATATTATTGATTAGTCGTAATAGTTTCTTTGCGGAATTATCTATGGTGTTTACAAGATTTTTTTGAGATAAGGATAAGTTTGAATCATTCAGAAGGTTTGAGGTGCCTACAATCGCATTCATTGGTGATCGAAGTTCATGACTCATGTTAGCAAGGAAATCATCCTTTGCACGATTAGCTGAGTTAGCAACTTGAGTTTCACTATTCAACTGAATTTGTTTATATTCTCTGTGTAGTATTTCAGCGTTCATTTTTCTATTAAGAAAGAAGACGTAAATTAACAATGAGAAAATCGCAATAAGTGTTGGTATAGCAAGCTGTACAAATAGTTTGAATTGATCATTTATTTCGATCGTCGTGTTGCCTTTCCAGCGGTTTAATATAGCCACTTTTTTACGATTAGGAACACTTAAAAATAACTTGTTTAAGATAGGAACTAATATTTTTTTACTTTGGTGAATAGCCATTTTAATGTCTAAATTATAGGGCGTAAATAAACCGACTTTCAAATTGCTATTTTTCAAGCTTTCAAGTTGGTGAGCAATTAAGAAGTGATTGCCAACAAATGCGTCGATTTCTCCGTCTACTAACTGGTCTAGCCCCTGTTTTGTACTATTGATATTTTCAATTTTTAATTCGGGATGATTCTTTTCAAAAATTGTTTTTAATTGCCCACCTAAAACAGCCCCTACTTTAATGAGTTTCAAATCATCAATTGAGTTTAGTGGTGCCATGTTTGGTCTTATCATCGCAACTATTTTAAATTCAACATAAGGCTCAGTTAGAATCAAATCCTCGTCACTCTTCTCTTCCGCTATAGCGGTTAATAGATGAATTTTTCCATTTCGCGCTTTTGCAACTACTTCATCCCAATTGTTTAAAGTGACATGGCTGATGTTTAAATTTAAGCGTTGTTCTATTTCATTTAAATAATCAATGGCTACGCCTTGGTATTTTTCATTTTCTAGGAATGTTATTGGACGCCAAGAGGAGTCGCTTCCTGCAATTATAGACTTTTGCTGTTTAAGCCACTCTATTTCATTTAAAGATAAACTTGGTAAGGTTTTACTAACAAACCTTGTAAAATATGGCTGGCTACTTGTTATCCACTTACGTTCCAATGCTATTATTTTGTTTATAGGAATATTCTTAATGCCATTATTTACTTCATCAATTAAATATTTTTTGTCTTTAGGAAATAATGCATAGACTAAGTTAGTCAAAAGGGCATCGGTATTTTTGCTTAAAATGCCACTAACACCAAATTTTGATAGCAATGTGTCTATATAAGGTTCTTCACCAATAAGTGCATCAAATTCTCCTTCGAGCAATTGATTGATGATGGTGTAATTGTTATTAAACTCAATAAACTTTATGTTTGGGTATTTTTTAGTAAAATAGTCAGCTTGGTAGGAGTCTTTTTGTACCGCTATGCGCTTACCGTTCATTTTCGTTAAGGGCGTTAGTTTATGGTGTTTCTCATAAAAATACAGGCTCGTTCGAACTTGATGAATAGGAAGGGAAAACTCAGCCCAAGCGGTTCGCTTTTGACTTTTAAATAACCCGCTATGAAAATCAACGCGTGATTTTTTTAGATCTGCCAGATTTGATTTAAAATCCCCCGTAATAAACTCGACTTCTCTGTCATTATATTGTGACCAAAGACGCCAAAACTCTACATACATACCGGTTATTCGTCCATCTTTTTGTAGAATATTGAATGGTGGAGCTGTTTCTATGACAGATATTTTAAGGGGGAGATGTTGTTTTAGGTTAAGTTTACTATTCTCTTGAACGGTTTGTATCGTTTTCATTTGAGCACACGCATTTCCTCCAACAAAAGTGAGAGTAAATACAAGTAAATTAATTAAGGCAAAACTCCTAATTTGTGATGATTTCCATAGTTACATTAACTTGATTAAGAATAGCGTAGATATCGAATTATTTCTTCTTTTCATTGGTTGCTTAGATAGTATTTGAATATTAATAGCCATCTTGTGCTGAAGGTTATTCAGAGCGTATGCAATTCAGCGAATTTGATTTTACTGGTACTAGGATTCTTATTGATATTAGAGGTTAGTAGCAATGAATAATTGTCCTAGTTAAACCTTTTAAATTAAATAATTCATATTTTGGGTTGCAATAAGAAAAACCATTCTATACAATGCGCCTCCCAATTTGGCTAAACCCCTTATTGTGTGACCTTTAACAGGGCGCAACAGCGCAGTTTTTACAGGGTGCTATTACAACCGACCAAATTATGGTCGAAAAGAATTTTAATCCGCGTTTCCTTTTTTCATTGTGAAGTATAGGGGAGGGCGGTTTTTAACTGTTTATTAATTAACTTTGGAGTTTCTTTGCTATGTCCAAGCAGCGAATCCGAATACGCTTAAAGTCATTTGATCACAAGTTAATCGATTTATCGACACTTGAGATTGTTAATACTGCTAAGCGCACAGGCGCCCAAGTACGTGGCCCTATTCCATTACCTACTCGTAAAGAGCGGTACACAATATTGGTATCACCGCATGTCAATAAGGATGCGCGAGATCAATATGAAATCCGTACCCATAAACGTATGGTAGATATTGAGGAACCAACAGAAAAAACAGTTGATGCTTTGATGAAGCTCGATTTGGCTGCTGGTGTTGACGTACAGATTAGCCTTTCTTAAAGGCAAGATTGAGTCGCCTAATTTAATCTTCTTTTGTTTAGAAGAGCTTGGTTAAGCGAAATTTTAGTTGCGTTGTTTGTTATTAGGTATGAACCTTTTTAGCAAAACAACAAGAAATAGCAACATTAATAGAGGGTTTTAACATGACAATCGGAATTGTTGGTCGCAAATGCGGCATGACCCGAGTGTTTGATGAGAATGGTGTTTCTACACCAGTTACTGTAATTGAAGTAACATCTAATCGAATTACTCAGGTTAAAACAAAAGACAACGACGGCTATCAAGCAATCCAAGTAACTACTGGTGAGCGAAAAGCAAATCGTGTTACTCGTCCACAAGCTGGTCAGTTTAAGAAAGCTGGCGTTGAAGCAGGTCGAGGACTTTGGGAATTCAGAACTGAGTCTTTAGAAGGTTTTGAAGTTGGTGGTGAGGTGAAGCTAGACATCTTTGCAGATGGTCAATTAGTTGATGTCACTGGTCAATCAAAGGGTAAAGGTTTTCAAGGTGGTATCAAGCGGTGGAATTTCACTATGCAAGATGCAACTCATGGTAACTCGGTTTCTCATCGATCTAACGGGTCGATTGGGCAAAACCAGTCACCAGGTAAAGTATTTAAAGGCAAAAAAATGTCTGGCCATATGGGTGCTGAGCAAGTGACTACACAAAGTTTAACTGTAGTTCGTATTGATGCTGAGCGAAATGTTCTTCTAATTAAAGGTGCCGTACCAGGCTCTAAAGGCGGCGACGTAATTATTCGTCCTGCAGTTAAAGCTAAGGTTTAGGGGGATTAGAGAATGGAAATAAATTTATCAGTTACCGGCAAAAAGAAAGGTGGATCAGTAGAATTATCTGATGAAGCTTTTGGTCGTGAATTTAACGAAGCACTTGTTCATCAAGTGGTTGTTTCATACATGGCAGGTTCTCGCGCTGGAACAAGAGCACAAAAAACACGTAGTGATGTAAGTGGTGGTGGAGCTAAACCTTGGAGACAAAAAGGAACAGGCCGAGCAAGAGCGGGTACAAGCCGTGGGCCAATCTGGAGAAAAGGTGGTGTTACGTTTGCCGCACGCCCTCAAGATCACTCACAAAAAGTTAATCGGAAGATGTATCGCGGTGCAATGCAGTGCATTCTATCTGAGTTAGTTCGTCAAGAACGTTTGATGGTTGTTGAGTCTTTCTCAGTTGAAGCGCCAAAAACTAAAGAGTTAGTTAAGAAATTATCTGACTATGGTTTAGATGATGTATTAATCGTGACTGAAACAGTTGATGAAAACTTATACTTATCAGCAAGAAATTTACATAAGGTTGATGTGAGAGATATTCAAGCATGTGATCCAGTAAGTTTGATTGGATTTGATAAAGTTGTCATGACTGTTGACTCAATAAAGAAATTTGAGGAGTTATGGGGATGAACCAAGAAACTATTATAAGCACCTTATTAGCTCCAGTTGTTTCTGAAAAAGCAAGTTTCGCGGCAGATCGCGGTGAGTTTGTTTTTAAAGTAGCAAAACGTGCAACCAAGCTTGAGATCAAAAAAGCGGTTGAGCTTATGTTTGACGTTAAAGTTGAAAATGTTACAACTTTAGTGGTTAAAGGTAAGAGCAAGCGAACGGGTCAAATTGCTGGTCGCCGTTCCGATTGGAAAAAAGCTTATGTCTCGCTTGAAGAAGGCCAAGACATTGACTTTGTAGACGCAGACGCGAAGGGGTAGAATCATGGCTTTAATGAAAGCAAAACCAACATCTCCGGGTCGTCGCTTTGTCGTTCAAGTTGTCAATCCAGATTTACATAAAGGCGCACCACACGCACCTTTATTAGAAAAGAAATCTAAATCCGGTGGTCGTAATAATAACGGTCGTATTACTACTCGCCATATTGGTGGTGGTCATAAGCAGCATTACCGAATGGTTGATTTTAAACGTAACAAAGATGGTGTTCCTGCAATAGTTGAAAGGCTGGAATACGATCCAAACCGCAGTGCTAACATTGCTTTGGTTTTATATGCAGATGGTGAAAGAAAATACATCATTGCACCAAAGGGAATGAAAGCCGGCGATCAGATTCAATCAGGTCAGGATGCACCAATTAAAAGTGGTAACACTCTCCCGATTAGAAACATCCCAGTAGGTTCTACTATACATTGTGTCGAATTGAAGCCTGGTAAAGGTGCTCAAATGGCTCGAAGTGCTGGAACCTATGTTCAATTGATTGCTCGTGAAGGTACTTACGCAACGCTTCGTTTAAGAAGTGGCGAAATGCGTAAAGTTCTTTCTGAATGTAGAGCAACTATTGGGGAAGTTGGTAACGCAGAACACATGCTACGATCACTCGGTAAAGCGGGTGCAACTAGGTGGCGTGGAATACGTCCTACTGTTCGAGGCGTTGCTATGAACCCAGTCGACCATCCGCATGGCGGTGGTGAGGGAAGAACCTCAGGTGGTAGGCATCCCGTTTCTCCATGGGGTACGCCAACTAAGGGCAAGAAGACTCGTAGTAACAAACGTACTGACAAGTTAATTGTCCGTCGTCGTAATCGTAAATAGAGGATTAAATCGTGCCACGTTCACTTAAGAAAGGGCCATTTATCGATCTTCATCTTCTTAAGAAGGTTGAAGAAGCTGCGGCCTCAAATAGCCGAAAGCCGATTAAAACATGGTCGCGCCGTTCAATGGTTTCTCCGGAAATGGTTGGATTAACAATTGCCATTCATAATGGTCGTCAGCATGTACCAGTATCTGTCAGTGAAGACATGGTAGGACACAAGTTGGGTGAATTTGCACCAACTCGCACCTATCGTGGTCATGTTGCTGACAGAAAAGTGAAATAGGAGATAATGATGGAAACTCAAGCTGTTTTACGTCACGCAAGAATCTCTCCTCAGAAAGCGCGCTTAGTTGCTGATCAGGTTAGAGGGTTGCCAGTAGAGAATGCGCTTAACTTATTAAAGTTTAGTAATAAAAAAGCTGCTGAAATGATTCAAAAAGTTCTTAATTCTGCCATCGCTAATGCTGAACATAACGACGGCGCAGATATTGATGAGCTTAAAATATCAACGATTTTTGTTGATGCAGGACCTACTTTAAAGCGTATCAAAACACGTGCTAAAGGTAGAGCCGACAGAATCATTAAGCGTTCATGTCATATCACCGTTAAAGTTTCGGATATTTAGGAGATAAACCATGGGTCAAAAAGTACATCCAACGGGTATTCGCTTAGGTATCGTAAAGAAACATAATTCTGTGTGGTATGCAGAGCGAAGCGAATATGCAAAGTTATTAGCCAGTGATATCGAAATTCGCGAATGGTTATTTAACAAATTAGCAAAAGCATCAGTTGCAAAAATTGATATCGAAAGACCGACTAAGGCATTGCGTGTGACTATTCATACTGCACGTCCTGGTATTGTTATCGGTAAAAAAGGCGAAGATATTGAGAAGTTACGTAAAGTCATCAGTAAGATGTCTGGTGTTCAAACTCAAATCAATATCGAACAAATTCGTAAGCCTGAACTTGATGCAAAATTAGTAGCTGACGGAATTGCTTCTCAGTTAGAACGCCGTGTAATGTTCCGTCGCGCTATGAAGCGTGCTGTGCAAAACACAATGCGAGCTGGCGCCGAAGGTATAAAAGTTCAAGTTGGCGGTCGTTTAGGTGGAGCAGATATTGCTCGAGCTGAATGGTATCGAGAAGGTCGTGTGCCACTTCATACATTGCGTGCAGATATTGATTACGCAACAGCTGAAGCAAACACAACTTACGGAATCATTGGCGTAAAGGTCTGGATATTTAAAGGTGAAGTTTATGGTGATCAACCACAAACTGCAACTGAAGATAAGCCAAAGAAAAGACCTACTAGAGCTAAGAAGTAGGGGAATAGACCATGTTACAACCTAAAAGAACAAAATTTCGTAAACAACATAAACTACGTAATCGTGGCGTTGTAGAGCACAAAGTGAGCTTTGGTGAGTTTGGACTTAAGTCTGCTGGCCGCGGTCGCATGACCGCTCGTCAAATCGAAGCTGCTCGTCGTGCTATGACTCGACATATGCGAAGACAAGGTAAAGTTTACATTCGTGTATTCCCTGATAAGCCTATTACTAAAAAGCCATTAGAAGTTCGAATGGGTAAAGGTAAAGGTAGTGTGGAATATTGGGTAGCACAAATTCAACCAGGTCGTATGCTGTTTGAAGTTGAAGGTGTGCCGGAAGATTTAGCTAGAGAAGCTTTCGAGCTTGCTGCAGCTAAACTTGCTGTTAAAACAACCTTTGTTAAGCGGACGGTAATGTAATGAATGTTTCCGAGTTGAGAGAAAAAAATACTGATGAGTTGAATGCTGAATTAGTTGAATTACGTAAAGAGCAATTTAATTTACGTATGCAAAGAGCGACTAACCAGACAGAGCAGTCTCATAATATGAAAAATGTAAGAAGAAATATCGCCCGTGTTAAGACGATTTTGAACCAGAATGCACAGGCTGCCGGAGAAACAGAATGAGTGAGCAAAAAGTACAGCGTACTCTGACTGGTAAAGTCACTAGTGACAAGATGGATAAAACCATCACAGTTAAAATTGAACGTCAAGTGAAGCATCCTTTATATGGAAAGTTCATTAAGCGCTCTACAAAAGTACATGCCCATGATGAATCAAACGATTGCAATATGGGTGATACGGTTAAAATAGCTGAATGCAGACCACTTTCAAAAAGTAAGTCATGGCAGTTAGTTGAGGTGGTTGAAAAAGCATAATTATTAGATTACTTTTAGTGATCTTTAGGTTAGCTGAATCAATTAAATGATGGTATACTCCCGCGTCTTTTTGCTGGTGGCCTCGATTGGCACTGGATTTAGCGCGGGAAAAGTTGGAGAAAACCAATGATCCAAATGCAAACACAACTTGATGTTGCAGATAATAGTGGTGCACGTCGAGTACAATGTATTAAGGTTCTTGGAGGCTCACACCGCCGATACGCAAGAATCGGAGATGTGATCAAGGTCAGTGTAAAAGAAGCAATTCCTCGTGGTAAAGCGAAGAAAGGTGATGTAATGAACGCTGTCGTTGTTAGAACTCGAAAAGGCGTACGCCGTTCAGATGGATCGGTGATCCGTTTTGATGGAAACGCAGCAGTTCTTCTAAATGCTAACTTGCAGCCTATTGGAACACGTATTTTTGGACCTGTAACTCGCGAACTTCGCGGTGACAAGTTTATGAAAATTGTTTCTTTAGCGCCAGAAGTTCTTTAAGGAGACGGATAAAATGCAAAAATTAAGAACAGGTGATGAAGTCATCGTTTTGGCTGGTAAAAGCAATGGTCAAAAAGGTAAGATTTCTAAATTAATTACAGATAAAGGTCGAGTGGTTGTTGATGGCATTAACATGATGAAAAAACATGTTAAACCAAATCCACAGGCTGGTATTCAAGGCGGGATCATAGAGAAAGAAGCTGCGTTGGATATGTCAAATGTTGCTCTGTTTAATGCTAAAACTGGCAAAGCAGATAAAGTTGGTATAAAGCTTCAAGAAGATGGGAAACGTGTTCGATTTTTTAAATCGAATGGCGAGTTAGTCGACTAGATTTTTAAAACGTTCGAGAATTTGGCTAAATATCTATTTTGGTTAATTCTTGACTAATTAGGCGTAAGAAAATGGCGAAACTGCAAGACTACTATCAAAGCGATGTTGTATCAGCTTTGACAGAAAAGTTTAAATACAAGTCTGTCATGCAAGTCCCAAAGATTACCAAGATCACATTAAATATGGGTCTGGGTGAAGCTGTTGGGGATAAGAAGGTTCTAGAGAACGCTTGTAATGACTTAACTGCTATCTCAGGTCAAAAGCCTGTTGTCACTAAAGCTCGCAAATCAATTGCGGGATTTAAAATTCGTGATGACTACCCTATTGGCGCTAAGGTAACTTTACGCGGAGAGCGTATGTGGGAATTTTTGGAACGTTTAGTTTCAATCGCAATTCCTCGTATTCGTGATTTCCGTGGACTTAATCCGAAGTCGTTTGACGGACGTGGAAATTATTCTATGGGCGTTAAAGAACAGATCATCTTTCCAGAAATTGACTATGACAAAGTAGACAAAATTCGCGGAATGGATATCACCATTACGACTTCAGCGACAAACGATGACGAAGGCCGCGAATTATTGGCAGCGTTTAAATTCCCAATCAAGGCTAAGGGGTAAATAATGGCTAAAGTATCTATGGTACAGCGTGAAAAGAAACGCGCTAAGCTAGTGGCTAAATACGCAACAAAACGTGCTGAATATAAAGCAACTATTGTTGACCTCAATAAAAGTGATGAAGAACGTTGGGAAGCGACCGTGGCATTGCAAAAGTTGCCTCGTGATGCAAGTCCTGTTCGTCAACGTAATCGTTGTATTATTACTGGTCGCCCCCATGGTTTTTTACGTAAATTCGGTTTAAGCCGTAACAAATTACGTGAACATGCTATGTCAGGCGATGTACCTGGTTTAGTGAAAGCTAGCTGGTAATTGGGAGAAATTATATGAGCATGCAAGATCCAATTGCTGATATGCTGACACGGATCCGTAACGGTCAATCAGCAGGTAAAAAATCAGTATCTATGCCTTCATCTAAAGTAAAGTTATCAATTGCTAACGTACTTAAAAACGAAGGTTATGTTTCAGAAATTAACCGTTCTGAAAATGATGGAAAGCCAGAGCTTTCTATCGAATTAAAGTATTACCAAGGTCGTCCGGTAATTGACACAATTAAACGTGTTAGTCGCCCAGGTCTTAGAATATATAAAAAATCAAATGAGCTACCTCGTGTGTTAGATGGTTTAGGTATTGCCGTTGTGTCAACTTCCGCTGGAGTTATGACAGATCGGGCAGCACGTAAATCTGGACACGGCGGCGAAGTTCTCTGTATTGTATCCTAAGGAGAACTGAAAATGTCAAGAGTAGCAAAAGCTCCCATAGCGCTTCCATCTGGTGTAACCGCTGATCTTAATGGTCAACTGATTTCGATAAAAGGTGGTAAAGGAAATCTACAGCAAGATATCCATTCTTCCGTTGAAGTGAAAATTGAAGACGGCGAAATTCGGTTTGCACCAAAAGACGGTGTGGACAAAGCCAATGCTTTAGCTGGAACCATGCGTTCTTTAGTTAATAACATGGTGGAAGGTTGCACAAATGGGTTTGAAAAGAAATTACAGCTAGTGGGTGTTGGTTATCGTGCCAAAGCCTCTGGTAAAGTACTTGATTTAACTTTAGGTTTTTCTCATCCTATAAAGTTTGAAATTCCAGAAGGTATTACGATTGATACACCATCTAATACCGAAGTTATCGTAAAAGGGATCGATAAGCAGTTGATTGGTCAGGTTGCAGCTAATATTCGGGCTTATCGTCCACCAGAACCTTATAAAGGTAAGGGTGTGAAGTACGCGGATGAAGTTATCCGTCGTAAAGAAGCTAAGAAAAAATAGGGCATTGAGATGAATAAAAAACAAGCTAGAATTCGTCGCGGCACTCGTAGCCGGGCAAAAATGAAAGCGTTGGGTGCTGACCGTTTAGTGGTTAACAGAACTCCTCGCCATATCTATGCTCAAGTTGTTTCTGCAGATAATGGTAAAGTATTAGCCGTTGCATCAAGTGTTGAAAAAGACATTAAAGCAGAAGGTAAAGCAACGGGTAATGTTGATACCGCTAAAAAAATCGGTTCACTCATTGCTGAAAGAGCAACAAAAGCTGGCGTTTCAAGTGTTGCATTTGATCGCTCTGGTTTTAAATATCACGGTCGCGTAAAAGCATTAGCAGATGCAGCTCGTGAAAGTGGTCTCCAATTCTAAGGGTGTAATGATGGCTAGACATGAAGCAAATAATAACGGCGATGACTTGGTAGAAAAGTTAGTTAACGTTAACCGAGTAGCAAAAGTAGTTAAAGGTGGTCGAATCTTTTCATTTACTGCATTAACAGTTGTTGGTGATGGTAAAGGTAAAGTTGGTTTCGGTCGCGGTAAGGCGAGAGAAGTTCCTGCAGCCATTCAAAAAGCAATGGAACAAGCTCGTAGAAACCTTATTCAAGTTGAATTAAAAGACGGGCATACTTTACAGCATCCAATTAAAGCAGATCACGGCGCATCTAAAGTTTACATGCAGCCAGCTTCTCCAGGTACCGGTATTATTGCCGGTGGCGCAATGAGAAGTGTATTTGAAGTTGTTGGTGTAGAAAATGTTTTGGCAAAAAGCATTGGTTCAACAAATCCGATTAACATTGTAAGAGCAACCATTCGTGGTTTAAAAGATATGTTTTCTCCAGAAGACGTAGCTTCTAAACGTGGAAAAAGTGTTGCTGAAATAATGGAGTAGATCATGGTTGCTAAAAAGACAGTTAAAGTGACTCAAATTAAGTCATCCATTGGTCGTCTTAAAAACCATAAAGGTTGTTTAACTGGTTTGGGTTTAAGACGTATCGGTCACACCGTAGAAGTTGAAGATACACCATCAACTCGCGGTATGATAAATACCATTTATTATATGGTTAAAGTAGAGGACTAATGTTATGAGTACAGACATGCGTTTAAATACAATGAGTCCCGCAGAAGGATCAAAAAAAGCTGCAAAGCGTGTTGGTCGTGGTATCGGTTCTACTTTAGGTAAAACTTGTGGTCGCGGACATAAAGGTTTGAAGTCTCGTTCAGGCGGTAAAGTAGCACCAGGGTTTGAAGGTGGTCAAATGCCTTTGAAGCAACGTTTACCTAAGTTTGGTTTTACTTCACGTAAATCTTTAGTTTCGGCTGAAGTTCGTTTAGGTGAATTAGCCAAAGTAACTGGTGAAGCGGTAGATTTATTATCATTAAGAGCTGCTGGTCTTATCACAAAAAATATAGAACAAGTGAAAGTCATGCTTTCTGGTTCAATTGACCGTGCAGTAACAATTGGTGACGGTATTCGTGTTTCTAAAGGTGCTCAAGCAGCTATTGAAGCTGCTGGCGGAAAAGTTGGCGTTTAATAATGCCAACTGTATAAATGAGATTAAGCAGGATAAATAAAGATGGCTAAAGCTCCAAAAGGACAAAAAACTTCCGGCGGTGGATTAACAGAACTCAAGCAACGACTTTTGTTTGTGCTGACAGCGATTGTTATTTTCCGTTTAGGATCTTTTGTGCCTGTTCCAGGGATCGATTCTAATATACTTGCTCAGTTTATGGGTCAACAAACCGGTACGTTGATGGAATTATTTAACGTGTTTTCTGGTGGAGCATTAGAGAGAGCTAGTGTCTTTGCGCTTGGTATTATGCCTTATATTTCGGCATCGATTATTCTACAAGTATTAAGTTTTGTTGATCCTCGTTTACAAGAGATTAAAAAAGAAGGTGAAGCTGGTCGAAGAAAAATCAATCAGTACACTCGATATTTGACACTAGTTTTAGCTTGTTTACAAGCGATTGGGATAGCGACAAACTTCCCAAATATGATGATAGGGTTAGTGCCTAATCCAGGATTTAGTTTTTATTTTGGTGCTGTTGTTAGTTTGGTTACTGGAACTATGTTTTTAATGTGGTTAGGTGAGCAAATCAATGAGCGTGGTATAGGTAATGGTATTTCAGTATTAATTTTTGTTGGTATTGTGGCAGGATTACCGACTGCAATGGGTCAAACATTTGAACAAGCAAGACAAGGCGAAATTAATCCATTAGGTTTAATGATTATTCTTGCGGTAGTTATAATGGTAACGGCATTTGTAGTTTTCATGGAGCGTGGGCAACGACGAATTGTGGTTAACTACGCGCAGAAACAACAGGGGAGAAAGATGTATCAAGCACAATCTTCTCATTTACCGTTAAAAGTAAATATGGCAGGTGTTATTCCTGCGATCTTTGCTTCAAGTATTATTTTGTTCCCAGGAACTATAGCCCAATGGGTTGGTCAGGGAAATGAAAATATGTTGTGGTTGCAGAGCTTTGCTCAACAAATGCAACCAGGTGGTCCTCTGTATATGTTGATGTATGGTGCAGGAATTATGTTCTTCTGTTTCTTTTACACGGCACTCGTTTATAACCCACGAGATACCGCAGACCAACTAAAAAAATCTGGAGCGTTTATTCCTGGGATCCGTCCCGGAGAGCAAACTTCCAAATATGTTGACAAAGTTATGACTAGACTGACTTTAATTGGCGCTCTCTACATCACCGCAGTTTGCCTTTTACCTCAGTTTTTAATTTTGATCTTTAATGTGCCTTTTCAGTTCGGTGGAACATCGCTATTGATTATCGTGGTTGTTATTATGGACTTTATGTCTCAAGTACAAGCACATTTAATCTCTCGTGATTATGATTCTGTTTTGAAAAAAGCTAATTTTAAAAACTATGGTTCATCTGGAGTACGTTAAACGTTAGAGTAAAATCTATAGTTTTAATAATAATTTAGAGACCACAACTAGGAATTGGAGTACGAAATGAAAGTTCGAGCTTCTGTTAAAAAGATGTGCCGTGAGTGTAAAGTCATTCGAAGAAACGGCGCTGTAAGAGTAATTTGTACTGATCCAAGACATAAACAACGTCAAGGGTGATTATTTAGAAGTTTTACAGTAATTGTACAAGTTACACTGGTTTTTTGGTCAAGCAAAGCGTGTAGCCCGCTAAGAGTTTGAATTGAATAACTTAATTTTAATATTCGGTTGATTTTTAACCGTTTGAACGCTATCATTGCGCGCCTTTTTGGGAGCCCTATGATAGGTTTAGAAATTTAATTTTGGGAGTAGGTCAATGGCCCGTATAGCTGGTATTAACATTCCAGTCCAAAAGCATGCGGTTATTGCGTTAACGTCTATTTTCGGTATCGGAAATACACGTTCACAGCAGATCTGTGATGCAGCTGGCATCGAGCAAAACCGTAAGATCAAAGATCTTACCGAAGCGGAAGTTGAAGCATTACGTACACAAGTTGCTAAATTCACTATTGAAGGCGACTTGAGGCGAGAAGTTTCAATGAATATTAAGCGTTTAATGGACTTAGGTTGTTTTCGTGGGATCCGCCACAGAAGAAGCCTCCCTGTTCGTGGACAACGTACAAAAACTAATGCGCGCACTCGTAAGGGTCCGCGTAAACCAATTAAGAGATAACGATTATGGCTAAAACTCCTCGTTCTCGTAAGAAGGTAAAAAAGCACGTTGTTGACGGAATGGCGCACATTCATGCATCATTCAATAATACGATTGTGACAATTACTGATAGACAAGGTAATGCATTGGCTTGGACTACCGCAGGTGGTTCTGGTTTTAGAGGCTCTCGAAAGAGTACACCATTTGCAGCGCAGGTTGCAGCCGACAGAGTTGGTGAAATGGTTAAAGAGATGGGAATGAAGAATATGGAAGTATTCGTCAAAGGCCCAGGACCTGGACGCGAGTCTGCGGTTAGAGCTTTAAATAATGCGGGATTCAAAATTACTAACATCACTGATGTTACACCTATCCCTCACAATGGTTGTCGTCCGCCTAAAAAGCGACGCGTGTAACGCTAACTTATAATTAGCGAAACCAATTTGCTGGAGAATAGAAAATGGCAAGATATATAGGTCCTAAACTCAAGCTCTCACGTCGTGAAGGCGTTGATTTGATGCACAAGAGTGGCGTTCGCGCTATAGAGGACAAGTGTAAAATTGATCAAGTACCGGGTGTTCATGGTGCGAGACGTACTCGTCTGTCTGACTACGGTGTTCAATTACGTGAAAAGCAAAAAGTAAAACGTTTATACGGTGTACTAGAAAAGCAATTCCGTAATTATTATAAAGAAGCTGCAAGAATAAAAGGCGCTACAGGTTCGAACCTTCTTCAATTATTAGAAATGCGATTGGATAATGTTGTTTACCGTATGGGATTTAGTAGTACTCGTAGTGAAGGTCGTCAATTGGTTAGCCATAAAGCGATCTTAGTTAACGGTAAAGCGGTTAACATACCTTCTTATAAGGTTTTAGCGACTGATATTATTAGCATTCGTGAAAAATCAAAGAAGCAAGCTAGAATTGTTGCTGCATTAGAATTAGCAGCTCAAAGAGAGCGCCCAGTTTGGGTAGAAGTTGATGATAAGAAAATGGAAGGAACTTTCAAGAACGCTCCAGAGCGTACTGATTTACCTTCAGATATCAACGAAAACCTAATTGTGGAACTTTACTCTAAGTAAAACTGAGAGGATTAACTATGGGCAATGTCGCTGAACTTCTGACCCCGCGTCAGATAAAAGTGGAAACTGTTGGTGAGCGTAAAGCTAAAGTGGTACTAGAACCTTTTGAAAGAGGCTTTGGTCATACTTTGGGTAACTCGCTTAGACGTATTTTGTTATCATCTATGCCAGGGTGTGCCGTTGTAGAAGTAGAAATTGATGGTGTATTACATGAATACACTACAATAGAAAATGTTCAAGAAGACGTAATTGATATTCTTTTAAACCTTAAAGGTTTAGCAATTAAGTTAGAAGACAAAGAAGAAGCAGTATTGATTCTTCAAAAGAAAGGCGAAGGTCCTGTGACTGCCGCTGATATTGAAGAGCAGGCAGGCGTTGAGATTATCAATCCAGAACATCACATTGCAACTTTAACTAAAAAAGGTTCTTTGAGTATGCGTTTGATTGTCAAGAGTGGACGTGGTTATGAAACTGCCGCCTCTCGTAAATCAGATGATGACGAAAGCCTAAGTATTGGTAGATTGCAACTGGATGCTTCCTTTAGTCCCGTTCAACGTGTTTCATATGTTGTTGATTCAGCACGTGTAGAGCAAAGAACTAATCTTGATAAATTAACAATTGATTTGGAAACTAACGGTACCGTTGATCCAGAAGAAGCAATTAGACGTTGTGCAACAATTTTAGCGCAGCAGTTAGCCGCTTTTGTTGATTTACAAGATGAGAAACAAGCAGAGCCAGAACAGCAAGAGCCAGAAATTGACCCAATCTTACTTCGTCCAGTGGATGATTTAGAATTGACAGTTCGAAGTGCTAACTGTTTGAAAACTGAAAATATTCATTACATTGGTGATTTAATCCAACGTACTGAAGTTGAGCTACTTAAGACGCCAAATCTAGGTAAAAAATCTTTAACTGAAATTAAAGATGTATTAGCGTCAAGAGGATTGTCTCTTGGAATGCGTCTAGAAAACTGGCCACCATCAAGTATCTTGAACGAAATCTAAAAAAGCAAATTTTGCTTTAGAAGAAAAATACAAACCCTGCTTTTAGCAGGGTTTGTTTATATAAGTCTTTTGCGCTAATAAGATAGCTCAAATAAAACTAACTCCAAAAGAACAGTACTATCGTAGGCTGTTTAACTGAAAGGAAAAAATTATGCGTCATCGTAAGAGTGGTCGTCAATTAAATAGAAATTCAAGTCATCGTAAAGCGATGTTTAAAAATATGGCAGTTTCAATGATCGAACATGAATTGATCAAAACAACTGTTCCAAAAGCAAAAGAATTAAGAAGAGTTGTAGAGCCTCTAATCACATTAGCAAAAGAAGATTCAGTTGCTAATCGTCGTTTAGCTTTTGCACGTACTCGCAGTAAATCTGCAGTAGGTAAGTTATTTGATGAACTTGGTCCTCGATACCAAGAACGTCCAGGCGGATATTTAAGAATTATTAAAGCGGGTTTTAGAACCGGTGATAAAGCACCAATGGCTTATGTGGAATTGGTAGATCGTCCGATTATTGAAGAAGAGGAAGAACCTGAAGAAGAGTAGATATTATTTTTCAATTATTTAAAAAAGCCGAGTTTATCTCGGTTTTTTTATGGGTGCTGAGCTTTTATGTTCATCTGTTGTATTATTATCAAAATTATCCAAGTATTAATAAGACCATTACAATGTGATAGGATTAGAATAGTAGGTTGGTTAGAAAGCGACCAATTCAGTGATCATATTTAAAGTCATTCTAATCCTGAAACCTAATTTTTATTCCAGTGTTGTTTTGCCCAATCGGCGGTTTTTTGCATAATTCTTTTAGAGTTAACACTCACGTTACCTAAAACTTGCGCATTCAATTTTACTAAATCGTCGGATATTTCAAATGAGTTATCCTTCGTCATTTTAATTAAACCTGTTTTACGCAAAACACTAGTGGTTGTTTTAAACAAGTCTTTATCAAAGGATTCAGGTGCATTAATACTATAAAGAGCGGCCAGTCTTTGGGCTACCTCTTGGCTGTGTTGTTCTAATTCTCTTCTACTAATACTTTTGCCCGCCTGACTCGATAATAACGTTAACAAAATACCATATCGTAATAAAATAGGTTTTATTATTTCAGCCATTAAAAGTAGTTGATCTAATTCATCACTCATTTCATTGGGACGCATAATATGGGTATCTGATTTCGATAACAGTTTAAGAGCAACAAAGCTATCAACTGTTTTTTCTATTTGAATTTCAAACTCATCTGAACTCCAATGGATAAAAAGTTCTCGCTTTAAAAAAGGATAAAATTGTAAACATCTTTTAATCAAAGTAGAAAGTGCAACACGCTTGTGATTAACAAAACAACTAGCCACTAGCGAAAAGGCAATAAAAATATGAATGATATTATTTCGATAATAAGTCATTAATACAGCCGTCTCTTCTGTTGTTGTAATGATATCGCCCATTGGATTTTTCACCTCAAAGATAGTACCCAAATCTTTCGCCTGTTCTATTAGCGTTAGCCCATTCTCAGTAGGTACTAAGGTAGAATCTGAATAAGATACTGATTTCATAAGTGATAATAAAAGGTCTAATTGATTAGCTAGTTCTTTTTTACCAACAGCTATACGCTCTGATGAGAGTAGAACTAGAGCAACTAAACTGATCGAATTAACTCGGCTAGTCGCATTAATTCTTTGCATGATGAGTTCTGCTAATGATGAAACTCTAGGAGTTAACCAGTTTGGTTTAGCACCTATTTGTCCTCGATAACTTTTCCAGTCAGGTTCATATTGGTCTAAATATTGATTTAGATCGATTGGTTGACTAAAATTTAAATAAACTTTTCCAAAATTCTGTTTAAGTGTTTTACGTATCCCTAAAAGTTGACCAAAAGATTCTTTTTTCTTTTCTCCACCTCTTAATTCCTTTAAGTAACTATTTCCTTCAAACATTCTTTCATAACCAATATAAACTGGAATGATTGCAACGGGTTTTCGAGTACCTCTTAGTAATGCTTGCACAGCCATTGCTAAAAGTCCTGTTTTAGGTTGCAATAATCGACCGGTTCGACTTCTGCCACCTTCTGGGAAAAATTCTAGCGGCGTCCCTCTGTTCATCAATTGATAAATATATTCGTTAAAGACTGCGGTATATAGTTTATTCCCACCAAAACTTCTTCTCAAAAAGAATGCTCCCCCCCTCCTTAGTAAGGGGCCTGCTGGCCAAAAATTTAAATTAATTCCGGCAGCGATATGAGGCGGTACTAATCCTTCATGATAAAGAGTATAAGATAGAAGCAAATAATCAATATGGCTTCGATGACTGGGTACGTAAATAACCTCATGAGTTGATGCAATTTCTCTTACAAGTTCCGCATTTTGTACAACAATGCCATTATAAATTTTATTCCAAAGATGAGTCAGCATTGACTCCATAAAACGTACTGCTTTGTAGGAGTATGCGGACGATATTTCTAATGCGTATTTTTTTGCTAGTTTTGTTGCTTTGGCTTTAGACAGTTTTTTCTTTTTCATCTCTTTATTAATTGCTTCTCTAACATTATCGCTGACGATTAAATTAGTAACCATTTGGTTTCTATTACTTACTAAAGGCCCCATGGCAACTTGTCTAAGGCGATGAAAATGAACTCTTAGAGTTCTAGTGAGTTTTCTAACCTGAACATCTGGCTTAGTTTTAGAAAATGCGACGCGGTGTAAATCGACAGGTTTGGTTAAACGAATAAAGGTATTTCTACCTTGAAACAGAAACAGAAAAAACTTCCGGAAAAAACTGGCGCTTTCAGTATCCGTAAAAATGACCTTAAAAAATGAATTCTCTTTACCTGGATTTCTGCCCCAATAAATGGATAAAGGTAAAAGTTGATATTTGTTCTCACTATCCATTCGTTGCTGTTCTAAAAGTTGAAAAAGATTTTTTTGATACCGTTGAATTGGACTACCACCGAGACCCAAAATCATTTTAGATTGAAGAAAAAACACACTACCATTTTCAATCTTATCAGAATGTTTATTAATTATTTTTGGTTCTGGCAACTGTAATGCGTTAGCCTTTTCTTTGAGCATTAAAAAGCTACTAGTTGAATTTCTTTGTAAAACATAATAAATCGGTTGCTTAAGATCGACCTCCAGATCTTTTATTGGATCTTCGGGTAATAATTTACTATTAACAAGCAGTTTAAGAGGGATCCTAACTAATTTTTGATATAAATTTAAAATCATATTTCTCTCTTAAACCAATAATTCAACTGCGTCTGGATGACTTAAAAATTCTCTAGGGCTTGCTGTAAAACCATAAGCACCGGATTGATAAATGACTATTAAATCATTCACTACTATTTTGGGTAAATCATATTTGTTAGCCATTAAATCGAGCGGAGTACAAAGAGGGCCAACTATTTGAACTTGCTCTGTATTTTCAGAAAATAACCGGTTACCCACTGCAACAGGGTAATTCTTTCGAATTACTTGTCCAAAATTACCCGATGCAGCTAAATGATGGTGTAAACCGCCGTCTAGTATAACAAACCTGACTCCGCGAGATATTTTGCTATCAATCACTTTTGTAACGTAAATACCAGCATTACCTACTAAGTAACGACCCAGCTCCATACAAATATCTGAAGATGGGTGTTCTAAATGGAAATCATCTATTTGTTGGTTTAATGCTTCCGAAATAGGCTCAAGTGCTAGTTCCTTTTCTCCCGGAAAATAAGGTATTCCTAATCCACCACCAATATTTAATAGACACATATCTTGATCAATATTTTGTAACAATTTTTTTGCTAATGAAAAGACATTAGATTGATTTTCGATAATAGCTTTACAATTTAAATTTTGTGAGCCGGTAAAAATATGTAATCCTTTAAAATTAAAATCAAATTGTTTAATCTGCTCAAGCGCTTTAGGAACTAATTCGGAATCAATGCCAAATTGTTGCGCACCTCCCCCCATTTTCATGCCAGAGGTTTTAAGTTCAAAATCAGGGTTAACTCGAATTGCGACATTGGCATTTAAACTTGTAAGGTTACAGATTTTATTAATCGATTCTAATTCATTAAATGACTCTACATTGATTGTGATGCCACTGCCAATCGCCATTTCTAATTCAACCTGTCTTTTCGCAGGACCTGCAAAACTGATATGATTTGTATTCATACCAGAGTTTAAAGCAATGTTTAGTTCTTTTCCGCTGGCTACATCTAAACCATCGACCAATGGTTTTATAAAATCGGCTAATGCCGGCATTGGATTTGCTTTTATCGCGTAATGCAACTTGAGTTTATTTGGCATTAGCTTTTTAAATTTTAAAATGTTATTTTGAATAATACTTCGGTCATAAGCATAAAAGGGTGTTTGCCCAGCACGTAAAGCCAATTTAAAAAGAGGAATTTTATTAAGTAAAATTTCGTTATTCTTCTGTTCAAATTGCTCCATGGGCGTATGAAACACTTTTCTAATTATTTTATTTTTCTTATTTAATAAATTTTTCGACATAGGTATTTAAAGTTGACTTATCTCTCTAGAGATTGCTCTGTGAGCAATATCATCTCTAAAATAAACATTATCCCAATGGATTGTTTTAACACGTTCATAGGCGTTAGCTTGAGCATCGGTTACAGCTTCGCCAAGAGCAACGACACATAACACTCTGCCACCAGAGGTTACAATGTTTCCGTCAAGCACCTTAGTTCCAGCGTGAAATATTTTTGAATTTATATCAGATTTAAAACTAGTATTTTCTAAACCTGTAATGATTTTTTCTTTTTCATAAGTGTCTGGATACCCGCCAGCAGCTAAAACGATACCCACAGCAAAGCGTTCATCCCATTCGACGGTTTCTTCACTCAATCTTTTATCAATCGCGGCTAAACAAAGTTGATTTATATCAGACTTTAAACGGAACATAATAGGTTGTGTTTCAGGATCACCAAATCGGCAGTTGTATTCTAATACTTTGGGGATACCTTCTGGTGAAATCATAATGCCAGCATATAAAAAACCAGTGTATTCATTACCTTCTTTTGCCATGCCTTCAACTGTGGGAATAATAACTTGTTGCATAATAGCATCATGCATTTCTGTTGTGACAATAGCCGCTGGAGAATACGCTCCCATTCCACCTGTATTTGGCCCTTTATCACCATTATCCCGTGCTTTGTGATCTTGAGAGGTTGCTAACGGTAAAATATTTTTACCGTCAACCATGACAATAAAGCTAGCCTCTTCACCCACTAAAAACTCTTCAACAACGACTCTATGACCTGCTTCACCAAACTTGTTCCCTGCTAGCATGTCATCAATGGTGTCAAATGCTTGTTGTTGATTCTCCGCTATAATAACGCCTTTACCGGCAGCCAAACCATCGGCTTTAATAACAATGGGTGTGCCCACTGATTTAACATAGCTTTTTGCATCATCAATATTAGTAAAATTCCCATAGGCAGCTGTCGGGATATTATTTCTCGCCAAAAAATCTTTTGTAAAAGCTTTTGAACCTTCAAGTTGTGCCGCATTTTTGCTAGGTCCAAAACATTTGAGTCCTGCATTATTAAATCGATCAACAATACCTAAACATAAAGGTGCTTCAGGACCTACAATGGTTAGCCCTATGTCGTTCTGTTTTGCAAAATCTAATAAACGGTCAATATCCTCGGCACTAATATTAACGTTTTTCACTTTGGCTTCTGTTGCTGTCCCAGCATTACCCGGAGCAACATAAACACACTTAACATCTTTTGCTTGTGCCGATTTCCATGCTAGAGCATGTTCTCTACCACCACCACCAACAATTAAAATATTCATATAGATTAAACTCTTTTCAATTAATTTTTTTAAATTTCTTAATGTTTAAAATGACGCATAGCAGTGAAGACCATCGCAATTCCATGTTCATCCGCCGCATCAATCACTTCTTGATCTCTCATAGAACCACCAGGTTGAATAATCGCTTTAATGCCTGCTTTTGCTGCAGCATCTATTCCATCTCTGAATGGGAAGAATGCATCGGATGCCATTACACAACCTTCAACCACTAAATTTTCATCGATGGCTTTAATTCCTGCTACTTTTGCACTATAAACTCGACTCATTTGACCGGCACCTACCCCAATAGTTTGTTTGTTGTTGGCATAAACAATCGCATTTGATTTAACACTTTTTGCAACTTTCCAGCAGAATAATAAATCATCAATTTGATCTTGTGTTGGTTGCATCTTTGACACAATTTTAAGATCTGATTCAGTAATCACGCCTAAATCTTTTTCTTGAATTAGTAATCCTCCGGTTACTTTTTTGTAATCCCAACAGGGTACAGATCCTAACCATTCGCCACACTCTAATAACCGAATATTTTTCTTTTCTGAAATAACTAACTTGGCTCTTTCTGAAATGTTTGGTGCGATAATAACTTCTACAAACTGCCTATCAATAATCATTTTTGCTGTTTCATGATCAAGTGTTTGATTAAAAGCAATGATACCTCCAAATGCTGATGTTGGGTCTGTCTTGAATGCTAGACTGTAAGCTTCACTAATATTTTTAGCTACAGCAACACCACAAGGGTTGGCATGTTTTACAATAACACAAGCAGGTTGATCAAATTGTTTGACACATTCTAATGCCGCATCGGTATCAGCCATATTATTAAAGGATAATTCTTTACCTTGAATTTGATTAGCTGTTGAAATGGATGCTTCTGATTGCTCAGAGCTGACATAAAATGCGGCTGATTGATGTGGGTTCTCACCATATCTCATAGTTTGTGCTTTGTTGTATTGGACAGAATAACTCTCTGGAAATTCACAAGGCTCATCAATGTTCTCTAAGCGTTTACCCAAATAATTAGAAATAGCAGAGTCGTATTTTGCTGTATGTGCAAAAGCTTTCCAAGCCAACCGGTAGCGAGTTTGGTAGTCGGTGCCTTGTTGAGCACTTAACTGTTTAAGTACATTGACATAATCCTCTGGCTCAACAATGACGGTGACGTCTTTATGATTTTTTGCGGCCGCTCTTAGCATAGTTGGCCCGCCAATATCAATATTCTCAATAGCATCGTCAATCAAACAATCTGGATTAGCAATGGTTGTTTCAAAAGGATAAAGGTTAACCACTAAAAGATCGATCTCCTGAATGCCATGTTTTTTCATCACAGCTTCGTCTGTTCCTCTTCTGGCTAAAATGCCACCGTGAATTTTAGGATGTAGCGTTTTTATTCGTCCGTCCATCATTTCTGGGAAACCTGTGTAGCTTGATACCTCGGTTACTTTGATATTATTTTCCATCAGTAACTTTGCAGTTCCACCTGTTGAAAGGATTTCAATATCTTGGCTCTCTAAGGCTTTTGCAAATTCTAGAATACCGGTTTTGTTTGAAACACTGAGCAATGCTTTTTGAATGGGGCGTATATTTGTCATGTTGTACTCATTTGTTGATTCTGTTGATAATGAAAGCAAAAACGGGCATTAGCCCGCTTATAAAATGTAGCTATTAATAATAGATTAGTTATTTTAATTCAACCCGTAAGCCTTTAATTTTTTTCTCAATGTTCCTCTATTTAGCCCTAAAACTTCAGATGCTTTAGTTTGGTTTCCGCGAGTAAATTTCATCACTGATTCCATTAGAGGAGCCTCAATTTCCGCCAAGACTAAATTATATAGATCGACAGGTTGTTGTTCTTCTAACTGTGAAAAATAGTTTTTCATTGCTATTTCAACATTTTCTCGTAAAGTAGATGGAGGGCTAACTTGGCTCTCCGTTATCGAACTAACACTAGCTAAAGGTGCCTGTGGATTAGTTTGTGGCGGATTAGATTGCAGTCCTTCAGATATTGATGGGTTATTAGAATTAAGACTAACACTTTCAAGATTCATTTTTTTTCCTTATCCAATTATTTTCTATTTTTAAAACTAATCATTCAAAATGATTGTTTAATGATTTTAGTTGGTCTTTTGCGGTATTAATTTGGTTAAATTGTTTTTTAAATATTTCTGTATTTTGTTGTTCTAAATTATCAGAGTTGTTATCCGTTAAATACCAACCAACATGTTTTCGTGCAATTCTTAGTCCTTGAATTTCACCATAAAATTGATGCAAATTTTCAATGTGCTCTAGTAATATGTTTTTTATTTCTGCTCTTTTTATTGGAGGTAAAAATTCATTGTTATTTAAAAAATGGTCAATTTCTCTAAATATCCAAGGTTTTCCTTGTGCGGCTCTACCAATCATCAAACCATCAACTTTGGTATAATCTAAAAGCCGTTTTGCATCAATAGGTGTACTAATATCACCATTGGCAATTACTGGAATACTCATCGATTGTTTTACTAAAGCAACCGTGTCGTGTTCTGCATTTCCTAAGTACTTACATTCACGAGTTCTACCATGAATAGCTAAAGCTTGAATGCCAGCATTTTCTGCAATTTTAGCAATTTGTAATGCATTTTTATTTTCTTTATTCCATCCCGTTCTAATTTTTAATGTTACTGGAACATCAACCGCAGAAACGACGGTATTTAATATTTCTTCTACTAATTTTGGATCTTTCAAAAGCGCTGATCCTGCCGCCTTCTTACAAACTTTTTTGGCGGGACATCCCATATTAATATCAATTACTTGGGCGCCATTACCGACGTTAAATCGAGCGGCTCTGGCTAGTATGTCAGCATCACCGCCAGCTATTTGTACGACTCTTAAACCTGGTTCATTTTCTGGATTAGAATCTTGAGCGATCCGGAGTTGGGTCTTTCGGGATGCCCATAAACTCGGATCAGAGGTCACCATCTCACTAACGACCACCCCAGCTCCTAACCTTTTACATAAACGTCTAAATGGTAAATCTGTGACTCCAGCCATTGGCGCCAAAAATAAATTATTATCTAAATTATAAGAGCCAATTTTCATAAAATCTTCATTGCTACAGCTTCTATTGAATGAGTCTGTTCGATGATAAATAGCAATCTATTCTAATAACCAAACTAGACTAAGCTGTAACCGAAAGAGCCGCAAATTTTACACCTTTTAAGCGGGCATGAAAACGTGTTTTAACGAAAAAGTGGCTTTTTTTTGTACAATTTTGAATAGTGTTTCATACGACTAAATAGCGAGTTTCGCTAATACAAAGCAGTCTATTCATTATATTAAGGTTTGAAGAATTGAAAAGAAATTATTTATTTAGTATTATCAAAGGGTTACTAATATATTACTTCATTGGCTTGCTAATTGCTTTACCTAATAGTGTAATCAAACCAAATATTCACTAAGGATTAATAGGAGAAAATAATGATCGAATTAATAATTGGTATTATCATTGGAGCGACTTTCCATGAGTTTTGGAATCAAGTTTATAAATTTGCCAAGAAAAAGGTGTCAAGCTGGACTTCTGAACAAGAGAAAACAGAAACAAAAGATTAGTAATTAGCAATATGGGCGAATTAAGCTAAATACCATTTATATCGTTATGAAAGCTTTGCTGTTTTGTTTCTTTTTTAGGATAATCATACTCTCGGTCAATTATCTTTCAAACTGAATTATGTCTAATAAAATGAAACTCGTTTGTCATTGTGGCACTATCAATCAATTCTCTATAGAAAAGCTCGATCAAACGCCAAAATGTGGGATCTGTCATCAGAATTTGTTTACCGGTGAGCCTTTAGAGGTTAATTCCGAGCATTTAATAAAGCATATTGAACACTCTGCATTACCAGTTTTAATTGATTTTTGGGCGCCTTGGTGTGGACCATGTGTTAATTTCGCTCCAATATATTCAGAATTTGCTAAAACAACCGGCAACCAACTCCGAATTCTTAAAGTTAATACTGAAGCTAATCAACAAGCTGGTATTGATTTTAATGTTCGTTCAATACCCACTTTAGCGCTTTTCTTAAACGGAGAAGAGAAAGGGCGCATGTCTGGTGCAATGGGGTTGCCTCAACTACAACAATGGGTTGTTCAGCAATTGAGTGGTTAGTCAGATAATAACATCTTAACTTGCGCGTCTTTAAAACTGATTTAAGTCATCAAAACATGAGTTCTAAGGCGTATAATTTGCCGTAAATAGAACCACTTCAGAGATTGCTATGCCTCTTAATATAGAAAATACCAAACAAGCGTTGGCTATTCCTCCGATTTTCCGTTTAGCATTTAGACCATTCTTTCTGTTAGGTGTTCTATTTTCGGTTATTGCTATTGGGTGGTGGGTTAATTATTGGTTAAATTTAGGAATCATTGATTCTGGTAATTGGGTTCCATATGGAGGAGCCATTTGGTGGCATGGACATGAAATGCTATTTGGTTTTGGCGTTGCTATCGTTACTGGTTTCTTATTAACGGCAGTTAAAACATGGACGGGAGTACCTGGGTTAAGTGGAAAATTATTAGCCAGTTTAGTGTTGATTTGGCTGGCTGGAAGAGTGCTTATAGCCTTTGGAAATGGAATTTATCCATGGATTATTGCTGTAGTGGATGTGTCGTTTCTTATTCTTTCATCTTTGGCTATGGCTTACCCTGTTGTTAAAGTGAAACAGTGGCGTAATTTAATATTTATTCCAATTTTGCTTTTGCTTGCATCGCTCAATGGATTAAGTCATTGGTCTATTCAATCAGAGAATTTTTTGTTAGCAAGTCAATCATTACATGCAACTATTATGGCTTTCGTGCTTATCATAACTATTCTTGGAGGACGAGTGATCCCTTTTTTTACCGCTAATGGGACAAGTACTGCTAGACTTCCTAATATTTTATTTTTAGAAGTTATTGCGATTTTCTCTATTTTGCTATTAGTCGCAGTTGCTTTATTTGGATTTCAACAAATAGACAAAAATATTCTATTAGGTATTTCAGCCGTTGCAATTATTTCTAATGGTTGGCGTTTTCTTCGCTGGGGAATTCAACATACTTTTAGTACTCCCTTACTTTGGTCATTACATATATCATTTATATTTATTCCTGTCGGTTTTTTCTTATTCGTCTTGTTTAGCCTTGGGTATGTTAATAGTGTGAGTATTATTCTTCACAGCTTTACAATTGGAACAATCGGAGGAATGATTCTAGCGATGATTTCGCGAGTAACATTAGGACATACTGGCAGGCCATTAAAAGAACCAAAAATAATGAAGGTCGCTTTTGGTCTGATTCTTTTTTCTGCTTTTGTTAGAGTTGTAATACCTATATGGTTTCCAATATTCTTTAATCAAAGTATTGCAATTGCTGGAATTTTTTGGATTGTATCTTTTAGTTTATATCTTTACTTTTACGCATCGATGTTATTGACAACTCGTTCAGATGGTCGTCCTGGTTAACCTAAATTTTGGTGTCTCTAAAAGTGCAGCATGATCGCCACCTGCTAGAATTATCCATTGCTTATTGGCGTTGGGTAAGCGAACAAAAAATCGAGTATGTGATTCCAATTTTGCTAAAGGATCATATTCTCCTTGTAACAATAGAAGCGGTATTGTTATTTGAATAATTTGTTGACTGTTACGTTATGATTAAGGCAGGTATACTATGTACGGTAAACTGAAATGCCTCTAAGTAGGAAGGGTACAAGATGTTAAAAGCAATAAAAATATTTTTTGATCACTTATCTGAAAAAACAGAACAGTCTGAAGCAGACAAACAACATGCTATTCATTTGGCCGTTGCTGTTTTACTGGTAGAAATGATGAGAATTGATGGTCATATAAATGATGATGAAAAATGCACATTAAAAGAATCGCTGGATAAAAAATTTGACCTTACAGATATTGAAAAAGAGGAGCTAATGTTTTTAGCCAATCAAGAATTAGATCATTCAATTGATTATTATCAGTTTACTTCAGTTATCAATCAGAATTTTGATAAACATAGAAAAATAGAAATGATCGAAGAGTTATGGCGTGTAGCCTTTGCTGACGGAAAACTTGATTCACATGAAGAGCATTATATTCGCAAAGTGAATGCGTTAATTCATGTCTCTCACAAGGATTTTATGAATGCGAAACATCGAGTGAAAGGGTAGGTTCTTAGAGGTGTAGTCTAAGCCCTAACCTTTCTTAATACCTT